>SKJI01000021.1 GCA_007115995.1 candidate division SR1 bacterium
CTTATTGATATCAACAAAGCTATCGATTCTAGCGTAGAGCTTCGTAACAAAAAAGATCTTATTGAACAATTCATCCAATCGCTTGATATATCTTCAGTAGTAGATTGAGATTGGATTGCATTTGTAGAAAAAAAGAAACAAGAAGAGTTAGAAAAAATTATCGCAGAAGAAAAATTGCATTATGAGGAAACGTACCAGTTTATAAAAAACGCCTTTAGAGACGGCTCAATCTCAACTACTGGAACAGGTATTACAAAAATACTTCCCAAAATGAGTCGTTTCACTCCAAACCGTGAATATACCAAAAAAACTGAAAACGTTCTCGACAAATTATCAAGATTTTTCGAAAGATTTTTCGATATTTCAAAAAAATAGATTAAAACCCATCACCCTACCCTAACAATGTTGCAGAAGATGTTGCGTTTTTGCAACATTTTGTTGTATTTTATGCAACATTTTATATGAGGAACATATATATGGACAGAAAACTATCTTTTGAATCTAAAAGAATACAAGAAATACTTTAGTTAAGGTATGCTTTTTATAACTCCCCTGAGTTATCAAGCAACGTTTGTGGACGAAACAAAATTATTCTTGATAGAAAATACATCAAATTACTTGCAAATTTGATAAATATTTGTATAATCATCATATTTACTCTATTAGTAAATCACGATGACTACTGCAAATAGAATTAAACTAATGAGAGAAAAACTTAACTTGTCTCAACAAGAACTCGCTACCCTTGTCGACATCAATAGAGCATCTCTCAGTCAAATAGAATTATGAAATAGAAAAATCTCGACGGAAGAGCTCACTAAATTTGCAGTTGTTTTTGAATGTGATCCAAATGAACTTCTTGGGGAGGTAGTTACAATCGAACAGAAAAATACAACAAATGATCCGCACTATGTTGTAAAGCAATTAATTCTCTATATAGCAAGTAAACTCACAGATAGGGAAAATTTTTGAGAAACTCTACTCAATAAACTCCTCTATTTTACTGACTTCAACTACTACGAGTGGACATGAGAACTTATTAGTAACGAGAAGTACATAAAAATGCCATATGGTCCAATACCTAAAAATATCACAAAGATATTAGAAGAGATGGAACAAGACTGACTAATAAAACGTGTGACTGCTTCGTTTCACTGACACGCACAAAAGAAAGTAAAAGCAATTGCAGAGCCAGATCTCGCTATTTTTGATACTATACGAAACAAACACAAACAACCCGATGATAACTACACTCCTTACGATGATTTACCAACTCCGATAGAAATCGTAACAGATGTTTTGCAAAAATATTGACATTGGACAGCATCTGCATTAAGTGAGCGATCACATAACGACATCCCCTACTCTTCTACAAGTAAACACTGAGAAGAAATTGAACCTGCTCTCGTATTTTACCGCAAAGAATCATTTGTATCAAATCATCATAATTTAAAAGTTGAAGATGATGAGTAATGGTTCATTTTTTACAACACGAAGAGTTTACTCATGAGTTCAAAAAACTTGCCAAGAAACGGAAAACACTGGCGAAGGATTTTGAGCTTTTTTGTAAGGTTTTAAAAATGGATCCAAGACAGCACATAGCTATCAATTGACTATGAGAATCAGTGGAATGAAAGTTTTACAAAGTCAAAAAATTCGTGTGTAGAAGCATTGCTAAGAACTCAAAGAATAGCTGAATAAGAATTATCTACCGTTATATGGAAGACACTGAAACTATAGAATTTTCAGAAATCACTTTCATCGAAATCTATCATAAAAATCAAAAAGAAAACCACGATAGCCAAAGAATTAAAAAGAACTTCTGAAAAGATGGATTATAAATAATCACAAATATTTGAAACGATAAGATTAATCATTTCTTCTCATCGTTTTTTGTCGGAAAGCGATGGGTCTTCTCATTTTACTCACAGTAATCTGTTTTCTTTTCATTCCATCAAACTCAGATCAACATGCGTAGGATGAGTAGCCATGAGTAGTGATGTTTCTCGCTTTCAAGCGTGATCTCCTTCCTGATTTGGAACAAAATCGACTTCCGTATGTACACTGACTTGAAACCCCTCTTTATTATCAGATAAATTTTTACATGTCTCCTCTAAAATAGTTTTATTTGGATAGTGTCACGATAAGATAAAAACTCTTTGAAATCATATGTGTTTCATTCTGAGCACATATCAACGAATTAAATCATTATATAGTTCAGGCTCTATATGATAACAATCGTAGGCTTTATTTGGTTTTAGTTTTATATCCAAATGTGGGTATAAATCATATCACAGATAAAGAGAAGGAAACACAACTCATCAAATTTTTTCAGCAACCAAATTGAGTATTTTTTCAGGTTTTAAACAATCCAATCATAACGCATTGTGATATCAATGTCGCTCCAGTGCTCAAATAGGCAGAAACGCAATACTATTCCTTTCTTTCGCCCTATCAAAATCGTGCGGAAACATATCTTTGTATGCTGTTTTCATTATTTGAGAAGGTGTAAAACAATAAAAATTATGTATGAATATATTTAAATAAGGAGAATAATTCAAGGATTTCTAGAATTTTTCAGTAATAAAAAAGTATCTCCTACTGAATCTTCAGAGATACTTTTGATCAAGGATTGCACACTCCTGAAATATCACTTATTTTCTTAACTTTGGGCAAGTTATCCCAATCTGATTACTGTAATGTGGAGCACGATAACGCAGTTGCGAACTTTTTCCTCAAAGTACCTCACTACTCCACTAAACAACTGGAATTTCTCGAATTTGGAAAATTTTGAGAGTATTTGGGGAAATAACCTTTATATCTCTTTAATTACTTCATATTTCATATCAATATTTCAAACCAAAGACAATCAAGTAATTCTTTTAGCTATTCCTGCATCTCTCAATTTACGAGCAGACTCATTCATTGTTCATCCTGATCAAACAAAATCGTCTATCAATAAAACATGATTGTATTTTCAATTATTCTTTCAAACTAAAATAGTCTCACGGGCATTTAAAATTCTTTCCTTTGTGTTCTTTAATGATTTTTGTGGGACAATAATATCACGCATTGCCTTTTCAAGTAGTACATTTGGTAACTCAATTTTCCATCAACGCTTAAGTTCTTTCATTAACTGTAACTCTCTTGGTATAGATCGTGGAATAAAACATACTGCATCAAAATCATTTTCTGATTGAAGACATGTAATTTTTTCCTTTGTTAAATTTATAACTTCCTTTACTAATGCTTGACTTTGAGACTGTTTAGCATAATAAGCCAAACTTGCTAGTTTCGATTTTCAAAACTCCATCACTTGATATATATCCAAAAAAAGTAATATATCTAATTGTGGGTCGTTGATTTTCTTTGAGAATCAATCATAAGCATTAATTAATCAACATGTTCACCTAAGTGAATCTGTATATTCCATAATTTGTAGATAATCTTTAATTTTCTTTTGAGGATTATGATTTCATTTTTTACACCATTGCATAAATCACTGTACACTAGAATATCTTTTTCATCTCGCATCAATATAGAGATATTTTTCTTTCAATAGTTGCTCTTCACTACGTGAGAAACTAACAGTCTCATCATTCTTGGAAGCAATTTCATAGTATACACGAGGTCTAGATCAAAATCTAGTTATAAGATTCTCTTTTAGCAAATAATTCAAAATAGCATGGACACGAACTTCGCTTAGTCATGCAGCATCAATAATATCAACGGGCCTTACTGGCTGTTTTTTTTCAATAAACTCCAGTATTCATTTTCGTGTGCTTTCTTTCATTACTATTAAGTATTAATACTAAATACTTAATAGTTTATAATGAATATTTCTTACATTGCAAATCTAATATAAAGTATTGTAGAAACCCAGTTAAACTGTCAATGTTGAACTCAAGTTAAATTGTCAGTAAAATAAGAAGTGCTCGCACTTTTATATGCTGACTATTTAGCTATGTATAACACAACTACAATGAACAA
>SKJI01000010.1 GCA_007115995.1 candidate division SR1 bacterium
GGTGCAGGTGCAGGAGAAGTAGCTGACGATCCAAAATTACCTGTTAATCAAAGAATTAAAATAACTACAACAAGTGCAAGAGTCAGTACATTTACTACTTCACTTGTTTTCATTCATGTTTGTTCTTTCATAAGATTGTTTGTAATTAATAAAAAACAAGTATAATACTACTAAATAGTATAAATTAAAGCAAATAATCCAATACTAATAAGTACTTTACGGTTTTCATATAAGGAGAATACACTATGACTTGTTGACATAAAAAAAATGCAGTCTATTACTACATTTTTTCATTCATATGATATAAACAATACTACTCTACAGTCGCTCAAGTATTTGGTAAAAATGCAGGAAGTACAATTCATTGATTTGGAGATGTTGGTACAGAAGTTGCTGATAAGGTTGTTGGATTGTTTCAACGAATAATACTTGTTATTGAACTATTAGTAGGAGCAAGTGATGCACCTTGAGTTGTAAATGATACATGATCATCTCAGTCTTCTTCTTGAGTATCACTCTGCAGGGTAGATCATTGCAATACTCACTGTAATGCAGCAACATTAATTTCTCCATCTACTACAGGTATACTCACCAGTGTTTGTGACTCTCATGCTGTTGTATATGAAGAGACTGTCACAGGAAATTCATAATAGGTTGCTGCGCTGACAGAAGGGACAAATAAAGCAAGCAGTTGTCTATAAAAACTCTGTGATACACTATTTGAGAGTGTAAATGAAATCACATAACTTCAAGGCATTATATCATGAAATTCATACATTCATGATGTAGCACTTACTGCAGTATCAACAGTCACTCATTCTTGATTTTTGAGTGTCACAAGCACTCAAGGAAATCATGGTTCTCTATTATCTTGTACTCAATTTCCGTTCAAATCATCAAAAACTACTCATCTCAGGAGAACTCAAACAGCTTCATCTTGCTCATCAAGGGTCTCATACGGTGGCACACCGCAATCACCATCATAAAAGCTTGGTGAGTAGTCCCCATCTGGACAGTCGTCTTTTTGCAAGACTATGCTTGAGAGAGATACTGATGATGCTGATCATCATCAATAAGCTCACAACACAACTGATGGAAATGCTGCTACAACAAACGCTACGAGAAGAAGATATATATTTTTCATTGGTATATAAAATAAGAATAAATAAGTACTAATAGTTAAGTATAAAGACAAAAAACAAAAAAAGCAAAAAATAGACGACTTTTTAGAAAAAAATTATCAAATAACTGAAAAACTCATAAAACACCATGTATGAAAGAGTACTCTCTCCACACAATACATTTTTTTTCTGATCTTGTTGAAATACACTACGACTAAGAGCTTTTAACAAAAAAGAGAGTATCTGTACAGATAGCTCTCTAACAATTTCTCACGTGTTCTTAAAAATGCTTCTAAAAGAGTAAGCACTATCTACTCTCAATTAAAATGTATGTACTCATTACTATAATAAGTCCTCTTTATTCGTTTTCATACGCATCTGTTTGTGCTTGCGTAATGTCGCTATGAAAATAGTTATAAATGCAACTAAACAAAGAAATGGTACGGTGATAAATCACCAATAGATTACTTCAGTAGCTGCACATGAAGATCCAGGATCTAATCAACAAATTACTGATTGTACTTCTCCTTCACTTTTGGTCATTTGAAACCAATATTGATATGTCTCAAGTAGGATTCACAGTCAAGAAAGCACTAAAACAAGTACAGTATCAAATGATTTTTTCTTCCATCACAACAATGCAATAATCAAAATAGGATACATCAACACTCTTGCAAACCAACAAAGCTCGCATGGAGGATACGCATTACTCCACAAAAAATACTCTCAAGTTTGTATGTTCAGTACTGGATCTCAGAACCATCAATAATATAATGATCATACTGTTGCTAAGAATGACATGACTAAGACAATATAATACATGACCATTGTTATATCAAATAAAACTTTTTATGCTAGAAGTATCTATAACATAAGAAAGATATTATTTTTTATGCTATGAAACGGCTTACAAAACTACTGTTTTACTAAATATATCCTCTCAGGACACACTCTTTATCAACTACTATACTACTCAATTTAGCAGTCACCGCAAGAGAGAAAATAAAAAAGCAGTAAATAATACTAGCCAAAATGGTGATTTTCGAGATGGTCACTTATCATTCTGTGTTCAGAGCTTCCATAAAACAGTATAACAACATACTCATACTAACAAAATAAGTGCATAAGAAAAAGGATTATCAACAACTCGATATGCTGACAACAAAGCAAGTAAAACGATTATTGTCGATCATAAAACGATATCATGATACGTCAATCTCTGTGTATTTCGATATAATCACCTCTTATACCAAGAAAAATCATCCAATATTGATGCTGCCAATATAATACTTCCTACTATAAAAAGATTCTCAAGTCCATATCCACGAAGTAACCAAAATAATATCCACCAAAGAAGCAAACAAAACAAGAAAACATAACAGTATTTTTGAAAGACGTGTTTCACTACATTTCTCATAGACGTAATATGTTCATCAGATACTCAAAGCACTGAAAGTATCTGTTTGTGTAAAAGAAAAAAAATAATCAGCACATTATATATTGCTAACCACATTAACTCATAGTTGTTTGTGATTATACTCCACAGAAATGCTTGTATCAGAACTACTCCTATAAGTATCATACTACTATGAAGGGATTTTTTATGCATATATCAATATTATTGATAAAATGGTCTCATATACACCAACCACGTATTGAAACGTCTCAAAAATAATTGATTGATATCTTCACTTTCTTTGTGTTCGTTCGTTAATTGCTGTAATGCTCTCAAACGACCTTCCGTTTCTTCACGATATGCTGCTGCTCAATCTTGTAGTAATGACATTGCTTTCCATTTGAGCCACTGAAAATCAATATCCATATCTGGGTCATCTGAAAAACCTAAAAGCCTTTGGATCGCTCATCTTGGATTATTTGCCATAAGATGATGAAGAATCTGGATAATACGTAAATCATGAGCTGTTGCAGTTGGATCTATTTCATGTATTGCACGCATTGCACTACTTGTATCTCATTGTTTATAATCCCAAAGGGCCATGTATAAAAAACGACTTTTGTCCATCGATCAATGATATGCAACTAAACGATCTAATCGTTCCTGTTCGAAGGCAGTTCATGTATTTTCTATTAAGGAATGAATAATGGCTTGCATGACCATATCATGTAATTGTATTGTTGTGGTATCTTGCATACGATCCAATATTTCAATAGATCTGATTCATTGGAGATATGCTTGTTCATACAATCAAGCTCTCAACAATCAACGAATAAAATGCTCATGATGCATCTGATTAGTTCCTATACGGTCAGGCAGTAAGGTAAGAATTGTACGTAATTGTTCGTGACTATTTGTGTTCACTAAAGATTCAAGCATATCAGCAAGTAACTCTGGGTGTGGAGACGTACCAGAACGCTCAAATGCAATCTGCTGTGCTTGTAACGCTCTTTGATGATCTCACATTCTGTTAAATGCTTTTCATGTTCGCATTTTATGAGACCGCGCAGATGGATCAAGACTTTCGGCTGTATACAACTGTTCAAGCGCACGATCATATTCTTGGTTTTCGATCCAATGTCTAGCTATAAAAACATGGACTGCATACATATACTCAGACTCTGGTGAAATGTTTGCAAAACTCTCAAGCATATCTTCACGATTTCTCGTATAAAACTCGGATAGTCATTTATAGTACCAGTACTGATCACCGACATATGATCCAAGATTTTCAGCTCTCTCAAAAAATATAAATGCTTCTTGTCGTTCTCTTTGTGATGCAAGTATCATAGCTTGTAATGCTGTAGGTGCAGATGCTAACGGATCAATTGATACTGCATCAGTTGCTATCATTGCAGCGTCAAAATACATTCTTTTGTTATACAATGCTTTTGCTCTCATCTGTAAAAATAACGATCTCACTGCGGGATTAGGGTCAGAACGTCCACGTAAAAAATCAAGAATTTTATTCCAATCTTCTTGATTATAAAACACTAAAATTCTATGTAATTGTTGGAGTGTTGGATCAATCAATGGCCTTGTATCAAGTATTGTGTATGCTTCTTGATAGTATCATAATTTCATAAATGAAAGGACGAGTTTCTCCAAATCACGAGTATCAAGTTGTGCATACTGATCTGAGTGAGCAATAATAGTGGTGTAATCTCCACGAGAGAAAAGAAGATCAATATCTGTTGTTAATGATGATGATGAACCAGCATAAGAAAACCATAAAAAAATATTGGCTCATACAACCAACACTCACCCTCCTATTCGATAGAATATTTTTTTTATAGTATTATTTCAGGATATCATACAGTAATTGTAGTTGTTTAGAGCGCAATTTCAAATAGATTTTTTCTTTTCTCTCTGCCTGGTATTTTTTGATAGGATGCTTGTAATTGGTAGAAAAATTACTAGTATCTTTCATATGTTCAAAGAAGAGACCCTCCACCATAAAATCATCAATAAGTGATCTTGGATTTATATTTTTACCATTTTGTGAGCACCACTCCTCTATCTTGTCAGAGTAATGCTTTCACATAGTATCCCTATTGCTGAT
The DNA here is from genome assembly GCA_007115995.1 of candidate division SR1 bacterium. Classification (GTDB taxonomy): domain Bacteria; phylum Patescibacteriota; class Gracilibacteria; order Absconditabacterales; family Absconditicoccaceae; genus SKJI01. Next base: position 4,640 of record SKJI01000010.1, read on the forward strand.
TTTGGTGTTATTTATTCGGTCATTTGAATTATTTTTCTCACACTCACTTTTTCTAGTGCAGGATTATCCCCTGCAATGAAATTTTTTTTACCAAAACATTATATCAACAACGAAATATCTCAAGCACATAATCTCATTAGACAAAATCTCCTGATGAGAATGGTCATTTCATGAATTCTTATTGTTTTTACTTTGCTTTTTTCTGAACAGATTGCCCTATGATATTTTGGATCACTACAGTATAAAAGTATCTTAATACCTATGTTACTCTGTTTGATATGATTTGGCATACTTGATACTGTCAGAGCATACTTTGAAGCAATACAAAACATCAAAACAAATCAACTCATAGAATTTTTGAGAAAATTTTTTGTTTCATTATGAGTATGACTCTTATTTATAGTATGATCAACAACAGTTACTGCGTATGCTCGAGCATGGTGAATATGAATAGTACTTACAGCACTTATTAGTGTTATTCTACTCTACCAGTCAGAACCAACTATACTCAAAACAATGAATATCTATCGAGATAAAATCTATAATAGTAAATATTTCTCGTTTGGTGTTGTCGCAACAATATGATCAAGTGCAATTCTTGTACTCAATCAGATTGATCAACAGATGGTTATCTTGTTTCTTGGATGAGAAGATGCTTGATTATACAGTAATTATGTGAGTTTAATGATGATGAGCGTCTATCTCATTGGGCCATTATTAGGATATTTATTCCCAATTATTTCAGAAATTTACGTCAAACAACAAACCAAAAAACTCTCATTACTCATAGAGTACTTTTATAATATCTTATTGTTGTTTATAGCATTACTGTGAGTATATTTTATGGTATATGGGACTAAAGTTGCAACCGTCTTGTATGGAAGTCAATATATGCTTTCATGAGAAATGTTTAGTATTGTAGCGCCTTTTATAATTACAAATATTTTATTTTCCCTAAATTTTGCAGTAATGATGGGCGTATGAGATTCGACAGCAAGAACCAAAATTATTCGATATGCACTGCTTATAAACATAATTCTCAATACTCTCCTAATTCCACTCTTTGGCATGCGATGAGCTATTATTGCTACGGTAACTGCTTGGACTATTATGAGTGTTCTGAGTACTAGATATGTACATTCACTCTGTCCAATTAAGGTACATCGAAAAGCACATAGTAAACATCTTTTGTTGTTTATTGGGTTATATTTTCTCTGAACATACACTTATGATTTCATTCCTCGATCATCCATGAGTGCTATAAATTTTTTAATACTCATAGTTATTTGATGATGTTTTGCAGGAAGTGTCTTACTCCTTAATTGGGAAAAAAGCACTGCATTTTACAAAACTCTTTTAAGAGGGAAATAACACAATAGCTTTTTAGAACACTTACACTACTCTTAAGACAGCAGACAAGTATCAAGAATATGATTTTTTTCCTTAGACATCTATACTGCTACAGTGATAATTGATAGAGATTTCATTCAATATGAGAGATTGTAATTCCTCATTTTCTAAACTCTCCAAAGTGATAATCTGAAGAAAATCTTCTAGACTCCAAAGCAAAAACCTCTTCTCATTGTTGCAGTAAATGGCGAATAGTTTCGATAAGCATATACTTATTTTTTTCAAAATGTTCATCACAGTCTATTCAACACCATCGAGTTATCTGATGAGCCAGAATATATGTGAATTTATCCTCCACGGTTGTTATGAGATAAGCATCTTGTGAAAGATGAGGCTGCATCAGAGCAATTGCGTCATTATATCCATCAAATGATGTTAAAATTCTTGATACATCTGTAAAAAACAAACTTTTATTGAAAAGTACGAAACACACAGCAAGCGCGAGCCACTTTTTTATTGATAGTAATGGCTTTAAGACAAGAAATAGAGCTATAAAGTACAAAACAAAAAAATATCTTGGTATAGATCCATGGAGAGTTACAGTATCTATACCACTCCCGTAAGTTGGAGACATTCATGTATAAAATATGATGTAACAACTTAATAGCAAGTATGGCCAATTACGTTTGAGTATGGCTCTTTTCCATAAGACACTATACGCCAGTAAAAAAAAGATTGGAGCAATCAAAAAAAGATTATTTTTGAGATTGATCCACAATACTCCAAGGTCAAATTGATGACCTTGATAGAGAGTATTTATAATTGCTTGTTGTCTCGTTCATGTTCTTTCTTCAGCAAAAAATGTTTGTGTAAATAAACTATATCAGTATGTCAAAGGCGTACCATATAATGACTTATTGAGTGTCAGTAAAGGTACGACAAACACTACTATACCCATGAAAATAACTCATAATATATCTCTTAAGAGATTTTTCCTTTTGAAATAAAGACGACGGTGCTGTATAAACACTATCATCATAAAGAGTCAAATAAATAAAACCTGTTCGTACCTCATTCGTATTGCAAAAAGTGCAAAGAGAACTCCAAGATAGAGATACAGTATCTTATTGGTATAATGAAAACGTTGAATATAATATAAAAAGAGGACAAAAAACGTCAAAAATGGAACTATATTATAGTATGGGAAATTATAGTAAAACAGTAATGGCAGTGATGATAACACAACAAGAAATACTATTCAAATCATCTCTTTTTTTATATCAAACCATAAACGAGCTAGTGAGTAAGCAAAAACCATAATCAAAAAGAAAAAGACACTATTGAGAAAGTGTACATACTCAGCAAAAAATGCATAAAATGGTCAGTATATAAGAGGTAATCATAAAAAATTAAAAGGTACTAAACGTTCATTATGTGTAAGAAATCATCTAGGATGCAAATTATTTCCATGATCGATATCCAAATAAGGAGCTTGTAAAAACATCTTTCAAGATGTTCAATACTCTTGAACAACAATAAAATTTGCTAATTCATCAGGTGTATGAAAAATTGCTCAAGGAACAGAGAGAGTAAAAATATTGATAAGGAAAAAACTCAAAACTATTCATAATCATACTGTCATCCAATATTTCATTCGTACGAACAAGACATAAAAATAAAGTAGTTTCAACTACACTGTATCATACAATCTAAGAAATACTCTCGTAACTGATCACCATCAATACTTTTCTATAACTGATTCTCTATAAGTTTGATATGTTGTTGTTTGTTGCAAAACTGCGAGACAACTTTCTAATGCTTCTTGCTGTGTTGTATAAAAATATCATGTTTGTCAATGTACTACAATCTCATCAATTCACAATCACTTAGGCGCAACTACAGGAGTGTTACATAATAACGCTTCCACAGCAACCAATCCAAACGACTCTTTATAAGATCATGAAATAAAAAGATCTGCCAAGCGATAATATTGTGGCAAATCTTTATAAGAAACAGCTCATATAAACTCTACAGCATCTTGGATTCACAGTGTGTCTACTTGTGTTTGTAATGCTTGTAGGGATGGACCATCTCAAACTATTAATAATTTTACATCAGGAATATGAGCACAAAGATCTGGCATGAGTCCTAAAATTCTGTCTACTCATTTTTCTGGAGCAAGTCTTCATACAAAAAGCATAACCGGTCATGTACAACCATACTGTTCTCTAAGCGTTCATATATCACCATCATGATGAAAGAGCTCCTCATCAACTCACATTGAGACTATTTCAACTGGTCGTTCTTTTCATAAGAGTTTTTGTAGGTACTTATATAAGTAATGACTCACAAGAGTGACACGATCTGACTTATAAACCACTCGCTTTTTTACAAGCGTAAAGAATATTCATAATGTGTGCAAATCGCTTCCGTGTACAGTGGTTATAACTTTAAGATTTTTCTTGAACAGTTTAAATAAACACGCAATAAATCAGTTTATAAATAACCAATGAGCATGAATAAGAGAAATATTATATTTTCATAATAACACGCCACAATGCCAAAAACAACTTATTATCAATGATGGCACCTGTAATATCATCCATGGATTTTTCTTGAGATTTGGCATTATAGCACTATCAGCAAGACGCTCAAAACGAGCAGAAAAAAAATATGGATATCTATGTACATGTACTCCATCAATATACTCATAACTCTTACTTTCTGGTCTACGTGGTGTTAAAATTACCACTTTTTTTGATCAAGCAGACACTCTTTTTGCAAGTTCATGAACAAATGCTGGTGTTCAATCACCATCCGTAAACGTAGGATATGTTGTTGTCAAAAAAAGAATATGTTGATCACTCATACGACAATAAACAAACTAAAACATAAGCATTGAGGAATATCTCTGTTCAATATACAATTTCAACATTGGATTGTTCATACAACATACTCAATAAGCTAACATCACTATAAAAAACTTCACACCTTTTACAAAACAAAAAAAAGAAAAAGTCTATACAGTAAAAATATTTCCACTAACATAAAAAACTACTATCAAAGGCTCAAAAGCATATGATAGTAGTTTTAAAACATAAAGAACTCAACGATACAAAGAAAACCTACGTAATTATGTTATTTACTTCGCGCAGTGTTCTAAGATGTTATAACTTTTTCAATAGTTTTATAACGGAGGCAAAATCACTTCATCAATAACATGTATAACTCCGTTTGAACCAAATATATCTGTACCTACAATTGCAGCATTATCAATTGTTGGTTGTCCGTTATTTGAATTGATTGTGACAGATGCTCACTGAACTGTTTCAATCATTGTTGCTTGTGACAATCATACTACATCACTAGCAATATATATACCAGGCAAGACATGATAGGTCAACACACTTGTCAATAATTCTGTATTAGCCAACAATTCTTCAGCTGAAAGCTCCAAAGCGTTGAGCAGTGCTGCAAACGCCTCTTCAGTTGGAGCAAAGACAGTAAATGGTCATCATGTTGCTAATACATCTACAAGATCTGCAGCTTGTACAGCAGCAACAAGTGTAGGAAATTGCTCACTAGCTACAGCAACATCAACAATTGATCATGGTGCTGATTTTTGTCAAAGTGTCACAGCAACATGTCTTTTTAGTGTTTGCAGCAGTTCAAATCTAGCATCTGTAGATGGAATTCTTTCTTCAAAACGTTCCAACATTGCTTGTACTGATTCCAACTGATGAACAGACTGACGACTAATCATCATTTTTACCAACTCTACTGTTGGATTTTTTGTAGCTGTATGGTTATAAGCAAATGATTGTTCTATAACAGATACTTGTGATGATTGTTCTGTTTTATCACCACATCATTGGACTTCATACGCTCACACAGCTGGTACAAAACTTGCTGACAAAGCAACAACTCATACTCATAGGAATACTCAAAGTGTTTTCATGGAATTTTCATAAAAAAATAAAATTACTCTAACTATACGGATGGATGTTAAGATAATGTTAAGATGGGTTTAAAAAAATAGAACCACTTCACTCCAGCCCTATCTCTTGGTTCATAATTGATATCAAATTCCTGGGAGCGTTTCGATAAATTCTTTTCATAATTTCTTTCTAATATTTGTAATCGCTACATCCAACGATCTGTTCATACCAAACATCGCATCAGTACCCCACACATACTCTATCAAGTCTGCTCTTCGACAAATTGTTCATCTATTACGCAATAAACATCAGACAACTTCTCGTTCTATCGGTGTCAAATGAACATGTTTTCATTCTTTTTTTGCTAAACGTCACTTCCAATCAATAACTACTTCTCTCAACTTAAAATAATGAGTAGGCTCTAATCTTTCTGCGAGTGCTGTAATACGGAGTATCAACTCTTCCATACTAAATGGTTTTGTTACATAATCATCTGCTCAAACCGTAAATCACTGTTTTTTATCATCAAGTGATGATTTTGCAGAAAGAAAGATAATACCAGCATGAGAATCTACCCTCAACTGTTCAGCATAATCAAATCATGTTTTTCATGGTAACATAACGTCCAGTAAAAAAATATGATATCTTTCTGCTTTACTTGCGGTAATTTGTTCTACTGATTGATACCAATCACAAATATATCAAGCATCAACAAGTGCTTGTTGTACCAAATCACCAAGTTCTTCATTGTCCTCTACTAAACAAATATGGAGCATTATTTATTTGGTAAATAATAAAGTGACAGTTGTTCATACACCTTCTTCGGAATCTACCTGAATATCCATACCAAGCAGATCAACAAGTTTTTTTACTAATGATAGTCATAATCCAAATCAATGATCGATTCATCTTGATGGATCTTTTTGCCAATACGGCATCCAGATAAACTGCATCGTTTCAGCCGACATTCACTCACCAAAATCCTTGATAGTAACAGAAGTTTTCGTTACTGTTATGATTACTTTATTTCAAGAATCTGAGTATTTTAACGCATTTTCAACGAGATTTCTTATAATCATAGAAAAATAGATAGCATTTGATTCGATTGAAACTGTACGATCTCACGCCAACTCAATCGTATGCTGTGCATAACGTACTCACAAGATAGCTACCTGCTCTGCAATTATATCATATACTGCGACAGTTTCTTTTTCTCGCTGTGTTCATGGAGACGATAACGTCCCTAAACTTCAAATGATTGTTGAAAGATTATACACATCACGCAAGAGTGGTTTGACCACAATAGTTGGATGTTCTTTTTGTAGCTTTTCTAATTTCAGTGCCAATGTTGCTAACGGTGTATTGAACTCATGATGAATATATCAATTGACCAAATGTAAATGCTCGATGTGTTTTTTGATTTGTTGTGATTTCTGATTAATGACCGAGACAATATCATTGAGTTCATCATTACATGAAATTGCATCAACACAAATTTCCTTGGTCAAGTCAGCTGGCGATCAGTTATTCGTCGATTGCAACTCATCAAGTAAACGATGTAAATTACCGACCATTTTGTCTCTAATACCCTCCAAGCTAATCAAAAAAACAAAAACAACAACAAGTACCACTAAAATACTCACAGCAGAAAGAACAAGCTGATACTGAAACAATGAAGGACTATATCAATATGAATACTGTAAGACATATTCTACAACGTAAAAAATTATATTAATCATCACTGCTACAGCAATAATCATCAAAATCAAATATCTTCTTGTGATACACGTTATTGATTCTAGTAATGTTCTTTGGTGTGCTGGTTTATACGACAGTCACAATCTATCTAGAAGCTTTTTTCAGTTCTGTTTGAAACGTTGCATAATTAGAAATATTTTGAAACTAAAGAAAAGAAAGTGTACAAAGCTTGTTAGTATAGGAGTTCTATCTGCATTGATTGTTGAGTGAAATAATACTATTACTTATTACTTTTTAAGTATACATATTGATGTTAAAAATATGTTAAGGAAAGTCTGCAAAGGAAGAAAATTTGATGGAATGATAATTCCCCCGTATACCGACCTTCCTCAAGGATAGCTACTCAACGCAGTACTGTTGGACAAATGCTCGTTGTGCTGCGAGTGCATCAACAAGTGATCATGGAGCTTCCCATCACAACAGATCCTTGGCTTTTTGAGCAGATGCATACACAACACCAACATCTCACGGTCTTCTTCCGACAACACGATATGGTATCTCACGTCCAGTTGCTTGCTTGACGTACTGTAAAAGTTCACGCACAGATACTCATTGTCACGTTCAGAGATTTATGGTTTGATGATGAACAGGTGATTTATTGGTATATAGATAGTTGAGTGCTGCAGTATGACCACTAATAAGATCTCAAATTGTTATAAAATCTCTCAAACAGGTACCATCTTCAGTAGGTCGATCATCACCAAACAGTTCGAGTTGTTGACGTGTTCATAATAATGTTTGCATCACTGCACTGGTCAACGAAAAGACACTATAACGAATACCCTCTCCAAGCATCGCTGAATGATGTGCTCATACTGGATTGAAATATCTCAAAGAAACAACCGATAATGGACTAAAACGTGTTCGTGTCTCAATAATCTGTTCGATATAGAGTTTGCTTGCTCAGTATGGATTTGTGGGCGATCAGATTGGCATAGTCTCGTCGTAGGGTGCAGGATACGATGTATCATATACCGTTGCACTTGATGAAAAAATCATCGTCTGTACTCATGCATGCTCCATCGCTCTGAGGAGTGAAATTGTTCATCATACATTATTCTCAAGATACAATCATGGATGCTCACAACTTTCTCATACTGCTTTGTATCAAGCAAAATGTATCACCAGATCAACATCGTATCTTTGCATAAGTTCTTGTAACTGCTTGGTCTCATGCAATGAAACCGGATAAAAATCGACTGATTGTTTCGTGATTGTTTCGATGCGTGCTAGAACGCCCTTATCACTTCTTTCACAGGTATCTATACCAACTACTTGATATCACTGCTCCAGCAATGAGACCCACATATGTGAACCAATATATCATGTCGCTCAGGTAATAAGAAGAGTTTTTTTATGCATCAGCCAAAAGTAATCAAACAAAAAAGAAAAATAATACAGTTATATTTGCAAGCAGTATCTGATAGAGATATCCAATTTGTGCTTGCATAAACAACATATATCATGCAACGAGACTAACAATACATATTACTCCTATAAATCACCACCTTGATGCGTGATGATGATACTGTTTCTGCACTCTAGTAAACAGTACTCATATTCAAGAAATCGCTGTTAAATAAAGTAAATATGAAGCATCAAGTGCCATATAAAGGGGAGAAAGTTGTATGAGCACCCACGAAGACTGTTCTACTACAAGATAAAAACCATAAAGAAACACTAAACTAAAAAACAAAAAAAATGTATTGAGATATGCTCAGTATCACCATCATTGTTTTCATGTAACATCTAGCATCTGCTCTTCATAAAGTTGAGGAAGTTTCTGTAAATGAGCGACTATCCATAGCATCATTCATACTATAGATGGAATAAGTATCCATACATCGTGCAGTATTCATTGAGAAAAAATACAAAACGTTTGAAAGAAACACAAAAAAAATCACAATAAAAGAAAAAAAGAAATACTACCAACTAACAAAAATATCATACCCTCCAATCTATTAATATTCACCAGAGTTGCAAGTTCTTGTCATAAAAAGCAAATAAAAACACCTCAACTACTCTTGAGGTGTTTTCCATCTTTTCTTGTTTTTGTGGTTAATATAAGCTCCCCTAATAAAGATAAGGGCAAGTAAAAACACAAATACAATAGGAAATATTTTTGTTTTTTGAAATGAAAAATAATTAAAGATGTGAAGGAAAGCACTTACTAAGTACGTAAAAAATGTTATATACAAAACAATAATCTGGCAATTTTTATTACAAAAATGTATTATAAGAAATGCACAAATTACTGCTAGAACATAAAAAATGATCATAACATTTGATTTAAATTGCCTAGACCCTAGGCGCATATATAATTTATTTATTCTAATAATAAAGTCAATACATAATCCCCCTACCTGTAGAAACCCAGTTAAACTGTCAATGTTGAACTCAAGTTAAATTGTCAGTAGAATAAGAAGTGCTCGCACTTTTATATGCTGACTATTTAGCTATGTATAACACAACTACAATGAACAAA
>SKJI01000025.1 GCA_007115995.1 candidate division SR1 bacterium
TCTTCTGTATACGTCCCTACGGGACCATTCAGAAAGCTTGGTTAGTTTGTGCATAATCTGTATATAGGATGTAAAGTACCCAAGTATACTGATTATGCACACAACCTGCTAGTTATTTACAAACAAAACCTATGAAACAACAACGATATACAATCAAAAAATTCTTGGAACCTGCACGATCACACAAAAAAACTCTATTCCTTGTGCTCATCCATACATTTGTACGATCATTATGATGATTTTTTTTGCTGACGTTCAATAAAAATATTGCTATAGCAACAGAGCTAGGAGAGAGCAGTATGGTGATACAGAATGTTTGGTATTTTGTGCTCGTCACGATCGTAACCTATCTTGGTGTCATTTTCATAGAGAAACAGTATGATATTCTATATTGGAAAGAACAAAAAACAATCTATACCCGCTATATTACCAAGCTGATGGAAGTGGATAACAATCAGTATGAGACATTGGGAACTGGTTATATCAACTCAGTCCTCCAAAAATGAGCAGATAAACGATCGTTACTCCTGCAAAATCTGTTCGTCAATGGTGTTTCATTTTTCTTTGAGTTATGTTTTGCATTTATTTTGATATATACAGCAGCATGATGGATTGGTGTAGGTTTTGCATGTGCAGGAGTGATCATATCGCTGATCGTTATGGAACGATGAACACGCATCTCAATGCCTCGAAGACGCAAAAAAAGAGCAATATTTGGAAAACTTGATAAACATATTGTAAGAATCATTATGTCAAAATTTGAAATACTCATTAACAACAAGCAGACAACAGAAACAAACAACTTAGCCCACGGACGAGACACGATTATGGAGCATCATCATCATGATTGGCGTGGGATTGTCGTAGCATATGTCATTCCAAGACTGTTCAATGAGTGATTGAGATGATTGATTTACTTATATGTATGACTATGAGTTATTCAATGAACTTATACGATAGCTGATTTTATACTCCTCATCACCGTTATAGAGTTGCTCAGAGCATCAATTATCAGTATGATTAGCGTCTATAGACAATTTACCAAGGATTTTCTCTATGTATCGAGACTACGAACGATGTTTGAGACACTTCCACCAATCAGCTGAATGCATACAGGAAATACTCTGACACTCACACAGTGAACCATTAGCTTAGAAAACATTACATTTTGGTATACGCAATCCAACACGCTAGAAACAATCGAAACAGCATCACAACAAGCAACAACACAAACACACATCTTCGATAATTTTTCGTTGACGATACAGTGAGAAAAGAAAACTGCGTTGATTGGTATGTCAGGATCATGAAAATCGACGCTTATCAAACTGATTGCATGATATATTAGACCGCAAGATTGATCTGTTCGTGTCGATGGGCAAAATCTTATGAGTGTGTCGCTCAGTTCATATTATAGTCATATTGGATATTTGACGCAAGAACCAAGTGTATTTGATGGATCAATTAGAGAGAATCTCACTTATGGAATGAATATCACACCAACTGAAGCGCAACTCCAGCAAGGACTCAAGCAAGCACACTGTGATTTTATCATCGACCTCCCAGCATGACTTGATACTGAGATAGGGGAGCGTGGTATTCGCTTATCATGAGGACAAAAACAACGCCTTGCACTGGCAAAGATTATCCTCAAAGATCCAAAAATTATCCTCTTGGATGAGCCGACTGCGGCACTGGATAGTTTCTCTGAAGAAGCGATCTCGCACACACTGTGAACACTCTTTGCAGATCGTACGGTGATTATTATTGCTCACCGTTTGCAAACCGTCAAACACGCTGATGAAATCATCGTCATGGACAAATGAACAATCAAAGAAAGAGGCACACACGACGAACTCATCGCACGCTGATGAGTCTACGCATCGATGGTAACGTTGCAAAGTGGGTTTTAGGGGGGAGGAAGAAACAATCTCATAAAAAATGCCGAGTGACAACGAACAAGAAAGCCATGAACATACAAAATTACTAACACAATTTGCAGAAATGAAAACCAACCATATCAGTACAATGAAATTAAAAAATTGACATACACTTACATTCAAGAAGCTATCAGATAGTTGAGATATCAAACTTATACATTCATCAAAATCAGATCTTGTAGGATTAAATCAAACAGGTAAAATCTTATATACTCAAAGCTGACCTGCATTTGTATATAAACTCTCATGAGTTAATAAATGAATAAATATTAGTGAAGTAACATTGCATTCAATTAACTCAAAAACAATCTATAATCTTAACTATTGAGATCTAAATACCATGGTTACTGATTTAAGATGAGTTATGCAAAAACGAGAAAGTTGAGATATGGGAATTAATATCAATGAAGCAATTCAAATGATCAAGGGCTATGAAAAATGAAAGATCCCTGAAAGCAAAAAAGTCAATTACGAATACTATAAACAAAAGTATGGTGAATACTTACATGAAAAATCAAATCTTACCTACTTTACAGAACTACTCAATAATTTTAACTAAAGCATATCAAATATATGCATGGACTATTAGTCTAAAAGGTATATAATCAAAAGAGCAATAATTGTACATTGTACAATAATTTTTGTTGCCTTTTACTCCTTGAAAACCGAACTAATGAACTGACACGCAATTAACATCGAACAAGAAACAGTAAAGAATGAAGATTTTCGCAGGGTTTTATATACTGGAAAGCACATGCAATTAGTGCTCATGAGCTTAAAACCAAATGAGGACATTGGCATGGAAACGCATAATAAAAATGATCAATTTTTTCGTTTTGAACAATGAGCAGGTAGATGTATTATTGACTGAACAGAGCATACCGTATGAGATGGTAGTTCTATTGTAGTGCCAGCATGAGCTAAGCACAACATCATCAACACATCAGACAGCGAAGATCTAAAAATGTACACAATTTATGCACCTCCACACCATAAAGACTGAATAGTCCGCAACACAAAACAACAAGCAGAAAACAACGAAGAAGACTTTGATGGAACAGTTACTGAATAATGAAAAGACCTAATTTCTACGATTATTTGAAAATTCTAGCAATTATTACCATGATTGTTGACCATGTTTGATTTCTCTTTTTTCCGGAGCAAGCAATATGGAGAATAATATGAAGAACTGCATTTCCTTTATTCCTATTCTTGGTCTGATATAATCATTCTTATAAATGGAGAGCATCTCTCTGGGTGTGGTGAATAGTATTGCAGATAGGGCTATTAATATGACGATACTACTGACTTACTGATATATGGTATGTAAATATACTGCTTGCAATATGATTGACGAGAGTAGTGATGCAGGTACTACAAAAATATAACTCAACGATCATCGAAGGTATCATATTTATCATATGCTTATGATTATGATGGTATACGTATGAGTACATTGACTATGGCACATTGAGTATTGTATTCGCCTTACTGTGATACTGGGCGAGGAAATATGGAAATACAACATACATGAGCATACTTATCGCTCTCACTGTGGCGTATCATCTACTCTTTATGGTCCTTACTAGATGATTTACTGAACATACTTTGTTATTAGGTGCAATATGAATTGTACTTTATCTGGCTATGTATTATATGAGCAAAAAGAACTACTCCCTTGTAACAACGCACAAAAACTATAACAAATGTATTCTAACCTTATCTACCTACGCTTTACAAATATACATACTACAAGCTGTTCTATTAGCGATCCTTTATGTATTATTTGTATAATTTAAGGATATGTTCTAAGGATAGAGAAATTTTCAATATCAAGTGTTCTTATCAAGAATTGACGATGAAATGGATAAATTACTTTACGTTCTAAAATAGGCTTGCATTTTTAAAATTACTTCGTAGTATATTTAAGAACATGTTCTTTATTATAAGAATTAATTTTATTCATAAATCTTAA
>SKJI01000044.1 GCA_007115995.1 candidate division SR1 bacterium
CCCATCATCAAAGATCTTGATCAAAACTTTCAGCTGATCTAAACATATTCGCCATCGTGAGTACATTTCACACATTCCATCATCAGATATCTTGATTGAAACTACTTGCACCATGAAACATTGAGCTCATTGTTTCTATTGTACTCACATCCCATCATCATATATCGTCATTAAAATTATTTGCTCAATAAAACATCTGATGCATACTTGTTACATTCGTCAAAAGAGGTGAATTATTATCAACTGCAATTAAATTTTCAGCTCCATAAAATGCGCTATTCATTGATTCCCATTCTTGTGATCACCACTGAATAACTTCCAACAGTTTGAGTTGATTATCTCCACTAATAGACTGATTTCTAAATGCTGGAAAATTTCATGAAATTCTAATAAGATATTCTTCGTTTGCATCATATATCATACTTGAACAGGTAAATCATCAGGTGATACCTGTTGCATCAAATGGTCATGCAGTTCATCATTGAAAATCACACTCTACGCTATAATCATATCATTGCACATTGTAATTTATAGGGATCTGATAACTTGCACTATTTCATGAATTTATTCTAATGATAAAATCATTTCCTAATGTTGTTATTGGTTCAGGTACCTGAGCAAATACAAATGAAAATAAACTGATAATGATACATATTGTGATACTTATTCTTTTCACAATATTCATCCAATGGGTGCAAAATCCTGTCATAGTAACAATAAATCATATAAATTACAATATTATTGTAATGACAGCTAGAGCAATTAGCAAAAAAATCTCTCTAGTTTAAAAGAGTTATATTGACAAAAATTTTTTATTATATAATTTTATGATATACCTCAAGAAAAAGTATTTCTCACACAAAATCTATTTCATAAGGAACCTCTGAAACATTCATTATACACGATATTTTTTGCATAATTAAAAATTGCCATATTTATTTAATTATATGTAAAAGAGATGTTCCTTGAGGAAGGTTCTCATGCTGAAAAAATTTGATTCAATCAAATTTATTCCTTTTTCAGACCTTCCATAAGTTCTTATAATCTGACTACAAAAGATTTTCTATGAGTATTATGAATACATATCACTACTCAACTGAACGCAAAGAGTTATAGCTATAACGAATGAGCACAACTTGGATTCATATATACAAACATATCATTGAAAATATCACCTGAAATGACAAGGGCATACGAATCATAAAATACAAATTACATAATGATGTTATGATAATTCATAAGATCCAATATGAGACATCTTCATCAAGCAAAATACCACGAACATCAAAAAAATGACGTTGAATAATAACAATACTGTTTATAACAGTTCGGAGAACTCATAATCATACAATAAAAATAATATCATTTCCAAATAGTGCTATAATGGTCATATATAATGCAATATTAAGTAAGACAAACGCAATTATTCTTTGTAACTTTCGAGCGAATCAAATAGAACGAAGAAGAATAAAACTACCAAAAAATAAAAGCACTCATGCCCAAAACCATACATAATCCCAATGGCCTACACCATCATTGATATGATATAAAAATAACACAACTTGTCCGAGAACAAGTGCAATATTGAGTAGTCACATTACTCACTTACTAGCCGATCAAATAGTAGAAAAAAATCATCTAATATCATCATAGATTTCAAGTGTTTTGGGAGAGAGAGATCTAGTAAAACGTGTAATTGTTTGACCAGACAAAATATGTCTAAAGAGATCATCATCGTTATTGTATCAATCTAATCATTGATAATCATACAATACCTGCCAGATAAATCCATATACTATGAGTAAATACGCCTGTGCTCATGCCAATGAAAGTCATATATTTTGCTGCGTATAATGATAAATCAGATAGACAATACAACAGTTAAATGTAATAAACAAGGGATAATGTAATGATTTTCATACTGTTTGATCTACTGCTCAAAGCACAAACACCAAAAATGCATATACAGCCATAGTGATACTACACCAAATAACAAGCATATCTAAGACCATACTATACTCTCATAAGCGACTCAATGAAACAAGAAACAAAAGTGATGCAAAATACCATCAATAGTGAAATACCTCTCTTCAGTCCTTATATCCAAAAATATATGATCATAACCAAAAGAGTAAATTTATACCCAAAAGCCATAATCACACTTCTAGAGATCATCAAGTCAAAACATCCAAAAATCACCATAATCAAACCATAATCAAAATTCGTGCTAAGGTGATGGTATGATCTTGTAATAAACGATTAATTCATAGTGTTTTACTCTCTGCTGTAGAGTCTTTTGGTGAAGCAAAAAGCATCAATGCAACTCATCAAAGCAATGGTATTAATGCAATCCATCGCACTCATATCACTATCAAAGCGACTATAAAGATCAAATGCCACATAATTAATAAGAATCCCATATTCTACTTTTACATTTCAGCTTGCAAAAATCAACACTTTCAGTATATATGTTGAGTTTATTAGATAAATTTAGTAAGTAGTATATATAGTCACTCCTTCATCGCAAAAACACATTTTGCCAAGTTTAGACTATATACACTATAACATATTATGAAAGCAAAAAAAAACTCATTGGGGCTTGATACACTCTGAGCGTTGTTTCACGATGATACACTCTCAGTCCATATTATACAAGGTAAGCCTATCGTTCGTAAGCAATGATACCCATGAAATTGGACTCTCCAAGAATCAGATACTATACGGAATAAAAAAGACTTTCTCCATGTTCTTGATAATTTGGAGGAGCATATTTCTAGTGCTGAAGATGCATATAAAGAAATAAACAGAAAACATTCACATGTATGGCAAATATGAATGTATAGAATTGTGCTTGTCTTACCTCCTGTATCACCTGTGATAGAGATGACTATTGTTAGACCATTAGTATCACTCTCATTACCAGATTATAACCTACCAAAAAGTATCACTCATATGCTACAAAAACCTTGACATGGTGTACTCATTGCATGATCTCCCTGAGAATGAAAAACAACCTTTGCACAAGCCTTATTACAATCATTGGATCAACATCGCTATATTATAAAAACACTTGAAGCGCCACGTGATGTGCAGGTCTGATGACATGTTACTCAATATGGACTCGCACATACAACTCATAATGAAATTAGAGATATTCTCTTACTAACAAGACCAGATATTACACTGTTTGATGAAGTAAGAAATAAAGAAGATTTTCTTCTCTATAAAGACATGAGACTAGCAGGAATAGGATTGATATGAGTTATGCATGCTACAAGTGCTATTGATGCAATACAAAGGTCTATAGGTATTATAGAAATGTGAATGATAGCACAGGTAGTCGATACAATTATATTTATTCAATGATGATCAATTCAAGAAGTCTTGACACTCCGCCAAGAAGTAAAAGTTCCAGTTGGTATGAATTCTGTAGATTTAGCTCGTCCTGTACTTATTGTAAGTTCAGAACTCAGTAAAAAACCAGTCTATGAAATATATACTTATAGTGATAATGTAGTTGTTATGCCGCTCCAGTGAGCACAATCTTCTGCAAATAAGTCTGTCATTTATGAGTATGCAGCACATGCATTAGAAAAACAACTCCAGTCTATACTTCGCACATCAGTACGTGTCGAAGTAACTTGAATACAAAGTATTACTCTCTACGTTTCGGCGCGTGAATCTGGTCGTGTCATAGGTAAAGGATGAAAAAACATAATGCAACTACAAGAAGATTTAGGAGTAAGCATAGATCTCAAAACATTTGATGAATACAAAAAATAACTACTCTACTCTAGATATATGTGCTGTATAAAACAAAGTAGAGATTCTATCAACCTCAGTTTAAAACATATAATACTCTACACTTTACTTTATCTTTTCACTCACTACGAATGAATCAGTTCCACAATGCAAAAATTATAGCTACTATGTGACCAGCAATTGATAAAGAGACAGTGCTCTCAAAAGTAATCAATAATATTGATGTATTTAGAATAAATCTTTCACATGGTGATGAAGAAGTCAAAAGAAAATACATTGATACTATCCTCAAACTTGATAGCAGTAAAACTATAATGCTTGATACGAAATGACCAGAAATTAGAACGAGAAATAAAGATGAAGTACTCTGTAAAAAATGATCAATATTTATGCTTCATTATGCAGAATTTTTTAAGCATGCAGACGAAGAAAATATTATCTATATAGATTATCCAAATATGTATCGCATAGAAACTGGAGCAGTTATTTCTATCGACAATGATAATGTCAAGCTTCAAGTAATAGAAAATAATGAATGAGTACTCAGTACCAAAGTAATAGTATGATGAATAATCCTTATAAACAGAGGTGTTGAGTTTGAAAACTACATTCCTAAACTCCCATTTCTTTCAGAAAAAGATAAAAAACAAATTTTGCGATGAGTTGATAATAAAATTAATGTTATTGCAATATCATATATAAGAGATGCTGAAAATCTTTATACTATAAGAAAATTCTTGGATCAAAACTGATGAGCTGCAGTCAAAATTATTGCGAAGCTCGAAACGAAAGAAGCATTAGAAAATATTCAAGACATCATAGAAATTTCTGACGGAGTTATCATCAACAGAGAAAAACTTAAAGTTCTTGTAGATAATACTGACATAGAAGATGTAAAAACCAATATTATCAATATGTCAAACAGATACTGAAAGCCAAGTATTATAACAACGTGATTAGATATTAAGTGATCAAGCAATAAAAAAACACTCTGATTACTCACAAAAGAAATGCAATTATGAGCTGATGCATTTATGCTTACAAAAGAAACAGCAGTCGCTGATGAACCGTTAGATTTTGTCATAGATTTATATGAACTTATCAATGCAGAAAGCAGTAAATGCACTACAAACTATCTCCTCAATGATGTGAGTACCAGTGAAGAAAATGAAATTACAGATTATATTATTTATAATGCATACAGAACATCAAAAGAAAAAGATATAAAAGCAATTATATGCCCAACACAAACATGATATACTCCTGCAAGACTTTCAGCATTGAAACCAGACGTCCCAGTTATTTCTTTTACAAAAAATGATGAAGCATATAGATATCTTAATCTCTTATGGTGAGTGAAATGATATAAAATAAGCAATACATTTGAATACAGCAATATAAAACAAATTTGAAAAGAAATTATAAGAATTTTATTCAAATGAAGTATATCTTTGGATGATAAAATTCTCATTGTACATAGTAGCATTGATCCTCAAAATCTTGGTATGATTAACTGAATGGAACTCTATAAGTTTAAAGATATCTAAAACAACCAACTGATAATCACTTTATATAATCTTTACAAGGTATGCAAGTCAATAAAACAACACTCATTGCTCTTCTCCTGATAATAGTCTTGATAATGATGTCGTTGTTTTGAACGATATGATGATGAGTCTGGTGAATCGCTAGTATGTTGCTTTTAATTATTTGATGATTTTATGTACTTGTTGTATGATGAGATCAACTAGTTTCAGGTGCATGAAGTATTGCTCAACATTACAAGATATCTCCTTTTATTATATGAATGAGTATCCTAGCATTTGGTACATCACTACCTGAACTCTTTGTAAATATTATTGCTGCTGTTCGTTGAGAGAGTAGCCTCTTGATTGCAAATGTCATTTGATCAAATCTATCAAACCTACTACTTATTTGATGAGTAACAGCAATTATAGCAAAAATACGCATTTCAAAATCTACACTCTTCAAAGAAATACCACTCAGCTTTTTAGCAACACTCTTATTACTGATTTTACTGCATCTATGAGTACAAAATTGAGCAGTAGCAATCCTTTCTCAATGGAAAGCATGAATTTTACTCTTATGATTTATACTTTTTATACGACAACTTATCAATGCAGCACAAAACGATGAAATAGAAGTTGAAACAGACATACCTAAACTCACGCTAAAGCAAGCATTTCTCTCTATTATCTGGTGAATTGTTTGATTATATATCTGATGAGAAGCACTCGTTACTTATGCTACTCTACTCGCTGAATCCTTATGAGTATCTACAATACTTATTTGAGCAAGTATTATAGCTTTTGGAACATCAGTACCTGAACTTGTTACATCTATTATTGCAGCACTCAAAAAAAATACAGATATGGCAATTTGAAATATCATATGATCAAATATTTTTAATATTTTATGGATTGTATGAGTAACATGACTCATACAACCCATAAAAGCTGACAGATGATTATTTACTGATATTACTGTTCTTTTGATAGTGACATTGTTTTTATTTCTCATTATCGGTATTAAAAAGAAAAAAGAACTCAAAGCTAGAGAGTGAGTTGTATTTATAATACTTTATTGAATATATCTCTTCTTTCTATTTTATAGATGATAATATCCAATACTATGCAAACAAAACAATCATTCTATGCTGCACGAGAAAAATTAATGCACGCTAACAACATTGCAATATGTGGGCATGCCTTCCCAGATTGAGATTCAATTTGAAGCTGCTTATGACTTGGAAGTGCACTGGAAGACTCTGGCAAAGATATAAAATATTTTTCACCTACTCTTCCTGAAGAATACTTTTGATTTTTAGGAGCAACGGAAAAATTTCATACAGAATGATTTGATCCTTCAGCATATGATTGCATTGTACTCTTAGACACGAGTAATCAGCAAAGATCTATGTTCAATTGATATGATATGAATGAGTATGCAGATCGTATAATTATTATTGATCATCACACTGACAATAGTTTAGAAGGTGCTCATAAAATTATCTATACAACACTAAGTAGCACCTGTGAAATTGTTTATAAAGTACTTAATGAGGTACAACCAGATCTTATCAATAAAACAGTTGCAACGTTTTTATTGCTAGGTATTCTTACTGATACTGGCAATTATCTCTATTGATGTAATATTCGCCATGCACTCAGTACAAGTTGTGCACTTATTGATCATTGAGCACCAAAAGAGCGACTCACAGATAACCTATTTAGGTCACAAAGTTTTGAAAGTGTCCAATATGCATGAAAGCTTATCCAAAGATCACAATATAATGAATCTAAACTTATTTTATGGACACGATACTCTCACCAAGAACTTGAAAAAGTATCAATAGATCCTAAAAGTATTGAACGTTGATTTAGTATGATACAATCAATTAAACATGATTGAATATATATACTTTTCAAAGTTATAGAAGGTCACAATCTTCTAAAAGTCTCTCTCAGAACACAACAAGATACTATAAATCTTTCTACCCTTGCTAGAGTCTTATGATGAGGATGACATAAAAAAGCATCTGGTATCTCACTACCCCTGGAAGATGATTATCAAAGGCAAATGATAACAATACTAGAAATACTTGAAAGCAATATTAATCATGCAACTATATCATAAATTACTCTTTAAATTACTCTTTATAATTTCATCTACTGCTTATGTATGCACTTATTGATTCTCATCTTCATGAGCTCATAAACGATCAAACAATCAAGCATATTGATCATATTCATCTATGAAAGTATGTACAACCTGCAAGTATTGATCTTCCAGTATGAGAATATATGTATCATCTCAATCATCCGTTTGTTCCCTATAAACAATCTATCCAAGAACAAGTTATAAGAAGTGCAAGTACTAAACTTACAACACAATGATGAGTTACTCTCTATAAATGACAAACATATCTCATCCCGTGCTTATCTGTTTCAATCCCATCATGACTGTTTGGTAAAATTAGTCCCAAAAGCTCATTAGGAAGAATTGATGTGCTCATTAGAGCATTAGTTGATTATACATGAATTTATGACACTATTTTCCCAACAACACAAGGAACAGTCCGACTCGAAGTTACACCACAATCATTTAATATACAATTACATCATTGAGATGCTCTAACGCAACTTATGTTTTTTGATACAAACAATACCAGCAAAATTGTACACGACCAATATGAAACAACTTTCCTACGAGAACACTGAAAGAAAGGAAAGAGTCACTTTTATCAAAATAATTTGATTGTATGAGTATGAGTTCCAAGAGATACTATTGTATGATATAAAGCACGTTTTACCAATAAAATAATTAATCTTCAAGAAATTTGAACATATGAGAGTAAAGATTTTTTTGAGCCGCTCTATGCACACGAGCAAGACAACAAACAACAACTCAGCCTAGAAAAAGGGAGATTTTATATTTTACCAACAAAACAACAAATCTGTGTACCAAAAGAATTCTCACTGGAACTTTTGCCCTTTAGCCATTTAATGGGAGAGTTGAGAGTACATTATGCTTGATTTTTTGATCCATGATTTTGATGACAACAATGATCAACATGAGTGTTGGAAGTGAGACCACATCAAGATACACTCATCACAGATTGACAACCTATTTGCCTGATTGAAATTTACAAAAATAAAGCTATCCCAAAACAGATATACTGACAAGTATCAAATAATTATCAAGGACAACAATGAGCGACATTAGCAAAATACTTCAAATATCCTCATTAGGAAACTGCTATGCAGCATTGTGCCATACAGTATCAATATCATCTTCATCATCTAATAATCACAACAAGCGTTCCAGTTTTTCTTCAGTTTCTCAATCAATGCTTATTGGATTCTCTGGGATATAAGCAAGTGACGATTCATCAATATGCCATCAACGTTCTTGTAAGTAATCTAATACTGTACTAAATGATTCCTTTGCAGTGAGTATTCTCACGATAGTATCATCAAACTCATAATTTTCAGCACCAGATTCAATAATATCTTCTTCGCAAGCATGTATATCCAATGGTAATACAGTTTGTTTAATTATTCACTTAACAGTCTCTTGGTGTATTTTTCAAGTGATAAATATCTCTCATTTTTCTAAAAACTGTCGAGACACAGATCCCGGCTCTCAGATATTTCATCAATATTTTGATAAAAGTGCTTTTATCATTGCTGAGGATCTATTTGTATTGGACGTTATTGATTTCATGTACAATGCGACTCATCAAGGAGCGTATCATTCATAATAGACTTCAACTAACTCTTCTCCTGAGATATTTCATGCGCCTTTATCAATTGCTTTTTGTATAACATCCTTTGGTAGTCCTACCTGTCTTGCTTTTACTAATGCAGTTTCAAGTGCTGGATTTAGTGAAGGGTCAGATCAAGATTTTGCGGCTAACTGAATCATTTTTCATGCTTGCGCATAAATCTTCGATTTCTTTGCATCTTGTGCTGCTTTACGATGTTTTATATTATGCCATTTACTATGTCCTGCCATACTACTATTGAATATTATAAAACTTCATGTTTTCTTTAGATCGTTGGAGTTCTATCTCACCAGTTGGACCATTTCTATTTTTACGAATAAAAATATCAGCACGTCATTTTCTATCTGTATATTGGTCATAATACTCCTCTCTATAAATCATAAGCACACTATCAGCATCCTGTTCTATCGCTCAAGAATCTCTCAGATCAGCCAACTGTGGTCTCTTATCCGGGCGGCCTTCAACATTACGAGATAGCTGTGAAAGAGCAACAACAGGAACTTTAAGCTCTCTTGCCATCTCCTTGAGTCATCTTGATATTTCGGAAATTTCTTGTACTCTATTTCACGCAAATTTGGATCATCACGCGCTCATTAATTGTAGATAATCAATCACGACTAAATCCAATCATCATTTTTCAATTTTTAATCTTCTCAATTTTGATCTCAATTCAGCTAAAGTAACAGCTCACTGATCATCAATAAACATATTACAACTACTTAATTTATCCATAGCATCTCATAAATTAGCAAAATCTGACTCATCAAGATTTCATTTAGTAATTTTATGCATCGGTACATTTGCAGTTGTTGCTAAGATTCTATCTACAATCTGTTCAGATCACATTTCAAGTGAAAACAGACAGACAGTTTTTTTCGCTCTCATAGCTGCGTTCATCATAATATTGAGTGCAAACGATGTTTTTCACATTGCAGGTCTTGCTGCTAAAATAATTAACTGTCAAGGCTGAAATCATCAAAGACATGCATCAATTCAATCAAAATGAGTATTCACTTTCATATCTTCTAATTTTTGTGGATTATCGACTATTTCCATATAGTCTTCTACTCTTGCAGTAAGAATATCTTTGATATGCATCAGGCTATCAGCAAGATTTACCTGTGTAAGATCAAAAATACGTTTTTCTATTCTTTCTAAAATATCAATAACTGGCTGCTGATCATAACAATCACCAGATATTTTCTGACAAGCCTGGAGAATATTTCTCAATGTTGCTTTTTCTTTCACAATTTTTGCATAATCAAATGCAGCTGCAGCTGTAATCACAAATGATGCAATATCATATAAATAATCTACACCACCTATCATATCTAGATTTTCTCATCATTTTCATAGTTCATCTGAGACTGTTACCACATCAATTGTTGTACGTTTTTGCCATAAAGTCTTTATCGCTTCAAAAATTAATTGATGCTCTTTTTGGTAAAAATCTGCAGCAAGTAATCATACTGACTCTATAACATACATCACTTCGTTATCGATAAAAACACAGCTTAACGCACTTTTTTCTGCGTCTATGTGATGCGGTGGTAGTTTAAGATCATCCAATGAAACCATAGATTCAAAATATTTTAACAATAAAATCACATACTTTTCTTAAGCCTCTAATCGTGGTAGGGTTTTTTTGAGTGTATCACCAGATTTCATCTCTTTTATCTGATATACTCACTCTTGCAGTTCTCATGGTCAAAGTAATATAACATGTTTGATATTGTGCTTATCTGCATATTGAAACTGTTTTGATAATTTATCTGGTCATGGAAAAATATCAACTGCAATATTTTTTTGCTTCAAGTGATTTCACAAACGAATAATTTCCGGAAGAGTTTCTGCAAAGTGTAGAAGGATTACTCAATTTTTTCTCGTTGACAACGCAGTAATATGTTCCTGCACTAAAGAAAATATCCTTGATATTCATATACTTCATCACACTCAATCAAACTGTGCTGAATGAGGATCCAATGATTGGGTCAGATTAGCATATCTTCATCATGAACATATACTTCACAACTCATACTCTCAAGCAATAAGATTCTCAAACACTGTTCACGTATAATAGTCTAATCATCTTACTATAAAAGGATCATATACATATCTAGTTCATACATCTGATCACATCAAATGCAAGTGCACAAAAACTTCTTTCAACTCAGATACTCACTGAATAAACAATGGATGCTGAATAAACTTTTCATCCAAATTATCTAATCATAATGAAAGAAATTGTTTGACTGTTTCATAAGAACTTCAAGAAAGTATAGTCTGTAGTTGTTCATCAAACTCTGTTTGTTGGAGCTTATAAAAACTATCAAATAATTTTGAAAGCTTTTGCATGGTCACAGGATCTTCTCATGTTACTGCAGAAAACAATCACCATAAAATATTCCTGTTATTGATATGTGTTGTAATTGCTTTTTTGGCAAGATATTTAGTTCTAATTAACTCAAGTGTCTCTCTCAAAAGTACAATAATTTCAGCATCATACAATAAATATTTTACTGCTCAATCATCTTGTCTCCATATCGCATCAATGTCTGCTTGTTTAAACTGTCTAAATCTTCATCTTTGTGGTCTTTCTCACCTCCAACAATCTTGTATCTGGTATCTTTTAAAAGGGAAAATTAACGAACCTTGATGATCAAGAACATATCTAGCAAAAGGAATGGTTAAATCAAAATTAAGACCATAACCTTTAATATCCTCAATTCAAGATGCCATACCATATAAGCCAAATATCTCTTTGGATGCATTTTCTCATCACTTCAATAATATTTCTGATCTCTCTACTGCTGGTGTTTCTATATGCATATATCCATATTTCGTATATGCTTGCTTTATTATACTAACAATATCATCAAATACTTGTTGCTGAGAAGGTGAATATTCTGGAAATCATCAAACCTTAAGGGTCATAAATGTTATAATTATATCATAAAAAGGATACTAGAACGATTTTCTATTTGCTGCCTCACCTCATCTACTAAAGTCTGATCGTTATACAGTAAGACAGTTCTATCAAGCAAAATAAAACATTTACTTAATGCATTCTCATTACTCTCTAAGAGAAAGGTAATCTGTTCTAATGCATGATGAGCACAATCATCTGGTCTAATTGACTCACGAGAAGTGATATCACCCAATATCATAAATGTTTCAAGTTCTCTTTTATTGTGAGTAAGCTCAGAGAAAGCGCGAAACAACCATCACCGCTTAGAAAAGGTAACAAGATTCTTATCTTGATAGTTCATATACTGCTGAGCACATCAGATAAGCTGAGGAGTATCTAACTCATTAATATCACAATATAACTCAAAATAAGCAAGAAATGTTTGTTGTTGGCACATAACGAAAATATAAATAAAAGAAAGATATTAATAAGCTTTTGCAAATAATACTCTTTTTTTGGAAGGCTTTCAAGTTAAAATACATTGTCATTTTTCTTCAGGCTCATCAAATGGAATACAACGTATCGTTGCTTTAGTAAGTTCTTTAATACGTTGTTCAGTTTCTCAAGTACCATCCCAATGAGCAAGAACAAATCAATGCTCTATCTGTTGTGTAAATCATTCTCGTGTATCAACTCTATAAGTGTTTGTCTCCACAAGTTTTTTATTCTCTTCCAACAAATCTTGCTGCATTGCATGAAGTATTGTTACAATAGTTGCATAAGCCTCCTCCAACGATACAGTTATTTTTGTAGATATATCACGTCTCGCAATTTCAACGGTTCAAGCTGCAATATCTCTCGATCAGACTGTTAATCTCAATGGCACTCACTGTAATTCTGCTTGTGCAAACTTCCATCATGGTGATTTATTTAAATCATTATCTATTGTATACTGTATTGGTAAAGAAGCTGTATGATAAGTCGATGACCAATCAAACGATCATCTATCAAGTTTTTCTAAGAGGGGCTGTAAGTATGTATGAATCTCATCAAGATCAGTTTGAGATTTTGCAATAGGAACAATCATGCAATGTAAAGGTGCAATTGCTGGAGGAAGGACTAATCATAAATCGTCCCCATGACTCATAATTATTGATCATAAAATACGAGTACTTAATCACCATGAGGTTGCCCAGACACGTTCATCTTGATTTTCTTGGTTTTTGAAAGTTACATCAAATGCTTTTGCAAAGTTCTGACCAAGAAAGTGAGATGTACATGATTGTAAGGCTTTTTTATCCTTCATCATACATTCAATAGTTAGAGTATATTCTGCTCAAGCGAATGTTTCACTAGGAGATTTTACTCACTGTATTCATGATAAACATAACCAATGTTGGAGGAAATCATTGTATACATTCAACATCAATGCTGCTTCATCAATAGCTTCTTGTTTTGTTGCATGCGCTGTATGTCATTCCTGCCACAAAAATTCAGCAGTTCTCAAAAATAATCTTGTTCTCATCTCCCATCTCATAACATTCGCCCATTGATTTATTTTGATAGGCAGGTCACGATACGATGCAATCCACTGTTTATAAGTCTTCCAGATAATAGTTTCAGAAGTAGGGCGAATAACCAGCTCTTCTTCTAACTTTGCATCTGGATCAACTCAGACTCATCATCACGGTAATGATTGTAATCTATAATGAGTTACCACTGCACACTCCTTAGCAAATCACTCAATATGATCTTCCTCAGCACTTAAATACGATTTTGGTATCAATAACGGAAAATAGGCATTACTATGTCAGGTATGTTTAAACATACTATCAAGCGTTTGCTTAATATTTTCTCGTATTGCGAATCCATATGGCTTTATAATCATACATCATCTTACCTCAGATTGTTGAGCTAAGTCTGCTTGTACAACAAGCTGATTATACCGTTGTGAATAATCTTGAATTTGTGATGGTAAACGTGACTTTCCCATAACTTATATATAAATAAATATAAATACTCTAGTTTTTTATGAACAATCAATGGATTGTAACAATTCTCTTTGTATAAACTATAAGACGTCTACTGTTTATAGTGACCACCTAGATATAGTCTTCAGTT
Organism: candidate division SR1 bacterium; assembly: GCA_007115995.1. Lineage (GTDB taxonomy): Bacteria > Patescibacteriota > Gracilibacteria > Absconditabacterales > Absconditicoccaceae > SKJI01. Next base: position 14,100 of record SKJI01000044.1, read on the forward strand.
CATAGCTTTTTTCTCTTTCTTTTTTTATCTCCAAAATGTTGATATTTTTCAAAATCATCTTCAAGTCACAATAATCTTTGCAGTCACTCATGCTCTTTGAGTTTTTGTAAAACTTTCTGCTCGATTTGCCTCACTCTCTCACGTGTTACATTAAACTCTGCTCAGACCTGTTCAAGTGTATATTTTGGTCAGTCAATTCCATATCTCATTTTGATAATTTTCGCTTCTCTTTCATCAAGCATATCCAAAATATACTCTAGATTGTTCTTGAGCGCTTCTTTTTGAACATGTTGATCTGGTCTCAATGTTCACTCATCTGCAATTAAATCTCATAAACTATCTTTCCCATCATCTCATACTTCAGTATCCAAGGAGACATTACCAAATATTACCTCTTCAAGTTTTTTTATTTTTTTGATAGGAAAGTTAATCTCAGCTGCTATTTCTTTTGAGGTTGGTTCTCTTCAGAGTTTTTGGAACAAAATTTGAGATGCCTTGTTATATGCATTGATCTCATCAATCAGATGAACTGGTATTCTTACATTTTTTGTCATATCTGCAATTGATTTGGTGATTGACTGTTTAATCCACCAAGTCGCATATGTTGAAAACTTAAAATCCTTATCAGGATCAAATTTTTCAATTGCTTTTATTAATCACGTATTTCCTTCTTGAATAAGATCTAAAAATGATAGTCTTGATCACAAAAATTTCTTTGCAATAGATATAACCAGTCTTAAATTAGAAGAAATCAACTTCTTTCTTGCTCGGTCATCATTTTCTCCATATCTGATTGCATATGCTAATTCTTTTTCCTCATCTGCTGTCAACAGAGGAATTTTAGAAATTTCATTAAAATACAATTTGATGAAATCATTATACTGCTTGTCGTTGATAGTATGAGTTGTATCATATAAGGTAATTTTTCACAACTTACTTGGTGCTTGCTGCTCTTTCATTTCCTTGATGAGAATATCCTCGATTGTTTCAATTCTAATAGCTAACTTATCAGCTAACTCATAAAACTTCTCAAGTAATTCAACTTGTTTATCAATATCATCAATTTCAGAAATTACTTCATCTTCAGTAATATATCACTTATCAAGTCCAGATTTAAGTAATTTTTGTAATCACTGGGTCAGTTCCATAATATCCTCATATAACTTATCCCACAATGATGCTTTGGCCGTTCACATAGTAAATAAATAATAATATAAAGAGAGTGATATGCAAATATTCGTACTTTGTATTTTTTATAATAGACTATCTCACAAGTTCTAGCACAACAATTTGACTCACTGAGTATACCGATCTCGATATAAATGAACGTAACTCAGCTCTATATTGAATAGGATCTTGTGACCTTCTTTGATTATAAAATACATACATTTCCAATACTTGTTTCTCATCTTGAGTAAGTTGAGCAATATGCTCTTGTTGCAATGCTCCTCAACTCATCATAGATCTTATTAATGCTGCACGAATATCTAATCACAATATCATAGCAATATCATCCAAAAACATTCATGTCTCCACTCTTTGATCAGCAATATCTACTAAAGTATCTATCATAGTATTTTCATCAGTATTTGGGTTTACATATCTCGCTGAAGCCATTCTTGATCTAAAAAGAATTCTTTGCTCTTCAGGAATATTTGCAAATGCGCTATCTGGCAAAGTCCAAGCATAATACGTTCATATATTTGATGTAGTTATCAAACGTGCATAACCAGCATCAATAAGTCTGGTCATCATACTAATCACTCAGTCTGATTCGATCTGATTTGTGAATGGATTGACTGTGGCAAAAAATCTATCAAATAATGATCTATTTCATTCTCATTGTACTACAGTTCAAATATTCAAATCCAATACAAGATATTGTTTTTTCTGATCAAGCAGTCTTAAATATGTTTTACAAACATTATTATCACTCATTAATTCCCAAATCCAGGTCAACATCTGTTCATATCTTATATGATCTTGTCTTTCGATAAAGTATCTTGCATACGTTCAAGCGATCCAAATTCATTCATTTTCTCATCTTTGATTAGCGATGTCAATCAATGCTCTATAATGAGGAAATTGCGCAGCAAAAACATCATCATGACCATATCATCACCTTACTACAGGCACACGACGCATTTGTGTATCATGAACCGTATCACGTATCCAATTTGATTTATAAAATAAAAATGTATTTCATAATCTTGGAACCATCGAAACAATCCTTAACATATTCATGATTATTTGTATAAGTAACAATCCAAGTAATACGAAAATTATTGGTCATAAAAAGTATGTTGACGCATCGTCATCATCCTTATTTTCATCTAATATTCCATATACCAATCAACTTAATCAAACTATCAACCATATTATCATTCATAAATTATACCAGACAATTCAGGATGCTACAAGATGCCGTAACAACCAACTAAACAATGCTACTCACAAGAGAACCGTTAGAATTCTTTTTTGAGTAAATAAAGCGTATAGTAATCAAAGAAAGACAATAAAGAGCACAACTAATCGTTGAAATCAAATATCAGTATAATAACTCATACTGTTCTGTATAGACCAGTTATATGTCATATTAAATATATTTAAATACTTATAGGGAATATATACTATAGCTTCTCATTCATCATGAATAATCTGTATTGCATCCGACTCAGCAATCGTTAAGAGTCATATAAATTGTTGACGGAAAAATCTCATTTGATCTTCAACTGATTCATCTGCAACTTGCGCAAATCAGGTACGAATATCATCAATATGCTGATATGCTGTTCATCATACCTCTACCTTGTCCTGTAATCAAATGATAGCATTAATATTAAATCATACTATATCATCATAAGCTCTACAAAGTATAAGTGAATCTCACCTTCAATAACATCATTCTGGTAATAATCTTGCTAATCTACTAAAATAAGGTCAGTTTTTATTGTCAGCAAATCATCATTTTCGTCAAAATCCAACATATCTTCCAAAATCTTCATTAAAACCTGCACGATATTGCGCAGAGATTGTTGTATCATAGAGTTCATCCACACTATCAAATCATAATGCATCTAGACTACATTCTTGAGAATCCAAAGAAGTATCATCAGCTTGTGTAAGAAATATTCTTTGAAAATACTGCTTTGGTGATAAATCTCTTGTATGTAATTGTGCATCAATCATATAATATGTTCATTTAACAACAAGCATTGTAGAAACAATAACACCTATCCAAATCAGTAGGAGTAGAAAACCATTAGTTAGCCTTTTTCAACGTCTTTTGATGAAAGACCATACTGATCAACTCAAAAATAATATTATTCATATAATTGATGCAATAATTCAGTCTTTTTGAGAAACATAGTCTACAATTCACATCATCTTAAAATATGAAAGCACTCATACAGCAAGAAGAATCACTCACAATGATGAAAGTATACCAAACAAAATCCACCAGAATATTAGTCCAAAACTCATCACATCAAACATTCATGTAGGTTTAATAATCGCTCATCATGCAAAAAACAATCATGAGAGTATCATAAAACCAATCTGGCTTTTGATTAATGAGTGATCAACAAGAAATTTTTTCAAGACTATTGTTCATGCAATAAGTCACAAAAGCACAAACAAAAGCATTCAAACATCATTTTTATTATCTACAAACAATAAAAATGCACCCATTCAGCTCGTGAAAAAAGAAAGAGAAAACAATGTCCCAAAAAGCAGTGCAAAATGATGAGAAAGATTTTTGCCATTTGATCACAGTAATTCTAATAAATGATGGATAGCTAATGTAATACAAAGAATAACTAAAGGTCAACTTATCATATTCATAATGAGAGCATAGGTATCAGGTGCAATTCATGTAATTGTGGACAATCAATCACCAATACTAAACCAGAACATTAAAAATATCTCTCGGAATCTTGGTACAACACTCATTGCTGCTTCAGTCCAGTATATTCATCAATGTAATGCTCGCATTTTAGGATAGAAAAAATATGCATGGTTTGCATCCCATGCGGTAGGATATGGCAAAAATGCCATCTGATAAGCATTATAAAGATATCGCAAAAACAAAAAAATTACTACTCGTAAGAGTACTTTGGTAAGAATATGATAGAGTTTACTTCATTGTCTATCGGACTTATACAAAAAATCTACTATATTAGTATGGCAAGCAAGCAACAGATGCTTGTATTGAGTCAATAACGTTTTAGAAAAAAATGTAAGCGCTCATAATGCAATAAAAAGTATCAAGGATGTTATCAAGGATACTATTCAAGTAAAGGCAAAAACATAGAGTATTAGAATAAAAGAAAAGAGTCATATACCAAAATCTAAAAACATACTTGTAACTGTCTGTTCTTGTATTTTTTGCCATAGTGATCTAATATTTCATCATAAGACTGTTGTAGTGACTAAAAAATATCATAGAATCACTCACATAACTACTGTATTAAATCATACTTTGAGAAATCATCGTCATGGTAACGCAGAAAGTGAACTTAATAAAAATACCATAAATATATAAAGTCAGAGGACAAGTGATCACCATCAATAAAGAAACGAAACTGGTTTTCTTCTTAAGATCACAATAACAGGCACAAGCGCTCAAAGAAGTCAAAATACCATTAATCTTCGATGCAGTCAAACCGAAAGAATTTCTTGGTAGTATTGATGCGTTTCTCGATATCAAAAAAACACTTGAACTGCAACTATAGTTATCAATAAAAGTACTAATAACAAAAATATATATTTTTTCATAGAGTTTCTTATTTTTTATCTCATAAAATCAACAATAACATATATTTTGTTAATGGTACTAATATAGTTAATGTAATTAATATATTTACAACCATCATTGTACCAAATCACTTAAATACATTTGTTCATACAAGAAGTAGGAGTAAGGCAATAAATCATGTAGTTATATTACCATCTCTGATAGCTGACCAACTGTTGTTATATCAGTCAGTTACTGAATAAAATGTTGATTTTCATGCCTTTAATTCTTCTGAAACTCTTTCAAAAATAAGAATATTGGCATCTACACCCATACCAATACTTAATAGTATAGCAGCTATTCAACTCAATGACAATGCCACACCAAATAATTTAACGATAGCAAAGAGTACTATCAAAAATGAAAGCAGAGTTATAACTGCAACTATTCATTTTTTTCTTCAATAAGCAAGAAACATATACACAAAGACAGCAAGAAGCCCTATTCATCATGCTAATAATGCTCAACGCAACGCTCTTTCTCATAGACTTGCTGAAACCTTCTCTTCATGAGCCAAAATCAATGCTGCTGGTAATGCTCCTTCATTGAGTTCATCGACCATTGTTCTTGCTTCAAGGCTTGTAAAATCTCATGTTATTTGTGCCGTTCATTGGCATATTCTATCTTGTATGACAGGAGCTGTTACTTGCACTCATCAAACATAAATAGCCATTTGCTTTCCAATATGTCACTGTGTTAGGTTACAAAAAATTTGTGTACCTCTATCATCAAAATGTACCAACACAGAAGGCTGTCAAGTTTGTGTATGTCATACACTTGCATATCTGAAGAATGTTCCATTAAGAATCTCATTTGTAACTGGATCTTGTGCTGTTACCCATGTTGGTACAGAAGTAATAAACAATTCTTCAAGTGTGTATCTGTTAACTATTGAAATATTTCACTCATCATCTTCATGCTGTTCTTCATTGATCTCCAAAAGTTTACTAATCACTCGTCACTCCATTATGACTTCTTCTTCAATAAATCACTCCAAAGCAGGTATAATTGTATGTACTCATTGTATCAAAACGGGACGAACAACTCATACCTGTTGTGCATCCAATGATTCTAGATTTTCAGCATATAACGCAGGTAATTCTTCAAGTAACTGGTCATTATAAAACTGATAAAAAACATCACGAGATTGATTTTCTGCTCAAATCTGTGCAAGATTGTCTGGCAACTCTACAGCTTGCTTCAAAAGAGATTCTGCAAAGAGTTGTCTAGAAATTGCAACTTCTTCAGGATCTCATTCAAATGGAACTTTAAATTCTAACTCTACAGTCTTTCAAATAATTTCTTTTGCTTGTGTTAAATCATGTACTCATCATAAATCTATTACAACATATTGTCCATCTTCCATCGTTTGAATTCTACTTTCATAATCACTCACTCATAATGCAGAGATTCTTTGGTCAATATTCATGAGAATAACATTTTGTACTGTTCTCACCACCTCATTGAACTCCATAGGATTAGTATAGATTTCTTCATACTTCGAAAGATCAATTTTATAGTGAAGTCTTACTCATCATGCAACATCCATTCACTTTCTAAAAGCATTTCGTCATGACGAGGTAACTATCAAATTATTTGTGTTTGTTTCAGAATCAAATGCGCTTCCAACAAATAAAACAACAAATAAACTTGCAACAATAATAAGAATATATCACATAAGTGATTGTTTTCGTTTCATACGTTTTTACAAATTTGAAAAGATAAAATTATTCTTCTTTACTAGAAAAAAGCTTTTGAATGAGCATCAATGGTAACGTTGTGACTTGCGATATCGTATCAATAAGAGAATGAATACGACCAAGTATACGAATTCACCTTAATACAGCTACTAAACATCACAGCAACAAAAAAAACAATAAAATTATTGCTCATGCTCATCATACAATGAGAATTTCTCCTGCAACATCAAGAAGCTCTTGTGAAAACATTATGATACAACAAAAAAGTAAAGCTTCATTATTTTTATGTATTTTGACTTATAATGCAAGAAGGGATGTAATTCTTTGACGCAAAAACAATAACTCATTACTATCATTTGTTGCTGAAAATGCTTGTATATATGATTTTTTTGCTGATTCAAGATCATCCAACGCATAATAAATATCACCAATACGTTCCAATACAGCACTTGTTGGATACCATCTTAACAATGACTCCATAACTGGTAGTGCTCTTTGGTATTGCTGAGATGCATACAACATTCACGCAGTTCAGTATAAACAAACAAATCAGTGTGACTGTGATAAGTCTGTACGACACTGTTGCAAAAGCTTCTCAGCAAGTTGCTGTGTTGTATCTGAAAATGCCACTGTTTGCTGTTTATCAAAAAATAATACATCAAATACAGTAAAATAATCAAATGGACTTAACTCATATCACAACATTGAACTTATAGTATTTGTAACTCACTGCTGATTATTCAACTCCTTGAATGCCAAAAGTAAATATCTTCTTGCATCTAACACAATTGATCTATCAGAAATCTGTCTCAGTAAAAGGACACTTTCTTCTAGCGCTTCATCATAATATAATGAAATGGCTTGAAGTAATGTATATATATCATCATTATGATGCATTCTGATACGTTCAAAATGACGAACTGCCACTTTCCAATCACCCATAAAAAGACTACTATAAGCCTGTAGTTGCCTTCACAAAAGGTATGATGGATTAAAGGTATTGAGCATATTTCCTATAGTCAATGCAGGCTGATACCACCCTGCTGCAAAAAGTTCAATTCACACTAATCATAACTGATAATACTCAGGCACGTAAGTAAACTGTTCTGCACGTGTTTTTGTATATTGCATTGCTTCATATCGTCATGCATACAAATCAGTGCTAAGAAGACGATTAGTATAATAATCAAAATGAAACATATCATCCCTTAGTAAAGCAATCAAACTATAATAAAAATCCATATCTTCTTGGAGTATTAATCATGCTTGCTTCATAGAGTCTACGAAATCCTTGAGCATATCAAGTCAAAATTCATCATAGAGTGAACTATTAAATAATATACGAAGTAGTACTTTGGGTCATACTGCTTGCACAAACTCACTATTATCAAGCATTTCTCTCTCAATATACTGAGCTGCATGCGCCAATGAGTGATGTTGGAGTGACAGTAACACAAGAACAGGTATCACTCTTGTATCATTTGTTTGTGCAAATAAAGACTCAGCAATATTTAATTTTAGGAACTGATCATGAGCTTGTAAAGCAGTCTCATATGCCTCCCAAAAATCATCAGTTGAAAATCATACTGTATCAAAAAGCTGATCTAAAATTTCTTGATCAAGAGAGCTTTGAACACCATCAGCACGAACAGCTTCAGATTCAAAGAGTCATCAATCTACGAGTAATGCAGTACGGTCACCTCACGAACGATAAACCATCACTGATAGCAATATAATAGACGCAATCAACATTATAGACCAATATATTTTCTTATTCATACACATTACTATAGCGATAATAAACCTGACTGCAAGCATCAAACAACTCAGATCATCGCAGCGTTATCAGTACAATAGACAAATTCTTTAGGGAAAAGCACCGAATAGCCCGATCTCTCAAGATGTGCTCTGAGTGATACATTTGCAGAGACTCATCACACCACTCAAATTGTTGCAATACGGTGATGCGTTGTTCGTTGGTATTGATCATACACGTGTTCGAGTCATTGTGATAATCATTGTGCTACTGCTTGCTGAAAATTATAAGCTATTTGCTCTTTGATCTCACTTGGAAGAAGATCTGAGGATTCTATCTGGTATTGGGTTTTATACGACTGTATCATTTGTTCTACTTGCGATTTGAGACCAGAAAAGCTTCGGACTCATTCCTTCCATGAAGGGATAGAGAATGATCTCAGTAATGCAAGACCATGGTCAGATGCGGTATCTTGTATCCACTTTCATCAAGGATATGGTCATCACAGCATTCTTGCGACTTTATCAAAGACCTCTCACGCTGCATCATCTGCAGTTTGCGCAAATTTCGTCACACGATACGGTCCCACATCAATATGTTCTCAGAGTGCAAGATGATTTCTTTTGGCAACGGTATGTGCTTGAATGTATTGAGGAAATTGTACCGTCTTGATGTCCTCTACTAGATAGATATCGTTATGTCCGCCACTCACCGTCAAACAACAATATGGCAAGGTAATACTCTCCAGTGACCTTCATGCCAATATCGAAAACACATGCCCCATAATATGATTGACATGAATGACTGGTTTTTGGTGTATTGTTCATAGTGTATGTGCAACAGTGACTCATACGGTCAATGCACTTGGTAATCATGGATGCGACGTTACTGAAATAGCATCAATCGTTGCTCGATCAACTTCTACTGCATCGATAAGCTCTGGTAGTTTGATTGTATGAGATCTTGCCGCAAGTTCTGGCACTACTCATCATCGCTTTTGATGTGCAAGCTGAGTATATGACAACAACATATCAACCGAAAAAACTCAAGCACGATACGACACCAATGCGATAGAAGTATCATCACAGCTTGTCTCTATAGCTAATGTTGTAAATGATTTACTCGTCACTATTTCTTTGGTAATGCATTGAATAAAACTGTTATCAACAAAAATGGAAATAACAAAAAACGCCATATCGTTGTTTTTTCCCAAAGATATGCAGGATAATCATGTAACAAAAATTGTAAAATCTCTGAAAAGCGATTACTCTCAGGACGCTTCCTTGTTCCACGAAACGGAAATATGAAAAAGTCTTTTATTAGAAGAAAAAATTGTTTCATACCGATACTATAGTGTTTTTGAGTATGAAGGCAACGAGAAACATACCTTAAGGAAAATCCTGATACGGAGAAAATTTTATTTCATATATTTCTTTTTAAAACCATTCATACATTCAACTATTTATAAAACAACCACCAAAACACATGTCAAGTACATTCTGGTCACAAAAAAACACAAACATCGTACCTGCTAATGTATAATTTTATTTATACTTATTTATTTTATCAAATTTTAAACAATGAAAACATTTTTTAACCATGTTGCTTTCTCATTACTCATATTGGTTCTAGCATCAGGTAATTTTATTGCTGCTTGAGATGACCATAATCATCTTGAAGAAACTACACGGCAACTTCTAACGTACAATGAAGAATCAGTACAATGATCACTTTCATTTGATGCAGAGATGATGTACAGCCAGTTTTGTAACAATGTATCACAAGGCTATAGTGTGTGAACATGATGATTAATAGCAACTGGTCCTTGAATGAGTACACTTATGTATTGTGAATGAATCAGTATGGATATGGAAACAGTCTTCCTACTTTCAGATGATGCTACACCATTTGAGATTCTTGATAACATTCTTACCATTACATTCAACTGAGAACACAGATTTGTTTTTGAGCTAGTTGCTGAACAAGATGAAGATTCTGAGCATAATGACGATGATAGTATCATTGAAAACGAATGAAACAATGAAGACGATATGATCATTTGTCCAGCTGTACGAATGCCAGTTTGTGGAAATGATGGACAAACATATGGAAATAGCTGTGAAGCACAATGAAGAAATGTAGAAATACTGCACGAAGGAGAATGCGAAATTGTTGATCCATTTGAGGATGAAAGATGTGTTGCACTCTTTGATGGATGTAACAACTGTGCAAGAATTGAATGATCTGATGAGCGAGCATGTACGAGAATGTACTGTGATGAAGATCATACCACAGAAGCGTACTGTACGCACTTTGCTGACAGTGACATTGATACTGATACAAGCGAAGATGCAGACCATACTGATACCGCTCCTACAAGTATTCCGACAATAGTATGTGATGAAGGAACTCGATCTCAATCAATGATGGATTGTCTTGTATCAGCAGATGACGATACTCGTACAGACCTCCAACAAGCATACGATCTTGCATTCAACGTTTGAATGACAACAATGGAGTCAATCGAAGCATTTAGAACAGATGACTGGTTGATGAGACAAGAAGCTGCAAAAATGTTTGGTGCATTAGCAATTAATCATTTTAACAAAGAAGTAATGACTGATGCAGAACTCTGTCCAGAAACATATACCGATGATGAGCAATTTGATTATACATTGAGACCATTTATTTATGATGCATGTGGTCTCTGATTGATGAGATGAGCATCTGGTGCATTTCTTCCTGAACAATCACTCACAAAATGAGAAACGTTAGCTATTCTTATGAGACTAGTTGATGGGTTTCAAGAAGAAGAAGATACACAAACACGATGGATGCCATACGTACTCAGAGCAAATGGATTATGAATCCTGACAATCGAATCTACTGATGATTTCAATAATCCTATCCTCAGACAAGAACTCATTGAATGGGTATGGATGATTACACAAGCATAGTGTATCATTACAAAACTATAAAAAAATCCTATACAGTTCAGTCTGTATAGGTTTTTTTTTATAACAATCCTACCCTACTCTCCACATTCCTTGACCATGTATGTTCAGTCACGATGATATCATTTTTTTTGATAGTATCATCTAACTCATACTCATGAGATCACTGACAGACGCTTGTATCACCATGTATGAGCAATTTTTTCAGCATAAAAAAGAAGTTGTGTACCAAATCAACCGTGTTGTGCAGTATGATCGCCTGATTGTTTGTTTGTTGATGCTAATGCTTGGAGTGTCCCATAGACATGTAATTCTCTAATCAATGCAGTATCAGCTCACAATCATGGAAAATCTATGGTTTCCTCCGGTAATGGGAGTAATAATCTCGTAAAACCATACAGATATCATAAGGTATCTTCAAACGAACAAAACATTTCGATACCATTTGATGATCTATATGCCCTGACAACAAAAAATGGCTTACTCGTCGCTTCTTTGGGTTTATGTCTCATTTCACGACATCTAGTACATAAACAAACAAATCATCTTGTTGCTGTACAATCTTCAGATCACGCAAGCATAAACGTTTTAATCTCATCTGACGCATCATATGTCCATCATTCACAATTTTGTTTGGGAGTAACAGTAAACTCACTATGACGAATACGCTCCAAAAACTCATCGATATCTCAGCAGATAGTACAGTTTGGGAAGAGTCTTTGATATTGTTGTACTCTCGCTTCCTTATCGGTATAAAATTCCTGTTCCATCTCTTTCATGATGAGCTGTCTCAAATTTGGCGTATTTGCTCATGCGACTACTTCATTGGTATCAAAATCACGAGCAAGACGTTTGATTCTTGCATAAGGAGGAATAATCTCACATTTACATCTCCTTATAATCATTGCTAAATCATCAGATTCAATCGGTTTATATGCTCATGATTTCCATAAATCATACAGTCATGTATTTGGAATCACAGCAGTTGGATAAAATTTCAACTCATCAGACTTGATTGCTATTGCCTCAAATGCTACACGAAATGTCTCGAGATCCATCTCAGGAGTAGATGTGTACAATCATGGCATATAATGATTTGAAATCTTAAAGCCATACTGTCTCAACTTGTGCATTGCCTTGGTAATTGCATCATTATCATGACCACGGACATTTGCCTCGTGAACAGAATTATGTAATGTCTGTATACCCATCTCCATACGAGTAATTCATAAGCTTCTTCGATACTGACAGTTCTCATCCGTCACATATTCCGGTCTCGTCTCTACCGTTAGTCCAATTATTCTATTTTTTGCAGTTTCATTGAGAAGAATTGACTCTTCTACTGTGTCTGGATATGAAAACTCTAATGACTCAGTTGCCGTATATCTTGCAGATTTTGGGTTGGAATAATCAATACTAATTTGTGAAAGAAACTCATCAAAATGATTGCACGCGTCGTATAGTCACTTAATGAAAGCAGTTTTGTATGATTGTGGATAGACATCTCGAGTTCATCCTAACACAATCATCTCAATTTTATCTGTTGCATGTCACGTGAGCATAAGACTCAAAAGTCTATTATAGACTTGTTTGTACGGATCAAACTGATTGAGTAGCGCTCTCATCGCTCATGGCTGTGTATTGATATAGCTCTTTGGCATTGTTGCATCAGTTGGGCAGAAGATACACTTCCCAGGACACCAAAAAGGTTTGGTCAGCACTTGTACCGCAACAATTCATGATTGAGATCTAATTGATCTTTTCTGTAAGAGACGATCAATACGTACATCATGCTCTAGTTGCTGTTCTGCGACCATTTTTTTGTATGTTTTGAGGAGTTCCATATTGGTTGGAACATGCTGTTTTCATGCAGATTTTGCCCATGTTCTTTTCATGGTTATCACATCATCTCTCGTTAACCTCTCAAGATCTGACTGAGCAATATCTCCTATCAATGTATCCAATGTATGCATAGCAATAATATAATAATCTTACCATAAAAAAAAAGAAAAGATATGAGTCTCACGCAAGTGATTTAATTACTGCAAAAGTAAATTTCTTGGTTACTCATTACAATATAAAATATCATCCCATGGAGTTCTATATAATCATTCTTGTAGTCTATACTGATCAATATGATGAGCTAAAAATCAAACACTCCTTGCAAGGACAAATAATGCATTAAAAAAATCTGCATCGATATACTGTTGTATTTGTTCATTTGTATACTCCATACTTGCAAACATATCTAGCAACATACACGCAATATGGCCATCTACATTGAGAATCAACGTTGGTTTTTTTTGTGTTGTCAGTGCTTGCACTGCGAGTCCAAATGTAAGATATGTGCGAACTGGAAATGATTCTGAAAGACGAACTAAATGTTCGCATCTTTTATCAGGATTATATAATGATTTCACCTTATGACCTATTCATTGAATCAATCTCCCAGCAGCTTTTTCTTGTTGAACGTATTGTGTTGGAGTAATATCACCTCTCACCGCATCAAAAAACGACTGTGCAGCTCACGTGATAGCTCAGCCAAATCTTGATCATATTGTTGCTAATCATGCAATAAGACTACTCACGCAATCTTTTCACGCTCTTGCAGCAATAATTGAATTGGTTGCACCACTTACTGCTGGACCATGATCTGCCAACAGTATTAATACCGTATTGATAAACTCCAACGCATAATCTGGTAATGCTTGTTTCAGTCGAAGATGACCAAGAAGATGAGCAATCGATTGTTTTTCAACAAAATGACTTATAGGTAGATTATTATATAACAATTCATCTCCTCTCTCATCACTAATAGTTGTAGTAAAACGTGTTTTATGTCTTTTAGTAAGCACATCTACTGCTTGGTGTATTGAAATTGGTATGCTTGTAATGTGTTGATGTTGACCACAATGTTCTCAAAACACGCTCTCAATCATCGCTGCAAATCATACAAATGATTCAGGGACATATGCTCAAGCATCACGTAATGCGTTATTTTTATACTGTGCAGTTTCATGGTCACTATTTGCTTGAGCTCACGCATGACCAAATTGAATAGAACGAGAGAGGGTTCATGCTGATGATCATAAACACCGTGCTACAACTGGTTTGGTAATAACTCAATCACGAATAAGCTGAGCAACCTCAAGCTCCATAAGATTTCAGACCTCTCACAACAAGACTATCATACGTATAGATGGCACTGATTGATAATAACGGACTATATCAGCAAAAGAACTTGCTGGAAATCTATCTCATCCAATCTGAAATGCTGCATAAATTCAATCAGTATGGTTACTGATCATACGGCACAGCTCATTCATCATTCATCATGATTTTGAAACTAATCACACTGATCCTGCCTTCCAGAGTTGTGATGCAAGAATATTATCTAATGATCATCCTGTATGTCAAATACGCATAATACCAGGCAGTATTGCTCATACAATAGCAGGACCAAATATTTGAACGTTACTTTGCTTTGCATATGCTTGTATCATCAATGAATCTTGTTCTGGTATTCACTCTGCAATCACAAAGATACTCTTAAACTTTTCTGACTGTATAGCCTCCATCGTTACAGAACTAGCAGTACGAAACGATGCAAGATTAATCAACATATCTGCTCATCAGAGCTGTTCTATTGCATCCCAATCTCTAATAACTGGCAAAAAAAACTCTTTATCTCAATAAAACACCTTACAACTATCGACTGTATTTACTGGTGATATAAGAGCTTTTATCGATGGTCATCTTCATGTAAGAAAATCATAGTCTAGCATATGCTGAACAATATCAAGATGTACTCCATAGATAATCGCTGTACTTTCTGAGGAAAAATGCATACATACATACAAGAAATAAAATTCTAAGTTCAAAGATACTCTGGAATCAAGCGAATTGCATCAACCAACGGATAGTCCCCATCCGCAACGAAATAACGTAATCAGTTTTGTGTACAAAACGTCTCAAAAAGAGCTAGTCATTCTTTATCATCAATTCATCAACGCCTAACAAATAGTGAAATATTATGTTTTTTGAGGAAACTGCTCTGTTTTTGTAAAACAGCAACACATGCTGAAAGGAGTGCTTTGATATTCGTAAAATTTGCAATTCATCATAAAATACACAATATTTTGTGGGGTGCATTAGATGCACACAATTCATTGAGCAATCAACTTATGTATACATAGTTGTCATCATATGATGGGTTTCATGAAAGTTCTCAGTAATTCATTATTTCATCGCCATATCACGCATCAGTTAAGGTATCAATTGTCAGTATAGATGCTCATCATCATCACAAGAGTAATGCGATAGATCCATTTGGATTGAGTAATGAGTACTTAAGACTAGATCACGTTTTTGCATCAACAGCACATATAGTTTTTTCAAACGAATCTGTCACACTCCCAAATCATTCTGTCCGTTCTATATGTGCTCGATCATCACGATGCTTATATGCTGCACATACATCAAGACGAACAACCATGTCAAGGAATACAAACTTTCATGATGATACTTCCACAAGTGGATTAATTTCCAAAAAAGCGATATCTAGCTTTATAAAAAAATCATATAATCATACTATTCTACTAACTAATGGATAATTATCACACTGTAATTTCTTTGCAAGAATTGACTGATCAATCGACATATCTATTGGGTGTATATATTCTACACGCTTATCCCAATTTTTTTCGACATCAACTCATCAAGCATGATTGATAATGATTTGGACTCATTTTGCATGAGTAGAGAACGAACAATATCGTTCTTCTTTGTGTGGAATAAATGGTTCAACCAAAAATGTATTGAGTATTCAAATAGTTTGATTAATTTCAAACCTTTTCTCTCGATAGGTATCAAGCCAAGATAGTACTCATTTTTTTTCTAATCATACTCAAACTAATCAGTATTTTCATCTTTTACCAAACAACTGATCAGGTTTAATCACCCATTGAGTATGACCAAATTTTTGTTCATACTCTTCAAGAGTATGGAGCAAATCTTCATAGTCATCGTGATTCTCAATTAATATTCAATGATACGGTTCTTGTGCATAGTTTGACCGTAAAACTTTCGCATCATACTCTCTGATTGCTTTTTGTGCCATAATTCCTTGAAGATTAAATATTACCAATGGTTATTGTTCATCAATAAGACGTGTTACTGTACTCACTGACTGATCCATAACTATTTCCATACCAGGCATAGGAATTACGACTGTAGCATTGACAATAATATCAGTAAGAAGAGGAAATGGTAGATCTTCACGTACAATCATTGTTCATCATCAGGTTCCAATCAGCTCATCATCCATATACTGCTCTACTTCAAGAGTTAAAGTAGCAATATCATCGTCTATAGAAACAAGCGTGTATATTACGGAGTTTCTCACATCAATCCCATCTACAAATACGCTTTTATCAACTTGCCACGATCATCATACTCATACTAGCTGATCTGGTAAAATAAAAAAGATGTCACGAATAGTCTCCGTAAACTGCTCAACATACTCAGCTCATAACATATCATCACCCATATATTGAGCAGAAAGATTTTCCAACAATCATCATGAAGTAATTGAAAATTCATAATTAGTATCTAAAAAGATATTTCTTAACTGATCCATAGCTCATTCTAGTTCATCAAGCAACATTTCAGATCCATCAACTGAAATCTCTAATGTTTCATAGGCTATACTGCTTGATACACGTTGAGGATCAGTCTGTTCTATTGTGAAGAGATAAATTCATGCAAGTTCTTGCATTGTTTCTTGGAAAAATTCAGTTTCTTCTCATAAAACTTGTGTAATTCACATAGTTGTATCAAATCTAAATGATGTACGTTCAGCAAATCAGTCAAAATTATATGCTTGAAAAAGAGGCTGAGACTGATCTCAAGCTTCTAACACTATAATTTCTACATCACTCACTGGAAGTGCAAATCAGTCTGAATCAGGCATATCACTCTCTTCTTCTTGCATATCTGCATCAACTTGCAGTGCATCAGAAACAATTTCTTGTTGTCATTCCATATCATTTAATAGAGTCTGAGTAGCCGGTTGAAATTGGCCTGTTGCAAATAAAAGAAGAATAACACCAAGAAGTGCAAATAATCAATACAGTAATTTTTGTAAGGTAGACATAATAATATAAATAGAAAACTAAAAGGGTATAATATTACTGGTTTAATGTCCTTTCTATATAGTTCAAGACATATCTTTTGAATTTAGCATCATATGAACTATCAGAAAGGTCCATTTCTGATCTTATTGTAGTAATTTTTTGATTCATTGCACGTACAATTTCATCCTGTTTTGTAGGTGGTAATTTTTTGAGATCATCAAGCGTACTCAAAAAACGAAATCTCATTGAGAATGGTATCAATACTTCATTCATTTCAATTTTTCTTCATCTTAATATCCACCTTCATTCTAGTCAGTTTGTACACGCAAAAACAGTAATTTCTCTTCATCACTGAGGTAGTAAAATTTCAACATCAGTTGGAACTGTTTCATATGATTGTTCTATTGCAAATCTAATTAATTCAAATGATCATCAATTGTCTGTACCATCAAAAATCCATATTTCATCCTCAAATATTGGATCTAATGCCATAATATCTGCAAAAATAGTCTTATAGTCTCACGGTGCATTTCTAAAGAAATTACTATGTCAAAATATTACTGGGTTTCACTCTTCTCAAGGCATAGGTGTACCAGCATAATGTAACACTCAGTCATTAAGATATTTATTAATATCAATTTCTCTTCATAATCTCATATCTTCAAAATCTTGAGATCATTGAGGAATACGAATTATCGGCGCAACCACTCATAACGTTGGCAATACAATATACATATCGTATTGATCTGCTCATGGATATGGAATGATTGATTTCCAATATGTGATATCTTGAGGAGCGTCAAGCAAAGAAAACGGTGTTAACCAGTCTGGTGCTTCCCAAGCAAGACGATCAGACTTTAGTGTTATTACACCTTTTTCTTCTTTTGGTGTTAATGCATACAATAGATCTCCTCACCAAAATAATCATACTATACAAATACTTCATAGGAGCATTAGTAATATTCTCTGTTTCATTGTTGTGTCAAGTTATAAAGGATAAATAGCAGCAAGTTTATCTTCAATCAACTCTAAGAGTTGCGATTTAAAAGCAAATTGATTATCAGAAGTGCGTAATGAGTTTCTCGCTCTTTGAATTCATTGAAAAAGAATAATAATTTGTAGTTTTCTCTTATCTATACTTTGTAAATTCATAATAGAAACAGCTCTTTCCACACGATTCACAATATGCTGTGGAACATCAGGATAGAGATCAGGAAGTACTGTCACGGTGCTTTCTTGCTTCCTTGGTGTTCATAAATATGTTGCTTCAACCATTCGTCTTCCAGCAATTCAATAATAACAACCAAAAATCAGTGCATCAGCTCATAATCAGTCTCGTAACAATGCCTCTACATCACTTGGATCTGTTGGATAAGATGCAGTAACTTCATATGGGAAAAACTCAAATGTTCATCATGGTAGTCTTTGGAAATACCAGACTTGATCACCTGGATCTAACCACATCAGATTTGCAAAAATTGTTTTATACCTACCAGGATCATTTCTAAAGTAGTTGCTATGACCAAAATCTATACGTTTTCACTCAAATCATGGAGGAACGCTTCATACATACTCTAATATTCAATGTTGTAAATAATTATTGATACCAATCTCCCTTCACGATAACATGGTATAATAATCTTGCGATCAATGCGGGACAGAGATAATTGGTGCAACAAGTCACAATCAAGGTATAACTAAATAAAGATCAGCATGTCTATCTTCAGGAAATGGTAATACTTGTAACCAAAAGTTCATATCTTTAGGAGCGGTACGATGATCTATTGGAATAAACCAATCAGGTTTTTCCCATACAAGGTTTGGTGATTGTAAATATAACTCCAATCAAGGATACTTTATTGCTGGATCAGTAATTGCATGTGTTTTATTTGTTATAATATACAAAAAAAACACACTTGTAAGAGTTAAAACTATATAAATTTTTTTTATCATATGCATGCAATTTTATAGACCACAAAAAAATTAACTTGAGCATAGATATACTACAAATTCATTTAAAAAAAACAATGGCATTTAGAGTAGCATCTACCTAGGAAATGAAAAATTTATTTTCATAAAAAAAGAAAAATAAGAGCAAACTTATTGCACATTACTCTTTCATGCACTAAGTATTTTTTCTCTATTTTTAATCAAAAGTATTAAAAAAATCAGTTGTAGCAATCTGTGTTCTTGTTGGACAAAATTCAGTAAGTCAACGCTCTTGAGCAACAGTCCAGTATCTTTCAAAAACACCGACACTCATATTTACATTCCATCATTCAGCAAGTCACAAAATAACCATCAGATTTTGACATCACACCCTTCGTTGTGGATCTATATTTGATCAGACCATTCATTCCGCACGAGCAATATTAAATGCTGAATATAACGGGGCATCTGAAGAAAGATTTGTAAAAGTATATCTTGCCGTTGTGTCTATATTATAACGTTCTACAATCCAAGGAAGTAAATCACTATAAAGCATTGGTCTAGAGGGAAAAACTTCTGTTTCTTCAGTATCTTCTCATGTAAGATTTTCTCATCATTGCTCATCAGGGTCTTCAAAGAGTTCTGTGAGATCTATAAAAGCATCATTTTCAGTTCAGTTGAGTATTTCATCATTACTTGCAATTTCATCGCTTTCTCATTCTACTGTTCTCATTTCACGTTGAATAGGTTGGATAGTATGTACTTCTCTCCATCATGTTTCTACAAAATAAACAAATACTCAGCTTGTATACATAAACAATAATAATCTAGCTAACCAAAGAGTCGCTGCCAAAAATGCTACTGCCAAAAATCGCTTAAACGGATGCTTCCAACCATGATGTTGTTTATCCATTCTGAATACAAGATAACTACCTACAAAGAAAAACAATCATATAAAAAGAGATCATCTTATAGGATTAACCATCAACGTTTCCCATAATAAAGGATCTGCAAAATAATAGACAATAACTCATAACCAGATTGCTATCAACAAAAAGACACTAGGAGAAAATAAAAGTCTTTTTGATGCAGGAATAATTTCTGAAATTGCTGTACGATGTTGAAAAAGCAATATAAAAAGAAACAATAGATTAATCAGTGAAAGGTACACGACCCAGTCAATTCAACTCCACAATCAAATGAAAACAGGATTTAATACAAATAAAACAATAAAACACTTTAGAAAAAGTTGCTGAATCATGATGTTTATTGAGAGAATAAAAGCATGTGATTCTTACTTACTTATACCAAGATAGATACTAAATTACTAGATAAATAACGTATTAAATTATGTTTTTGTAAGAACAAATGAATTTTATTTTCGTTCTATTTCTTTATTTGTATGCGTTGCTATTACTATCAGCATTCCACTCATAATTGCAAGAGTACTTGTTAATAATAGAAGCATTTCAGTAAAATATATTCATGCAAACGTCAAATATATTGGAATAAATATACTCATTCAGAGCGATAATGCTATACTCGTGACAGCTCTCTCCCAATTAGTGAGTTGTTGCTTTCAAAAAAACACATAACTCCACCAATATCAAGGCAAAAAAAACATAATTACGAAAAATAATATTTCATACACTCATCCAAGAATATGCTCTCAAATACCGGTAAACGAAACAAGAGGAAAGAGTATCAGAAACAATATTACTATAATAATCATCTGAGTAACAAGAAGATGTCTAATCATAGAGTATGAGATAAAATAAAATACTCATAGGTCAATACATATATAGCAACTCACGTATTTATAAAACTAAAAGAGCTCTAGTAAGTACTCAGTACCTATATTGTCTAATTTCTTGCGTATACAAGAGTGTATAGAACAGCAAGATCTTTTGAGTATTCAAGGACCTTGCTGCTCTTAATTTCTATTTTCACTCATTTTGCATCATCTGATTGCCTAAACGTTGGTACAATCAACATACATCTTTTAGACATATCAACTTAAGGAAGTAATAATCTTCTTGATGGGGCGAATCTTTCCAATCTTCATGTTTGCGGCAGTATCGCAGGAGTTTCTATTGGTCTAAAGACAATAGGTTCTGGACGAAGTATTACTCTATCTTCAATTTCTCTTTCTCTTTCTTCGATTCTATCGATCACAATATTCTCTTCTAATTGACATGTAGAACTACATCCATCTCAATCAATCAAATTTCAATCATCACATTGCTCTCATACTTCTACAATTCCATTTCCACATACTGGAGTTGGAATTGAACTCACAGATCATCAAGCATACCTTACTCTAGAATAAACAACTGCAACTTCTTCATTACATCTAACATCGTTATTTCTTGCAGTTGCAGTAATTGTATATCTTCAATTTGTTGTATATGTTAATTCTATTTCAAATCTTCACTGACTATCTACTGTTACAAGCTGATCATTTACTCTCACTTCTGCAGTAAGATCCTGTACAGTTCCAGTTACTAATACATTATTTGAAGAACTCGTCGTATCATTTGCAGGCGATGTAATAACTAGTCAAATAGGATCCTCACAAACTTCTCATGTTGCTGAGACTGTTCATGTTCAAGCTGGACAAATATAATCAACTCAATCAGTCATACCTGTACAAATAAACTCATAATTTCATGTCTGTAGTGGTGTATACTGCCATGTCTCCATATCATTACCATCTGTATCCACAAGCACAGGACTATTTCATAATATTACTCAATTACGCTTTACTGTTACAATAAATTGATCAATATTTTCTCACGTACATGTTACAAGGAAGTTTCAACTTGTTCATAAAATAACAGATGCTGGACTAACTGTTGTATCTAAACATACTGACGTTGATGGTTGATCATCTGGATTATACTGTACTGAAAATTGTATATCTAATGGTGCACACAATGAGTCCAAAGGAGTAGCAATGATTGTTAATGAATTGTTTCATACTTGTAACGGTATGAGAGTACTCCATGTGTTTCAAACAATAGAAGCCTGAATAATTTGTCATGTTGATAATTTTATATGTATAGATGCTGTTCATGGCTCAACTGTTCATGATAGAGTAATAACATTGGAATTCACAATCTCTCATGAAACATGTGAATCTACTGTCAGTGTTTCGATTGGCTCTTCACATACTGGTGTATGTGGTGATGTCACAACTCATGTTGCCGCTGGACATGCTACATCATCGTTTGGTCACCA
>SKJI01000002.1 GCA_007115995.1 candidate division SR1 bacterium
AATAAATTCTTTTTGCTCTTTTTCTGATAGTATTCTTTCTCACAATGGAAATCTTTCTTGTAGTTCTTCGACTAAATCCTTGTATCATTTTAATTCTTTGTCACCATCTTCATACCCGTTGAAATATTCATCAAATGTCTTTAGTAAAACGATTCCGCTTGCTTTTTTGTCTCAAAATAATGATATTGCTTCATTGGTCTTTTTTTCGAGATTACGAAAACAAACGATGTTTCAAAATGTTTTGATACTATTTAAAATACGATTTGTTCTAGAAAAAGCTTGTACAAGCCCATGTAGTCTTAAATTTTTATCAACCCAAAGTGTATTTAGTGTCGTTGCATCGAATCCTGTTAAGAACATATTTACTACTATGAGTACATCAAGTTCTCTATCTTTTACTCTCTGACTAACATCTTTGTAGTAGTTTTGAAACTTATCAGAAGAGGTGTCATATGAAGTACCAAACATTGCGTTATAGTCTTTGATTGCGTTTTCCAAAAAGTCTCTTGATGTTGCGTCAAGTCATGCAGTATCTTCTGGATTTTCATCGATCATGCCATCTGCTTCTTCTTCGTTTGCTGCATAACTAAAGATTGTTGCTACTTTTAACTGTTCGTCGCTTGGCAAGTTTTTGAGTTGTTTTTGAAATTCAGTGTAGTAGAGTTTTGCCATAGCAATAGAAGATACTGCAAATATCGAATTAAATCATGCAAGTCTTCTTTCTTTGAGTGTATAAAAACTATTTCTTTTGGTTTTTTGGTCAAAATGTTCGCGTATATACTGCACGATATTGGTAATTCTTTTGGGATCAGACAGTGCTTTTTCTCTATCAATATTTTTGATTTTGGTGTCTTCGATGTTTTCAGCTTCTTTGAGCGTAGATATATAGTCTACCTTGAACGGTAAAACATTTTTATCAGCAATAGCATCAACAATAGTGTAGGTATGTAATTTTTCACCAAACGCTTGCTCAGTAGTTTTTAGATCAGGATGTCCACCAGACGATGCATTTATCGCAAAGATCGGCGTCCCAGTAAATCAAAATAGATGATATTTTGTAAATGCTTTGGTAATAGCTTTATGCATGTCACCAAACTGTGAACGATGACACTCATCAAATATCAATACTATGTGTCCATCAAAAATAGTGTGTCCTTTGTGTTTTTTGATAAACTTATCTAATTTTTGAATTGTGGTGATTATAATTCTAGCATTTGGATCTTCGAGTTGCTTTTTGAGCTTAGCGGTGCTTGAGTTACTATTTGCAGATCACTTTTCAAATTTATCATACTCTTTCATTGTTTGGTAGTCGAGATCTTTTCTGTCTACAACAAACAGCACTTTATCAACATATAATAGTTTACTTGCAAGCTGTGCTGTTTTGAAACTTGTGAGCGTTTTTCATGATCAGGTTGTATGTCGTACATAACCCCCAGCATCAATACTTCAATATTTTTTGTAGTTGGTACTTGTTTCTATTCTATTGATTATTTTTTCTGTTGCGACTATCTGGTACGGTCTCATCACCAACAGATCTTTTTCTGTCGTAAATACACAATATTTGGTCAAAATATTCAATAAGGCATGTTTTGCAAAGAACGTTTTGGCAAAGTCCATTAAGTCGGTAATTGGTCTATTGGTATGATCTGCCCACCAGCTGGTGAATTCAAAACTATTGCTCGATTTTTTGCCTTTCTTTTTGGTTCAGTGTTGTTCTTTGATATGAGAAAAACGAGTAGTATTGCTATAGTACTTGGTGTGTGTTCCATTGGAGATAACAAAGAGTTGTACATACTCAAACAGACCGCTTGATGCCCAAAAACTCTCTCTTTGATAACGATTGATCTGGTTAAATGCTTCTTGAATAGCAACGCCTCTTCTTTTGAGTTCTATATGCACGAGAGGTAGTCCATTAACGAGAACTGTCACATCATAACGATTTGATCTTGATCCAGTATCGGTTGCATATTGATTGATGATTTGGAGAGTGTTGTTGTGGATGTTGATCTTATCAAGTAGATAGATGTTTTTACTTGTTCCATCATCTTTTTTTAGAATTTTGATATAATCTTCTTGGATAGTTGTTGTTTTGTCTTCGATACTTTGGCTTGGATTAGCGATCTCTTTGTCAAAAAAACTTTCCCATTCAGCATGACTAAACTGGTACTTATTAAGTTTTTCTAACTGAGTTCTCAGATTTTCGACGAGATCTTCTTCTTGGTGTATTGGCAGATACTCATACGCTTGTGATTGCAGTTGTGCAACAAACTCCTTCTCGAGAGCATCTTCACTTTGGTAGTGTTCAGCCTTCCTAGGAGATGGCGTAAATTCTGCAACTACTGTGCTTTGTGGATTTTGCGCTACGAGGTTGATCTCTTTGTGTGTCATAATTATAGATTATTTTTTTAATTAAAGTAATTCTTTACAGCATCCTCAAATTGTTCTATAAATATTTTTTTGAAATAGGTGATATTATTTGTTTCATAAAAGAGGATTGTCGCCTTTTTGTATGCAAGAATATCTACTCATCTATATGACAAAGGAATAGAGTAGTGAGACAAGAGTATCGCATTGGTAAGCATTCTTGCAGTTCTTTTGTTCCCATCTTCAAATGCTTGAATATAAGAAATCAACAGCAACGCCAAAAAAGCCTTTTCAAAGAAATGTTCTTTCTCATTGATAAGTGCTGTCATATTGTGCATAGCTTCCTTTATCTGATATTCATTATCAAGTGGTTTGTAGAGGGTTCCAGTAATTCACACGCTATGTTTTCTGATATTTGCACCAATGCCAAGTTTTTTGGTGAGCACAGAATGCAAATATTCAATATTTACAAGTTTTATTTCTTTAAATAAATCTAAATTTATCAGCGTTTCATTGAAAGCATCTTTGTGATTGAGAATCATCTGTGTTTCTTCTGGTGTTTTGGTCTCATCAGCAATATTTTCTTTTAGTAGTGCTTCTGTAGCGAGTAGCGAGTACGTATTTCATTCAATCGATGAACTTTTCCAAGAAAACTCAATCATAATCCTTTCATACTCTTTGTTGATAAGCGTCTGACTGTCATATTTTCAGATATTCTTTGTAAACTCTGCTTGTAAGTTCTCTAGTTTCTCTCTTTCTTCGCTAGTAAAAATTGTAACCTCTTTGAGCGTATCAAAGAGTTCAAAATTAAAACTTTTGAGTATTGCTCTCTTATCATACGCAAGAGAGAAGTATTCCTCCAAATCTATTTGTTCAAAAATTTTATTACTCTGTGAAAAAGAATATTTTACTGCTCTTCCTTTTCATGTTTGCGTTAAAATCTTATTTTTTACCAAAAATCCCAGATCTCTAATAACAGTCATCCTCTCAACATCAACCTTTCACTCAAAAAAATCCAATACGTCTTTTGTTTGAAATTCGTTATTTTGTTTCGCAAATTCTACAATGAGCTGTTGTCTTTGATTCATAGTTTAATTGTAACATTAAATCTACTTAATTGTAACATTTGTTTCGAGAAAATCAAGATAATTGTTTTAGATAAGGGGATGTAATTGTAACATGAGTTGTGTGATTTTGTGA
>SKJI01000046.1 GCA_007115995.1 candidate division SR1 bacterium
ACATTTAAAAGAATGTGAATATAGATTTAACTGTAGATTATGATCAAAAAATATGTATAATGAATTATTGAAATTGCTTAGAAATTTTATTTTAGAGTAGCTTTGCTAGTCTAGACCCTAGAAAAATTATACTCCTGACCGAAATCTAGAGCATTTCGTGAATCTCCGTACCATATCTTGGTTTCATAGACTTTATAACCACACTCAGGGTTATACATCGATATAATCTGTTTCCCACTCGCATCACAGGTTCTCCTATACAAGTTCCTTTCATTACGAAACGCAAGTCTCCTACGTTGACGTTCATCTGGATGGAGAGTCGGCGTTGGTATTGCAAACTTCTGCCCTGCGAAGGTTGGAGAAATCTTTGCATAAAAGTCCATATCCTGTTGGGTGATATGAAATGCTTTGCCAGAGATGGGACAGGTTTTGATTTGGATGATCGGGTCTGTTTGTTTCATTTTTATCAAACATAAATAAAACATTTTGTCAATTTCTCTGTCTGTATCTTAAAAAAAACTTGCATCATTACAAGAAGAGAGTATACTTATCTGTAATAATTTAATTACAACAATAAACAATGCATAGTATCAATACTTATCTACACTCTATATGACTCACAGAAAAAGAATCTCATATTTTTGTTATTTTATTTTCACTATGAACAGTTCCAGCAAGTACTGTGGCACGTGTTGCAAAGACTGAAAGAGTATGGACTTATAAATGCTTGCAAAAATTTGCTGATATGGGTATTATTGCTCATTCAATTAAGCAAAAAGTCAAACATTTCTGGATTCCTTCGCTTGATCTACTCAAACAGTATATTATCACACAAAAAACTCAACGAGAAGGTCTTGAGGAAGACTTTGAGACGATTCACACGCTCTTTCAAGAACATCTCCCACAGCATAAAACCGTCCCAAAAATTCAAATTTATGATTCGTCTAAAGCACTACACAATGTCTATCAGGATATGCTCATGCAAATACAACAAGAACATATTATTCACTGCAAGCTCTTTGCGACCAATACGTTTGATACCCAACTCCTCTCTCACGCATCGTTGTGAGACCATAGCGGTAATTTTTTTGACATTCTTGCAGAAAAAAACATAACTATACAAAGTTATATTGCAGAAGGAAGTTTGGTTATGGAATCACTCACCCACTCTGCATCACTAGTTTGAATTCCTGATCTTCCAGCATGAAATAATGCAATCAACATCTTCGTGATTGCGCAAGTAGTCTATATTATTATCTACAAAAATCCACCAATCGCTCTCAAGCTAGCAAGCGCAGAACTTGCATGGGCACTACATTTTCTTTTGGAATATACCGAAAAAGTGAAATGATAACGGATATACAAAAAGCAATACTCACAACAAACATACTCTTGCAATAACATAAAAAATAGCTATATTTACTACTAAATTTAGCACATAATTTAATACCAATGCTTTCTTCACAATGCGTATCTATTACTGACCTCAAAAAAGATACCAGCAAACTCATCAAATCACTAAAAGATGAATGATACAAAGTAATTTTTGTAAACAATAAACCTGTCGCAATTTTAGTCGATATTGATAATTTTGACCTTTCTATCAATGAACCGTTTGATTTTGATTTTTGAAGTGACGGTGTCAATCCTCGCGATCTTTTAGATCAGTTAGCTACGGCATAATGGTTGAAAAATTCATTAAATTTATCAAAAAATCACCACAAAGAAAGCTCTTTGAACAAGTACTTCTTGATATTGCACAGAATACCCTCAGCTGATATGATGTAAAAAAATTACAAGGATCATCATGACTCTACAGAGTCAGAGTTTGATCAATAAGATTTATTTTCCGTAAAACACCGCAAGGTAACAAAATCGTGAGAGTCAATAACAGATGAGATATCTACTAAAAAACAACTACCCATAAAAAATATTCAAAACTCTCTCTCAGCATTCTCACGGACACGTACATTCGTTATGAATAAATTTCTTCCTGATATGCTTTCTCACTATAGACCTTTCCTGGATAGTCTGGTGGATAGACAGAGAGTATCTCTTCTCATGTCTTGTCACACTTCCTGAGATAGAGCGTTCTTCATGGTCTGAGTTTCATACGTTCTTCGTGTCTTACGTCTGGATGCTTACGTGGAAGCGGAAGTTTATGTTTACGATAAAATGCAAGTTCTTGCGTGATGATACGATAGGGACGTCATGAAACTTCGCAGACGAAGATTGACTTGATGATTGCCTCATCATCTATTGGTCATGCTGTTCCTGTTTTCCGATCGACCACATTTGCTCATGCTGGAATCACTGGATCATAATTATTCTCTTGTCGCTTGTATCATCTTGCGTGCGCTGTGTTCTGATCGAGTGGGAAGTATTCTTGTGCGACTGTTTCGTTATACCCAAACGGACTCAAGCTCGGATGAAAGAGCTCTCCTCGTTCCCCTGTTTCTTGCATATGCGCGATGATCTTTGCAACCGTTTTTTCGTACTCTTCTTTGGTGTATTGTTTGTTGAAAATGCAGTATTGTTTGTTGCGGAGTCAGATGCAGCCGAAGAGGTGGGAAGAGGCATGACATAATTGTGAATGATATATATTTTTAGAATGCGTAACAAACATTGATGCAAATCCTTGAAAATTTCATGGAGATGCGAGTAATTCACAACTCATTTCACAATTCGATGCTCAATACGAATCGTAACAATCTGTCACATCCATATCTTCATAAAAATACTTACATCACGAACAATTAATTAATCAAAATCAAAAAACGACATTTTTGGTATTTTTAAGCTCATTTCAAATTGATGAGTCTATAGAACTATTATTCAAGCAAGGATAAATGATCTCCATGTTCTTATATTTTTGGAGATCTATCTTGGCAATAAGCTGTTCATATTCCTCTTTAGAGTATTGAATATTTTCAATACAATATGATTTGTTTTGTAATCAAAAACATCAAACACAATACGAACATCCATTACAATACTGCACTCAAATACAATGAGAACAGTTATTAGCAAACATAGAGTAAAACACAAAAGAACAATCATGACACTTCGTACATTCAAAACTATTATTTGAATTTTCTACATACATTAAATCAATCGCATTATTATTTCTTATACTTCATCGTGAGTACATAACACTTTCTGAATATGCTGAAGAAAAACATAAATAGCAATCTTTAGAATATCAAATATGGTTTGAATAATCACAATTTTCACAATCAATACTAAATAATGAATACCTCGGCACCTCCCTCATCATCTCACCAAACTGCTCTCCAAATGTTCTAGAAAAATCAAAATCTCTTCCATAGTCCATAGGATCCCGTTTGTCGCTCCACCAAAAATCTTGTTTGTAGACCTTATATGGTTTGTCTGGACTGTAGATTGATATGATATTCTCACCAGTCGCATCGCATTTTCTCTTGTAGAGTTTGCGTTCATTACGGAATA
>SKJI01000015.1 GCA_007115995.1 candidate division SR1 bacterium
TTCATCATATTCTAAAAAAAATAGATATACACTCAGTATAAATATACACAATAAATTTGTCAAATTCCTAGTATAGAAAGTATTCGCAAATACAAAGTCAATATATATTACGTATTTATACAATACACACTAAAACGAACTACTCTCAACTCTTAATTCTTCACTATTTGATGATTGCAGTTCGTATTCGATTTCGCTGTCAGAAATCCATTGTATGAACGTTGCATCCCGCTGTCTCATATCAAGTGTTTCAGGATTGTTTATGCTGAGCGTATCGACAAGAGTTTGTGACTCTTTGACAAACAGTCCACACATTCACTCCCAACACTCTCCTTTGTATACAAAATGATTCCCACTAGGAGAGAAACTCAAAAACTCATTTCCTAAATAGTAGTTTGTCAACATATCTACGTTGTTGGTAGCTCTTGAAAATACTCAAACAACCGTATCAGGAGACAACGTGTCACTCGCTATCGTAAATCAGATTTCCATCATATCCGAAGAGTATGCGATTGCAGAAAATTGACTGCTCTCTCTAAAGAATGCTGCGTTTTCACAGAACATTTCTCTATCAGGCGTACTCGTTCTATTAGACTCATCACACAACTGACTCTCACTACTAAACCAGTTGAAAATCGCATCATCCTCAATCGATAATACAACCTCGCCATCTACAAGAATATCTTTACTGTCATCAGAAAGAGCAATAGATCCTTCCTCAGGTAGCGGTTGATCTACTGGTTCCTCAACTGGTTCCTCAGGCTCTTCAACAGGTTGCACTACTGGCTGTTGTACAGGAAGTTCGTCTTGCATAATTGACTCTTTATTCAATTGAGACCGTACTCCTACCAGTACTACTAACACAACAATAGCAATCGTTACTTTGTTTAAACTTTTCATAAGATTGTTGTAAATAAGGTAAAGGATTTATCTATTTCCATCAATGTTCACTATAGTAGACAGCTTGTTTTGTTTTTTCAATTACTTTTTTGATATAAGGAATAATATTATCTGGAAGATTATCCAAATCAAACCAAGACAAATCATCACATTTATGCGGTTCTTTATTGATAATCTCACCTTGCCATTTTTGTGCAGTGAAGAACACATCAACTCGTTCATTATACTCAGCTTGACCAGAATTTCTATGTAACAGATGGACAACGTCGAGATCTTCAGGCTTCAGAATAATTCACGCTTCCTCTTCTGCTTCTCTAATTATTGTTTGTGTAAACGTTTCATTCGGATCGACACGCCCCGCAATCAGTGAGTAATTCCCATCCTCAAATCCAGTATTTGCGCGTCTCAAAAGCAAAACACTGTTATCCTTAATCAACAACAAATACGAAGCAGGAAGATTTTGATGCGGTTTCTTTTTCATACTCTAAAGTATAGAAATATATATACGAAAAACAATGAATCATTTACTTACTCTTCTTTTCAGAATTAACTACCAAATAGGTACCTGGTTTAAGAGCGACAACCTCTAATGTGTACTTAGCATATAATCAATCAACAATTATATAGCTAATAGCTACTCACAATGCAATATACCAGTCAAAATAACTGTATAGTTCAACTATTGTCTCCATTAATATTTTTATTATAAATTTCTAAAATCTTATACTACAACAATTTTGTTTTACCAGTGTTTACAATAAGAATTTTCTTATCTTTTGGAATTTTATTTTCTATCTGTAAGAGCAATCATAATCATGCAATACCTGAGTGTTCACAATCGAGTCACTGACTCAGTGCAATACTCATTGCTTTTTCTAAGTAGTTTTCCTGTAAATTATATACCTCACTCATAGAGCCAGTCAGTCCGGTATATCTGTAAAATCTTATCCGTTGTTTTGAAAAATTTGCAAATGGCAAAAATGGTGCAAATAATTTATCTGCTTTACTCTTTGGATTTGTGGTTGTTGCACCAAAAATAGAAGTGTTTTGGAGTATTTTTTTGGTTCATTTGAAACGAGGATCTTTTCTCTTATAACTTAGTTCAGACTTGATGATGTTCATAATATTCTCATAGAGCTGACCAGTTCCAAATGGCACAAAAATACAATCCGCATCGATATTTATTATCTCGTAACTTAATCGATCATAATATCTGACTGTCGGGTCGTACGCCTCATTTGAGTTAATATCAAAACCATTTTCATTATTGGTATATTGTAAAATATCCTCTCACGTGAGTATTTTACTACCAAGTTTTTTCAGAAAAACATTACATCAAATTTTTTCTAAACTACGTACAATCTTTGGATCAGTGTTGGAATCCATTAAAACGTGTAGGTTTGGTAGTTGATAGTTTTTTAATTGTGTTTGTATAGCAAGTGCTGCAGAACCAGAACTCAAAATAGATAACGTTGGTAGCGATTCAATTCTTCCAGCTTTCTTGGCACGAAGAAACTCTTTGTATGTTACAACCATCTCCCATGCCATTCTATCTTTGTGCGTACCAGTAAGATTCTTACTTTCGTCCTTAAACCACACATTTGAAAATCCAGGAACCTCTATTTGAAACGTAGGAGTCGCAGGAAACTTCGGCGCATCAGGCGGGAATTCTGGTTTATCAGGGTTGTTTTCTGAACCAACCACAATCGATTTAAGTATTTTTTCCTCTTTCTTCGTCAAACTCATATAATATCCACCATATAAATATATGCTAAAATATAGTAAATCTCATCAATAAAACAATCTCAGATGGAAATTATTGAAACATTACAATCCAAGCAATCCTCTTACCTCCTCAAGATCGATATCTTGTTTTGTAGATGATCATTGAGGAGATATAGGTGTAGATTTTTTGGTTTGTTGTTTTTTTGTTAGATAAGATTCGAGGATGGTATTGCCTGATTCTTCGTAGAGTGTATTTATGTCAGTAGATGGAGATAGACCACTAGGTTGGGTTTTTGGCGATGTATCTTCGGGCTTTTGGGGTGGTTTTTGCTTGGTAAGTGATGCTTCGTAGTAGTGTATGATAGACATATTTATCGATGGGTCATATGTAGAACCAAGATAGAATGTCCATCAACTCATAGATTGTATATACTCGTTGAAACGTTGTGGTGTTCTCGATCAGTTTCCACGATATGGATCGAGGACGTACAGTTGCTGATCATCTCACCACAGTAAGACAGCTCTGTGTGCTTGTTCAAGGTATGCTTTTCTGATCACATCACTACGTCGTTGATCTTCTGGACGTAACTGACCAAACTCAGGACTATCACGATACAGATAAAAATCCGCAACTGACTGCTGAGAGGCAACGAACTGAGCACGTAGAGCTTCTTGTAGAGCAATGTTTTCTTGCTCAGTATCAATCGATCAAACTGCGACGATACGCTCATTTTCAACTCACTCAAGCAGTAGCTGAATCGCATCTCATTGTGGAATTGGTTGTGTTCGATCAGGACTGTACGATAAGTTCGTCAA
>SKJI01000030.1 GCA_007115995.1 candidate division SR1 bacterium
TGTATCGTTACAATTATGTTAGAATACATTGATCACTATGAGCTCCACCTATGACAATCCTTGAACAAAAACTTTTGAAATCTAAGTAGCCTTATGCACACAACCTGAACTAAATCTACATGTTAAGCATTTATATACTCTTAATTATAGCTGTATGTACTCATATACGATATCATTAGTCACTCCATAATAACTTTTTAGTATACTGTACTGATTCAAGAAGAAAATATTCATTATTTTTGTTATTATTATATTGTTTTATTTTGTCAAGAAATAGTTTTTCATTATCAAATATATAGTCTAGTAATGTTTGCTCATTTTTAGTATCAAACTCCAAGAGTCATACTAATATATTATAATATTCCTTTGGCTGTGGAATTTTTTTACCTTCTAATAGAATATATTGGAGATATTCTTTTTTCAATTTAAATCATTGAAATGGTATATGAGGTTCTTTGAGTAAGCGCAAAAAACTCGTATATCATTGTTTTTCTGTAGCAAGACGTAACTCAGTAGATCACTCCTCATCAAGTCATTCTAATTCTTTATTGATTTTGTGTGCATATAGCGAATATGTTTCTTTTTTCACTAGATTTTCAAAGAGACTTTCATCATTATCGAGTAAAATATAACTGAGCTTAGAAATAAATTGTTCTCTCATTGTATCAGTAATCGTATTATCAAAATTTGTAAGAGCATTATGGGGATTGAATATGACATCAATGATTCTTTTGATGGTCTTATCTTTTTTCTCTTTACTAGAAAGATTTGCTTGTTTAGAGCATGTAATACGCCATATTTTATTCTCAATACCTTTCTCCTTAGTATTATATATATCATATATAGAGCCGTATATACTATTCACTGATACTGATACTGATTCTCAATCTTTTTTTATCTTTTCAATTAAATCAATAGATTTATTTATAATATAGGTTGCTCTAGGTTGTATTGGATCATTACAAGATATTAGTGTTTTATTGACTGTAACACCATTTAATGTTTCTATACGTACAAGAATCATTTTTACATTGTTTTCACTTTTATAATAACGCACATCAACTGTATCATCGTTTTTTTGTAGTGTTGAAATTTTTTTCAATATTTCTTCAACCGCATACATATCTCAATATGTAATATTTTCTGTGTTCATATCGTATCATGTTTCTCTAGTCATTCATCATCACTTTCACCCTACTCTTAAATTTTCTCAATATGTCATATATTCTTCTGGAATGCCCAGTGTTTTTACTATTAGATTAGAATGCATATTTGCTATTCCTTCTGGAATATGAGTTTTTGTTCTTGTTCTGTCTACAAAAAGCTCTGAAAATTTTCATATATCATTTCAATCATTGAATTTTATTCTTATTTCTTCTTTGAGTGCATTAAAACTTTCTTTTGGAATTCTATACTTAGGATTATCTATAATCTCCACAAGTTTAATATTTGGATATTTTAAGAGGGTATACAAATATGATTGTTTAACTTTATTGAGCTTAGTATGATCTGTTTGCTTATTTACAATACATGCTTGATTTACTTTACTGTATAGACCACAGAGTATTTCACTTACAAATCTATGTAATGTTTCTTCAATATCTTTCCTTGTTTTTATTTTTTTGCTCTTTTCAATAATGTAATTTATTAAAGTATGTTTATTTATAATTTCTTCAAATCACATCTCTCTTACAGAAAACTCTGTATCTATGCGTGTTCAATATGGAATACTACCTGTTTTCATACTTGTATAATTTGGGATATAAATTACCTAAATTATATACAAAAAATATAATGAGTCAAATTTTTTATTACTTAGAATTTTTTATTACTTAGATATCTATTTTATTGTGGGATATTTATTCCTTTAATGATCTTAAAAGATTGTGTATAGATCAAACATGGTAATGTTAGCTTTTGATCGTTTGTGGTTTCATTAATTTTGTCCTGTATTTTATCTAGTAATAATTGCTTTTGCTTGTTCTCTCATCATTTTTTGATACTACTAATGTATGAATTTAATATATGTGCTGTTAAATAAAAATGCATTGTAGATGTGAACACTTCGTTTATTTCTTGATTATGATATGTCTTTTTTTCAAAGCGTTTTGCATAGCAAACTATTGTTTTATATGTTTCGTCAATTGTATTTTCCATGAATTATAGAGTGAAATATATATGAAGATAAGAGGCTTATTGTTTCTGAAGATACTGAATGGTATCCGCAAGTGACTCAAGAATATAGATTGATTTATTATGAGGGTCTTGATTTCGATTTTGTGTTTTTCAAGCAAAAGTTCATGCATCAATATTTTCTAATGTATCTTATAGTTTGTTTCAGGGTTGTACTTCCAAGAGCTCGTTGAGAATGTTACTATGTTTTGCTTGCGATGCTAGTTCTTTTAGTTGTGTGATACTATATTCCATATAATGTTTTATTATTTCCTCATTATTTGTATCTATATCGTTCTCTATGATTATATGTACAAAGTGTTTATATGATTGATCCCATAGATACAACGAATAAGACCAATCATTGTGCTCTTTGAGGAGTTTATTGATTTGTGTAGCAGCGTTTTTATAGGTATCTTCCACAAATAAATCTTGAACAAGTGCTTTATGTTCATCATTGATATATAATTCATGCAATATCAGTTGCAAGTCTGCAAGCGCTATCGTATTTTTTTCATCAAGAATATTATCTGGTTTTATAATTTCTGTATGTTTTTTTTCTTCATCTGTTTCCTGCTGAATCTTATCGTCAGTAACCTTATGAGATGGTATATCTATAACAGCTGATATACTCTCTGATGTGTTTTCTTTAATTTCTTGATTAGTTATATATTTTTTTTGTAAGAGATATCTTTCAATAGGTTTTAAATTCAGATTATCTCACTGATTGTTCTTTTTTTGCTGACGATATGCCCAAAGAAAAATTTTTTCTTGCTCTTCTCAACTCATCTTGTTGATGCGACTAATTTCAGATTTTCTTAATGAATTGAGTCTATCTTGATCAACAGTACTATTCTTTATACAGCGACGGTTAGCTTCTTGATAAAATGCACTAATAACTTTATCAATTGATCGTTTCTTTTTAGTACAATATAGAGAAAGTAATACTTTAGCTATTGTGTCAGCATTTGTGCTTGTTAAATCTTCAAACGTAAATGCTTTAAGTAAATATTTATCTTGTGATGTTTTTTTTTCATAATGCATTATCATATTGATTATTCATAAATCATAATGAATTTTTTATGCTAACAATCATTTTATTATTTATAAATTTAATAAATGAAAAGTCAAGCAATAATATGATGCTTGTAGAAACCCAGTTAAACTGTCAATGTTGAACTCAAGTTAAATTGTCAGTAAAATAAGAAGTGCTCGCACTTTTATATGCTGACTATTTAGCTATGTATAACACAACTACAATGAACAA
>SKJI01000027.1 GCA_007115995.1 candidate division SR1 bacterium
ACCTTACAGGCATCTGCATGAGCGTGATTTGTTGATACTGATCAGTCGATTGCCTTTGATCGTCCTGATAGAAATACTCCTGAAACATTGCGTTATGCGATACATACCAGAGATTTATTGGCATTGCTTGGTGATGAACCTGCAGATTGAGTCTACTACTTTAGAGTAAAGAACAACGATCTTGATGGTCGTGTAGATCTCTCTCCTGTCGTAGCACTCAAGATTGCATGATGAGAAATTTTCGTCACGACACTCTACCCAAATCCATGTCATGATTTTATCACCCTCAAGCACGGACCTGAGTGATCTGATCTCGGTACTGCTCACGTATACGATGCACACGGAAGACTGGTAAAAGTTGTTGAAAATATGCACAGTGGAGATGGTATTAACATGAGCCAAGAAAAACCATGATTGTATTTTATTCATAATCCTGAAAAAAACATTTCTCAACAATTTATCAAGCAATAGAAACTACCCACCCCAATAAAAAAACGGCCCTCTCCCACGAGCCGTTTTTTTTGTATGAGTCGTTGGTTTTTATCTGTCCGTATGCGTGTGTTTTTTGGTTGTTGAGGGTCTAGAAGATAGTTAGTCTCTATCAAGAAAGTCGTATTGATTGGTAATAGTTACAAGCGTGATATACGCTTTGAGGAATGCGTGAGAGAGATTACTATCTGGTCAATCAATCTGTTAGAGTAAATATGAAGCTCGGTTTGATCTGGTGATGACGTGTTTTATTGGGTTGTAGGTTGATACAAAAGACGAAGGCCGTGAGACCTTTTTGTTAGGATTCCACTTGATTTCGTATGCTGTGATTTGCCCATTGTAGTCTTGGACAAAATCGATTTCTTGTTGTGTTTTTGTTCTCCAAAAAAACGATAGTGGGAATCTATTTGTGTTACTTGCAGATTTGAGTAATTCAGCAATCACAAAATTTTCTCGAAGTGCACCAGTATCTTCTCTCATATCCAGTAATGAAAAGCGACGTATAAGACTATTACGAATACCTGTATCCCAAAAATATATTTTTTGCGTTGTTTTGAGTTCATTTCTTAGATTTCTAGCAAATGATGGGAGACGAAATATAATAAAAGCTTGCTCTAAAATATGAATATATTTTTGAACCGTTTTGGGATCAAGACCAACTATTTGTGACAGTTCCGAATACGATACTTGATTTCAGATCTGATATGCTAATGCCTGCAACAGTTTAATAATTGCATCAGATTTTTTGATCAAATCTAATGCAAATATATCTTTATAAACATAGCTCTCAGACAAACTAATAAGTGTTTTCTCATTATTTGATGCAACAAGTTCAGGATACATACCATAAATTACTCTTTGATTGATTTGCTGATCAACTCATAATACTCCATGGTTTGCAGATATTTCAGATATACTAAGCGGATAGAGATGGAACATATGTACTCTCCCCGTGAGTGGTTCGTTGACTTTATTTGCAAGATCAAAAGAACTCGATCATGTAGCAATAACCTGTAACCACGGAAGATGATCAATCAACAGTTTCAATACTGATCAAATATTTTTGATATTTTGAGCTTCATCGATACAAAGAATCTTATATCATTGAAACAGTGTTTGGTAATCGTTGACTGTCTTGTTAGTCAGTAATTCTATACTATAAGGATCATCTCAGCTAATATAATACGTCTGCGAATACTGAGACAGCAAGACTTTGCATAACGTTGTCTTGCCAACTTGCCTAGCACCATAGATGATTATTGCTTTTCACTGAAAAAGATGCTCCTTAATGTGTCATTCTATCTGTCTTTTGTACATACCGTAGCAATAATGGATATAAAGAGAGGAATCTTTCTAAGTAAAAGTAACCTTACCGCAGGTTCCCACACGCTTCCAATAATATATCTTTTTTTGTTTCTTATACAAGAAAAAAGTGACTTTTAAGGATTCTAATCCCCAAAATCAATAACTTTTGAGGATTTGATTGAGAATGGTTCGACTGATAGACGACTGCATGGTTATATGTGTGTATCTGTAGAGCTCATTTATACGGAAAAAAACAGCATTATTTTCCCTCTCTCATCAAAAAAGAGAGAAATTGCACGGTGAATCAACACATAAAACATTAGCATCTTGGTCTTCTTACTTAGCGATCGACGACGCGTATCGAAAGAATTCTTTGTGGAGTAAACACTCTTTCTTCTTTCGCTGTACCAGTTAAAAAAAACGTTTTGGTTGCTTGTGAGAATCAAATTCAATGCACTTGTTGCAATCGGATCAAACGTTGTTTTTGGTTGTTTTGCCATAGTTTTATAGGAGGATATAAAGAATCAACTACCTAATAAATGAATGACACTAAATTCGTTTAGTATAATAACGATATTTCATCATATTGTTACTTCTCTCACCCCATCATCTACAACCCTTTAGCATGCACTTTCAGGAACTTATACGACAGCGCGGTGAGAGCAGCGGTAACAGCTCATCATTGTGCGATCCATAACCAATGAACGCCAACCGATCCTGCAAATAGTGTCTGTGGTACGAACAGGATCACCGCAACAGGAACGAGGAGGAGAGCAGTGAGCTGAACGATTGGAACTGTCAGTGGAATACGTTTGTATCGTGCGACTGCAACAGCACCAGCAAGAAAAAGAAATTCAAGGATTCATTGTGCTCGCAATCATCATACCAACTCAAAACGGTCAATCAACAACACTGCAGCTGGAAGCCCAATTCCAACCCCCAACAAGTTGATCGGGAGGAGGATATTTTGGTCTCCAGTACTCACAAACAGATAATTATGCACTTGCTTGATAAAGCTCATCAACACCACCAGTCCGATCCACTTCAGTACCCAATCAGAACCGATACGACCATCAGCACTCAAATAGGCAGATCATCAGATAAACTCTATCAGATGCGGAGCAAACAGCCAAAACAACACAAACACCACACACCCTATCCATGTCACCAGCATACACAAATGCCCAAAATGCTTACGTTTGACCTCAGGTGACGCAGCAGCTACATGATGAATCATACTATTCCCCAACGACGACGGAACAATCAGCAAAATCTCAAGCAAGCTCAACGCCAACGCCCAGACTCACACCAACGTGTATCCTAGTGCAGTCGGATAAAACCACGACAGCAAAATCAACACCACTAATGTATGAAAACTACTCAAAAAATACGCAAGACCGTACTGTCGGTTGCCCTGCAACAGATCTTTGGTAAACGACCGATCCCAGCTTCGATGCAGTTTCAAATAACGCTGACTTTGTCGGAACACATACGCTCCTTGTGTCACGCCACTCAACAACACACTGCACACGATCCACAAAAAACTTGCAAGTGTTGGTTCAGCTCAT
>SKJI01000013.1 GCA_007115995.1 candidate division SR1 bacterium
AAATCAATATACTAGTGCTTTATACTAGTATGTAGTTCCCACTGTTTCAAACAAAAAAGCTATACTCTTTGATGAGTATAGCTTTTTTGGTAGTAAATGATGAATTTTTCAGAGGTTCCTTGAGTTATAACTACTGACATTTCTACTGAGGTTTAACAATAATTATATTGATAGGCTATCAGAAAAAGTTAGAGAACATATGTACATAGAGCACTTAGAGCAACGTTTGCACTTTCTTATAAATACTCTCTACTTGCTCTTGTATCGTCAAATATGTAGTATCCAAAACAAGCGCATCTTCAGCTTTTTTATTGACTGCATCTGTTCAGAGATAATCTGTAGTATCTCTTTGTATCAGTTCTTTTTTAATCTGTTCAATATCTGTATCTACTCACTGTTCTTTGAGCTGTTTCCATCTTCTTTCTGCTCTCACATCTACATCACAAATCATAAAAACTTTTACTTCTGCTTCTGGATAGACAACTGTTCCAATATCTCTTCAATCAACCACTACTCATCATCACAAACTAAATGCTCTTTGTAATACAACAAGCTTTTCTCTCAAAGGACGACAGGTTACTATATGTTTTAGTTGAAATCATAAATCAGGAGATCTAATCTCACCTTCTACACACTCACTATCAAGATATATATCAAAATTATCCGTTTCTTTATTGTATTGAAAATCTAAGGTGATACGATCGACTATCTCTGCCTTTATTTGATCGGATGCTTCCAAGAGATTATGACGTATTGCATATAAAGTAACAGCTCTATACATTGCTCATGTATCAAGATAGGTATATGAAAGTTTTTTTGCAAGAAGTCTCGCAGTTGTTCATTTTCATGTACCACTATATCAATCAATTGCAAGAGTAATACGCTTCATATCAGCATACAAATAATAAATAAAAAGAACATATCAAATATTATTTTGTAGCCTTAATCACTCTATCCAAATCTTCAAAGATTTCAGAAACTTTTCTTTCTGCATTTATTTTTATCAATGTTCAATGCTTTTCAAATCGATCAATAACAGGTTGAGTTTTTTGATGAAATTGTTCTAGTCTATGCCTAATAGTTACATCAGTATCATCTGATCTTCATCTTTCTTTCATTCTTTGCATTGCAACATCATCGGAAATGACAAACTGAATACCAATAACATCTCTATGAGCTTGTTGTAAATAATCCATCATTACCTCCATCTGAGGTATTGTTCTTGGGAATCAATCGAGCAACATATTTTTGCTTTCATCAATTACCGTTTGCATATACGCATCAAAAAGTGCTAATGTAACCTTATCATTGATAAGTTGTCATGTAGCTATGCGATCTTTGACATAATTCCCAATTGCATTATCTGTACTATTTATAGCTCTAAATATATCTCATGTTGAAAAATATGAATATAATCAAGGATATTCTTTTTGTAAGAGTGCTGATTGTGTTCATTTTCCTGATCACTGAATTCCAAACAATAATAAATCTTTCATATCAAAGAAGATAAAAATAAAAAACAAGTCAAAAGTATGTATATTCTATGTAACTTTTCAATCACAAATGAGCACAACTACTGTCATCATCAAAGCATGAGATCAGAAATAGATACATCAATACTCTGTGGTTGAGAATATCTATATATAATTTCTCATGACTCATCCAACAGAAGAGCTCTCACACGATCTCATCTCCAAATCGTAGATGCATAATCTGCTTCTGGACATGGACACTGTGTACATGTTTCAACAACAATAGTAGATCAGTCTCATGGTATTCAAGAATCATCATTTGGCGGAAGAGTTCATCATGCTCATCAAGATCATGGTCATCACGGTCATCATCATTGTGAAGGTGCTCAAATTCATGTTCATCATGGTCATGTTATATCATCTCATCATGGTCATCACCATTGTCATGGTCATCACGGTCACACTCATCATCATTGTACTCAAAAACATGCATCTCATCGTCCAATATTTTCTTGCATATCTTGGTCAGGATTCGGAGTAAGAAAACAATTATCATACTCTGCTCAATCTCTTATAGCTTGTCTATATAAAGCAAACAGTTCATGATTGATATATGGTCCATCATACTCGTAGACACAGTCTTCAGGTTCCCATAAGAGTAATCACATCCAATTAGGGACTCAATCACCATCAATATCATCATCACACATATCTGGAATACCATCTCAATCCATATCACAACGAAAAGCAGAAAGATCTTCTCAAAGACAGAAATTTTCTTGTATCACATGCACTGTTCAGTGCACAAATAGATAAGTTCAAGACGTCAATAAAACATGAGCTGAGACCTGTTTTGGTCATGGATGCGCATATCTTATAGCTTGTGGTTGAAGAGTGTTTATCACTGTTTTCCTATTATCTCATCGTCTTCGCTCTACACTCTCTACTGTAGTAGGATCAATTCACAGTGGCAACAAGTCGAATGCAATCTCTTCTCAAGATGATATAACAAGAGGATCAGCATTTAGTTTAATAGAAGGAGGTAATCAACTCTCTACAACATGAACAGTCAAAATATTTTCATGTGGTCTCAATGCGCTATTCTCAAAGATAATTTTTTGTGTAATAATATATTTTCCAGGGAGCGTATAGGTAAAATCAACATCTAAAGCACGAGATTCAATAAGCGATCATGCTCAATTAGACCACTCTATACGTGCAATAGAGTCTGGATCAATTCAATCTAAACGTGTTGATAGAGTAATAGGTTGGTTTACTTCCGGGTTAAGATCTGATGCAGTAATTTGGGAATAACGTACAGGCAAATCGAGTGTATGAACATGTAATGAAGACTGTGCCAATCCTACTCGATCACCATTAAAATTATATGCTTGAGACTCTATAAACAGTAATCAAGTTCTCGTCAAAGGTAACGCAACAAGATCATCAGGACCATCACTTCTCAGCAAATCAGACTTTTTCCAAGTCACTTGATGTATTCTTCACGTATAGTTTGCTGATCATACCCAAAAACGCCCATCTGATAAATCCAGCACAGCACCAGAAAGTTGATATCATATTTGTTGGTCAAGATTTGGAGTAACAGTAATACTAGTCAGTGCAGAAACAGCTGTTCAATCTTCCAAGATTCACGTTGCTCTTATATGTTTCACTCATGGTTCAAAGTACGTATAAGATAACTCCTGTCAAAATGCTTTCTTATTATCTCACAAAAGCCATTCTACTCTAACAAATGGTCATCATAATGCTTTCAGATCTACTGTTAAAGGGACTGTTCAAGTACGTGGTGTAGCTTCAATAATCATTCCTCATCAGAACTCAGCTCAGTCTGGACGACATGCATCACCTAAAATTGTTCATAAAGTATTTTCTTGATTTGGATTAGTTATCAAAATACAATTATCATCTGACTCTAACACTTTTCTACGGATTGGTAATCATTGAGGGTCAACAGCTCAAACAATATTTTTTATACCATCTCAATCTATATCATCATCACAAACATCTCATACACCGTCACCATCCATATCTTGTTGCAATGGATTATAATCAAAAGGACAGTTATCCCAAATATCAGGAATACCATCTCAATCAGAATCTAATAGCTTATCACAATCAAAAAACTGCGCAAGAACTCATAAGTATCTTTCAATATCTCAACGTTGTACCGGTTGATACCGTGTATACTTGTCTGCATCAGACTGTGTTAAAATATTATTAGACAAAAGTACCTGTAATTGTTCTTGCAGTATATCTTGCTGTGGCACAATTCTTTGCGCACAATCACCTTCCAGACAGTATAAACGATAAAGTGAAGTCACTACCTCACTAAATGTGACAATACTTGCACCACAAAATCTTCAAGCACAATATGGACTTGTTGACCTAGGAAATCACTGCAAAATTCATAAATCAGCAGATGATGCCACACAATAGTAATAATCTATGTCTTGATAGAGAGTACTATCAACAAATATATCATCAAGCGCAAACTGTGGATTACGTTTAATTTGTTCTAACCATATTTCACTAAAACGATTACGCACTGCATCACTTGGCTGTAAACAGTCCTCACATACTACAGATTGTAACAAAGAAGAAAACTCATAACGATGTATAAATCACTGATTTTGCTGTGCAGACACTCATAACCAAAAAAAACTTGCAGTAGAGATTACAATAACTATCAAGAATTGTTTGAGCATTTCCTTGGAGAGA
Source organism: candidate division SR1 bacterium (assembly GCA_007115995.1). Classification (GTDB taxonomy): domain Bacteria; phylum Patescibacteriota; class Gracilibacteria; order Absconditabacterales; family Absconditicoccaceae; genus SKJI01. Next base: position 4,212 of record SKJI01000013.1, read on the forward strand.
AGATAAATCAATTTCTATTGAGATTTTGCAGGCAGCACTAATGTTCAATGATTAAATCAATCAATGACTTTTCATATGGCATCTATATGACACACGAAAATTGGAATTTCTTCTTCTTTTGCCATTCATAAAGCACTTTGGTCCATTACCTTAATATTTTTTTCTAGAGCTTTTTCATACGTAATAGTATCATATTTTACTGCAGTAGTATCTTTGAGCGGATCAGCAGAATAAATACCATCTACTTTCGTTGCTTTTAAAACAAGATCACATTGTAACTCTAATGCTCTTAATACAGCACCCGAATCTGTTGTAGAAAAAGGATTTCAGGTACCTCATGCACAAAACACTAATTCTTTTTTGGCAAGTCTATCTCTCGCTGTTAAAGCATTATACTGCTTTGTAATAGGTGGGATATGTACTCATGATGGAGAAAAGACTACTCATTTCTTTCAATGTTGTATCGCTCTTTCATTGAGTAATACAGCATTCATAACCGTTGCCATCATTCATAAATGATCTGATTTTACTCTATCTATTCATGCATCAATTGTATCTCTCCATCTCCAAATATTTCATGCGCCACACACTACAGCCACTTCAACTCATTTATCTGCGAGTCAAACCAGTGATTGTGCTAACTTATCAACATTTTCATAATTAAATACATGTTTACTTCAGGCAATAACCTCTCATGAGATTTTAACTAAAATTCTTTGTAATGATGGCAAACTACTCATTATATTATATTTTATATATTATAAATACTAAATCATAGTCTATTGTGCTGCGATAAATTGTCATAATGATGGCTGGAGAATTTTTCCATTGCACTCCAAAGCTGACAGTTCACTCAACACTTTTTCCAAAGACCATGATAGTCATTGTATAATAGACTCCAAGGATTGTATTGATCTACAAAAACAAAGCAATACTTGTTGATCTTTTGTTAGATCTTCACAGGTAGGTATGCATGTATTTTTTTGTATTCAATACAGAAGAAATAAGGCATTAAAATCAACAACTGGTTGGGCTACTCAACTTTCTAATCGACTATTACTCAAAGCAGATCACGCTTGTGTAATTGGTCATGGCACACAGTATACAGGGACATGGCATGCAATACACGCATCTACTGTATAACGTGTTCACGACCCATAAGGGCATGACGGTACCAATAACAATGTACTCAATGCTCAAATCAGACGATTTCTCTGTGGGAACCTCCATGCTGCACCATTTGTTTCATCTGGATATTCTGAGAGCAGTAATCATCAAGAATCTAAAATTTTTTCATAAAATCATCTACGTGATGACTGCAATGCTCTTTGAATACCTACACCCAATACTACGACAGTTTTTACTCATGAAGAAAACGCCACAGTATGTACTGCTTCATCTACTCAGGCAGCTCATCAAGAGATTGTAACACATTGAAACTGCTCTAAACTTCTAGTAATCATTGCTAGCACTGTAGCACAATATCCACTCATTTTTCTAGGGCCAACAACTCATATCATTGGTTGCTCTAATAATGTATCGTCTCCTAAAACAAATAATTGTTTTGGCTTTTGTTTTAATACACTCATCTTAGCCGGAAACATCTCGTTGGTAAGTTGTTTGGAGCGCATCAATATAAAAATGTAAGATAAATACTATAAGACTGAAATCATATATTATCAAAATATATAAGAAAACAATATTGATCTATTTAATATTTTTATGAAAAAGTCAATAAAAGAGTTGACAAATAAAATTTTTTATGCTATAATTAGTTATAATATATTTTATATATATGTCAAGCAATGAAAAGATTACATTTTAATCATGAAAAATTACTCTTGATAGCAATTTGGGTATGACTAATCTGATGAATTTCAACATTAGGTCGAGAGCTACCTGTTCGTTCTGTTATTGATCCAACAGTAGCATGATGTGATAAGTCACTCCATCGAAATGAACTTGATGATGCATGTAAAATGCAAATTTTGGAACATAATGTCATTGGATGACAAGCACAAGCTATTAGTAATTTAGTTTTATCTGTATTACGAGGCTCATCATATTCACAATGACGTATTGCTGGAAGTTGATGACATCCTTCAATTGATCTTGTTTCTGTCGCATGAACACCAGTATTTGCTATGTTTGAATGAGTAGTTGTATCTGCAAGAGAAAGATGATGATATGGAAATTCTATTACTATAAGACATACACTACCTGATTGAACAATCATATTTTCAAATTATAGTCATCTAGAAAGCATGATGGTACAAGAATGAGAAAATATCACAACAGGAAAACAAATTTGATCAATTGGGAAAACTTGATTTACTATTGGTAAATATTGAAATCATTTAGATTTTCAGATCACAACTGCAGAAAGTCCTTCACATCCATACTGATATGGTGACTGTCCATACTGATATATGCATGCAGTTGAACAGTGAAGCTGTTTTGAGTTACTAGAAAAATATACACTTGATCCAATACAGTTTTATAAGGAATATGCTTGAATAGATCTTTCACCATTAGCTCCAGAATGATACTTTGAGTACCGATTAGAAAAATGAAATTCTCACAATGCTGCTCCGAGAGAGAATGAGCAACATATAGAAAATGAGGATGAAATATCAGAAAAAGATGTAATAATTTTGTGAGAAGAGAGTATGTTAGAGTCAACCGAGACAATACCAAGAGATACACAATGAAACATCATTTTCAACGATAATGCATTAAGTACATTGCTTGCTTTAATAAGAAGAGATCGTTGATTACACACTCAATCTATCAATAGCAGTTTAGAACGTGATTATGCAGACTTGCAAGAGATAAACTCATCAGTTGCAAGTGAGACTACACAACCTAAAAAGCCAGAAACTACTGTTCCTTGATATACTATTTTACGGGAATTATGAACGAATGAGTTTATGATGGAAAGACTCAATAGAATAGTCTTTACAGTAACAGACAAATTTGGTAATGCATTTCACGGAGAGCTTCCAGAAAGAATTACTTTAGAGTATGAGAGAGAATGAATCAGTATAGCTCCAGGGAGATTTAGCCGTGTGAGCCAATGAAGTAGGTCGTTATTTATAACACCACAAAAGACTGGTACATATACACTTAAAATATTTTATGGCGATAATCACTTATGAACAGAAATCATTACTGTATCTTGATAGAAAGTTCATCAGGCATAAACACTTTAGGCACCGTAATAATCAAAATATTTTCTGGAGTAAGCTCGCTTTGTATATTGTTGAAATAACTATTTGTAGGTAGTTCTACTCTTTTGGTAAATGGTCACCAAAAACATCACTGAATTTTTGGAATGAGAGTCTCTTTGAATGAAGGTGAAACTCTACGTCATGCTATAGTCAAGAAGTTATTTTCCAATCTTAATGAAATTGACGCCTTGTCTACTCAACCTAAAGGCATAACAAGAACAAATTCTGTAGGGCTGTTATATACATCTATAGGAATATCAATTTTTTCAGCATTATGCATGAATATTACCAAAAAGGAGATAAATGAGGATAAAGTCTTAATGCAACTTTCCCGATTAGATTTCTTTCATAAACAACATAATTACCATCTTGCGTACATCACAATCAAAAACAACAACGTGAATCTGTACTACGATCTCTATTATCTCACAACACCAAAAATCATTCTCACAAGTCGAATGTGTCTATCTTACACATAGCTGTTGATGTAAAAGTATTGTTTGGCAAGTAGTACTCTACAAGTCTATTACAAGCATCAATCTCATCATCAACATCTTCACAAATATAAATATTACCCTCTCTTATTTTCACCACTTCATTTGGCATACCAATTATTCTCTTTATAAAGGGTAAATCTTTTCATTCTGGTACAAATACAATAATATCTCATCTATGTAATGTTCATATTCTTGGAGTAATTTTATCAACTATAATAAAATCACTTTCTTGAAAGGTCGGTTCCATACTTTTACCTACAACCGTATAAGGGTTGAATATAAAAAATCTAATAAATCATACGACTCAAATAACAAAAAAGAAAAAGGACACAAGATCAAAAAAATCTAAAGCAATATTTTTTATTCTCAAAGAAAGTATTTTATTCATATATACAAAAAAAGTAAAACAGTATCTCTATATATAAAAAGGTTTCATTAAATAGCAATACAAGTCGCTATAAATGAAACCTTTTTTAGTTTTTAGATGTCTTATAGATAATTAAAACGGTAAATCATCGTCTTCATCTACTGCTGTGCTTGCATTTGAGTTATTTGACTCATCGCCACTATTTGCTCATTTAGAATCAAGGAAAATGAAGTTATCAACAACAATTTCTGTGGTATATCTAGCAGCTCATGCTGTATCTTCCCATTTTCTTGTTCTTAATCTTCACTCTACATACATTCTTTTTCCTTTGTTTACATACGTACCCAAGATATCTGCTGCATTACCATATGCAACACATCTATGGTATTCAGACTCTTCCACGACCTGTTCGTCTCTGTTCTTGTACCTTCTGTTGGTAGCGATAGTAAAATTTACTACTGAGTTCCCAGTAGATTCAATCTTTTTGATCTCAACATCTGTTGTTGATCTTCAAATAAGTGTAACTCTGTTCAAATCCATTATTCATAGAAATAATTAATAAAATACGTACAGCAATTATTCATACAATAAACTTGTGTACATGAAGACGATACGCAAGACTATCAAAAAATCAATTGCATTTACACCAAAATTTCTTACAGTAAGTCAACACAAAGTGCCGCGGTGGTGGAATTGGCAGACACGTCGGACTCAAAATCCGATGCCTTAACGGGCGTGAGGGTTCAACTCCCTCCCGCGGTATGTACTTTGAACAGAACAAATAATCATACAAAAGCGCTCGCTTTTGTTTTTTGTTATTAATTGCAAATCATAAAACAACTTGTATAATGAATGTAATTATTTTCATTCCAATACGATTATGAAAACACTCATCATAAATGCAGATGACTTTGGTCTGAGTAAGATCTTCAATCAAGATATACTCAAATGTATAGAGCAATGATATATCACATCAACCACAGTAATGGTTCTCAGACTAAATATTCAACATCAACGTGATGATATAGAAACATTACAACATTTAAGTAAAACAACATGATGCAGTATTTGACTGCATCTTGAATATCAAAATAATACACTCACAAGCAAAGACATGGAGCAACAATATGAATTATTTGTTGATATCTTTGGAACACAACCATCGCATATCGATGTACACAAATATAGTTCATATCACAATCCATTCACTGATCAACTCCTCATAGAATTTGCACAAGCAAAAGATATGGGTATTAGAAATCACGGAGAATACGATAAAACCTATAAAAAAACAACGAAACATACCGTCTATAATGGAACAAGAAAAACTATCGAAGAAATTTACACATACATAAACAGTATCGAGAATTGAAAAACGTGAGAAATTTTGCTCCATCCATGAAGCTACGATCCAACATCAACTTCCTCACTCAATCAAGAAAGAGAAGACGACACAATTATGGCACAACACATCTATGAGTATTGCACAAAAGAATCTATTAGATTAGTATCGTTTTATGCAGTGAGATAACACCCCTACATCCCATCAATAATTTCACCAATCATTTCCTTGACACGATCTGCTGTTCATTGCTTGACAATAACAAATAACTCCTGACCGGTTGATCACTTACACATCTTATACTTTAGTCCAGTAACCGTCTCATAACTAAAACTTACTCTCAGCTGAGAACTGCCTGATTGATTTCTTTGAATACGTCATGGAATCAGACGCTGAATCTCGTTAATTTTTTCAATACTATACAAAAAAGGGATAAATTCACGCATGATTGTATGCTCTGTTTTGACTTTGGAAAATGAAGATTTCATAGAAAGAGGGCGTTATTTCATAAAATGCATCATTGTTTGGAGTAGATCAGCCATATCTGGGCTTCTCAGCTTGATACCTATAGGTAATTGACGGAATAATCAAATATATGTAATATCTCAAACAATCCATAATTGCACAGATTGATGACCAACTGAAACCGATGAAAGATAATCTACTGTATCAACATGACACATAGACTCAACAATTAATCATCCAGAACCTATATGTCACTGCACTACAATATCACGATGATGCAAATCTGCTAAGAACTGATTATATAACTTCTGCAAATCAATATATTTTGTTACTTGCGAAGAGAACAATGTAGTAAGAGTACATTGCACAACCAACAATGATTGTGATTCTATATGCTGGAGCATATCATCATATCGCTGTCTAATTCACTCAACTCATTCAAATTGCTGAATTTTGGGAATATACGATGCATGGTTTTTTCATACCATATCAAACATAATTTTTGCTTCGTGATAGGATGATTTTATGGCATCAAGCTTTTCTTGCTGATTGTGAATTCTTTGGAGTAACACATCAGAAGTAACAACATAGTAATGTTTAGTATGCTTAATAAGCGTTTGCTCTACTAATCATTCCTTCACTAACTCTTCTAAAAATTTATAACAATATGATCTCTCTGATTGAGACAGTGATGCGATCGTACTTGCTGGTTTAGGTCAATACTGATACGTGGCGAGAAATATCTCACTTTGTTTTTGTTCAAATCATAATGAAGCTAAATATTGTTGCAAAAAGATGCTTTGTGAATTTTTCATAAACAATAAATATCAGTGATAATAACTAAAAAATAAACTGTTGTGTTTTCAATACAACACACTAAAAAAGACATGAGACTTGACTATAATGGTTTTTTAGATAAAAAGCAAATGGATATTTTATTACATCATATCTCTAATACAATGAATAACTCCTACTTTAGTGATATATAGTCTATGTTGTAGTATAGCATGAGGAATAGCATGAATAATCTATAAGAAGCATATCAAGCCCAAATAGTTTTAATTACTTATTAAGAACGTATGCAATATACTGATCGCTCAGTTTATGAATATATAAGCACTATAAATAACGACCCTATCATCGAACGAAAAACATGTGCATTATCCGGTCAGCAATTTGCGATTTACCAATCAGACATCGATTTTTATACGCGCATGAGTCCAACATTTGCATGAAAAGTTTGGAACATCCCTACACCTACACTATGCCCTGAAGAAAGAAAGCGCCGCAGACTAAGTTTTAGAAATGAGCGCAAATTATATCGTCGCCAATGTGATGCAAGCAAACAATCGATAATATCAATATACTCACCAGATAAGCCACATAAAGTATATGAACATAAAATACGACGATCTGACCATTGGGATGCAATGGATTACTGAAGATCATTTGATTTTTCTAAAACATTCACTGAAAATTTTCAACAACTTCTCATTGATGTACCATTAATGAACTTATATGTCACACCTGATGCAGACGAAAATAACTGTCATTATGTCAATGCAGCATGATTTAATACTAATTGTTATTTTATTTTTGATTCTGATCAAAACTCAAACAGTCTGTACAGCACTTGATTAAAAAATTCAATGCACTGTATAGATACACTCTATTCTATGAACTGCGAATACTGCTATGAACTTATTTACTGTGTGTGATGTTATAAATCAAACTTTTGTATATTTTGCACGCATTGCACTGATTGTGTGTGATGTAGAAGTTGTCTATGATGTACTGATTGTATTTGATGTTACTGACTCAAAAATAAACAATACTGTATTTTCAACAAACAATACAGCAAAGAAGAATATCAACAAAAATATACACAGATGGAGCATATATGATATATAAACTATTGAAACAATATGATTCTTCCTGCTACTCATAATATGATTCAGACATGTGAACAAGTGTTTTGAAGTTCACTTGCTTATTGTAAAAATGTACAACAGTGCTTTGATTGTTCATGAATACAAGAAAGTAAATACTGCGACGGAATAATGAATTGAACAGAATACCTTTACGATCATTCAAGCTTTTGAGAAAATGCATCATACACAATCGAGTGTGAATGAACATGAAGAAGAGTACACAACATACAGTTCTGCCAAAATATATTTTTGGATACTAGAGATATTTATTATTCTCGTTCATGCTGTCAATGATCACATAATTTATTTTGATGTATTGGTTTACGTAATAAGTCTTATTGTATCTTCAATAAACAGTATTCAGTATATGAATATGAAACATATACAGCAAAAATTATTGCACATATGCAAGAAACTTGAGAATGGTGAGAGTTTTTTCACCCTTCATTAAGTCCTTTCTGATATAATGAAACGGTAGCACAAGAACACTATCCGCTCACACAATCTGAAACATCAATACAAGATAATAAAACTATGATAGACTATACACAATTTTGATATCATTGGTCAGACTATAATGCAGATCCTACAATACCAGAAGACACACATACAATACATCGTTCACATTACTCTCATCAAGAACGACAAGATCTGCTTACACAAGACACACTAGAAACTCAAATTTTTATATGCTCAATTTCTTGAAGACCGTATAGACTCCAAAAAGCAGAAATAACATTCTATCGTCAGTTTATGCTTCCTATACCAGACAAACACCCTGATATTAGACACCAAGAACGTCTCACACGCAAACCTTGAGATACACTATACATCAGACATTGCGACGATACAAACAAAACCATAGTATCAGTCTATCCACCATGATACTCACAAAAAGTATATAGTGAAGAATCATATCTGAAAAGCGTGTTATGATAAATATCAAATATATACTTAGTTGAGAATAAAAAACGATTGGTATATTTAAGGAATGTCTGAAAATGAGATAAAATTTGATGGGATTACATGTTTCCTGCATGAGGATTTTTCTCAAGGAACCTCTGTTTTACATATAATCAAATAAATAGGGAGATACGTAATTGTTGATATAATCGTTTAAAAAGTAATTTTTCAGAGGTTCCTTAATTATTTCATAAAAACTCTTACCCCCTGATACCTTTTACTACTCTGACTGATCCAAATCAGATAATCAAAAATAAAAGAAGAAATGCGATAGTATTTGCAGGACCAACCTTGATTTGTTCAATATTTCAAACTTGCTTTTGTTCATCAGTTTCAGCACAAACGGCTTCTACAGCATACCAAGCATATCTGTCTGCTTCTGCGTTTGGGTCAAATGGATACTCGAACATAGTATCAGTAGTTCTAGCCAAGACACGCATTTGTGATACTGATCATACTGGGTCTTCAGATCTATATACTATATATTCACGAGCATTAGGTACTGATGCCCAGGTAATGTAATATCTTCAATTAATCTCTCTCGTTGATAGTGTAATTCAGTCAGTAAAACAAGAAACTGGAGGAGCTGACACCTCCTCAATAGGTTCAGGAATTGGCTCTGGTTCAGGTTCAGCCTGAACAAGTGTACATTCTGATGTACATGTCGATCCAGGTTGCCCATTATTTACTCAATCATCACACTCTTCTCATAGCCATGTTTGTACAATACCATCTCCACATGTACTTATCGTACAGTCAAGATTACACTGTGATCAAGGAGTACCATTAACAGATCATTGATCACATTCTTCTCAAGGCTCCAAAATTCAATTACCACAAACAGGTTCTGGCTGCTGTAATGGTCAAATTTGAATAATTTGCGAAGGTTCTCCATTCACTATTCAATTTTCATCAACTGGGAATACTTGTGCAAAATATGTTTGTGTTGGTTCAGCCAAAATTAATGTTCACTCTGGTCTCGTTGTAGTCAGTGATAGTCTTAAATTTGTTCTAGATGTTCCATATCTCACCTTAAAATATTCTATAAGTCAATCATAAGTCCATGATAAATCTGACCTACTTCTATCAGGATCATCAATATTCTCTAATGTTACAATTCTTCTAACTTCATCTTGTACAACAATAGCTTCTATATCCTCAAAATCAGTTGCTGTCGGTCATACAAATAATCTAACATCCACCGGAAATGTTCACGGTTCATCAAAAGTAAAAGTTTTTTCGAATACTCAAGGCTCAATAAGTGTTGTTGGTTGCATTGTTCACTCTTCTCATACTTTTATAAGTGCTGAAGTGACACGCTCAGCTGTTGAAATAGTCATGGTAATTTGCTCTCTCACAGTCACCACAGCATCTGGTGTTACTTCTACTCATAAAAATAACGGATCTGCATCTTCACTAAATGTAAAATTTATCGGTCACGATGTCGCTACAACTTGGTCATCTAAATCCAATGCATTGACTTCCAATACACGATCTCAGATATCTATTCATGTAACAGTCACAGAAAAGTTTCATTGTTGGTCAGAGAGTCATTCTTGAATAGAACTCCCATCAATAAATATAACTATTGGTGTATTTGCAAAACTAGTTGATCACACAACATTCAGTATATTGGTAGATAATATTTCATTTTGCTCAGGAGATGTCACCATCAAATCTCATACTGCAGGTCATGAAGAATCTGCAAGTACTTGAATTTCTGTCTCTCACACAATCGCAGGATCATAAACACTTACAGCTCTTAGTGTATAAGTACCAGGCCTTTTGATACTAAGTCATTTAGAAAAAATTTTCACTCATAGATCAGATGGCTCCATAAAGCCAATTCATCATCAAGGAATAACTATATCTTGATCATTAAAACTAAATCAATCAACTTCTATCCAAATATCAATATCTGTTGCTGCCGTGTTGACGTTTCATGAACTATCAAGTGCCCTTATAGTAACATCTGCAAATTCACTCACTCTCATTGGATTAGGATGTACATCGACAGATAATGAGGTAGTACTAGCAAAAACAGCAGGCATTATAAATGCAAACATAGATCACACAATCATTCCTACGATAATTTTTTTAGTTATCATGAGAGTCATATTATGGTAAAGTGATAGATAAAGGTTCAGCTAATCAATCATCAAAGAGCACAACTGCGTCAGCAAGAATCAAATCTGATGCTTCTCAAGTTACACGTAATTGAACAATATCATCTCACTGCTGGAGAGTTTTCTGTCCAAGCATCAAAAGAACAGATACTGCTCAATCTCAAGCAGGTGCTACAACAGTATCAAACATACTAGACACTGTGCCATCTGTCCAACGCACGGTAGTATCATCATAAAGAAAGAGCAAACTTATTGATTCAATATCATGAATCTCTTTTACAGCAGTAATAGTTACAATATTTTCGGATCTTTGCATCACAATATCAGTAAGAATCTCTGAAGAAAGAGTTCCAACTCACCTAATATCAGCAGCAAGATTAGTATACTGTGTCACTCATGCATACAATGCAATCGATAAAAAAAATGCAAGAACCACAGCAAATATGTTTGATTTTATACGACGACTAATATGCATAAAAATATCCAAACAAAATAAAGAGTTGCACACTATAGCAAACTATACGAGTTTCCATTATAAAATCAACTTTGAGCACATTTTTTCTATCTTAAATATTTACTTATATTATTATTATGTTCTGATAATGTTCTAGCAAAATGTATCTGACCAGATGCATCATGTAAATAATAATAATACTCTGAACGAACAGCATCCAAGACTGCACGAATTGATGATGGAGTGACCGAAGAAATTGGAGTAGGTCATAATCATGCTACAGCTCTTGTATTATATGGATTAGATGCATCACGCACATGTGCACCTATAACTGAGGGTGTACACTGTCTATGAGTCATTCACAATCCATAACACAGTGAAATATCCGCATCAATTCTCATACCATCATTGAGTCTATTGAAAAATACAGAAGCAATACGAACTCTATTTGCTGGAATACGCTCTTCCTTTTCTATAATTGCAGCAAGTTTCAATAATTCATAAGAGCTCAAAGAAAAGGTAAATCATAAAGTTTGCAAACGGTCATTTATCGCGACAATTTGATCACCGTATGGTACTCGAATTCTCTTTCTAAACTCTTCCAATTGTGCATAAACGAGCTGGTCTATAAAATGCAATTCTGGATCAATAAAATACGTATCTGGAAATAAATATCATTCCAATGAAGATAATGATCAATGTTCACTGACTACTTGTGCAAGAAACGGATATCTCTGCACATAGCGATCTATAATATCTTGATTTTCTATAAAAGCACGATATGCTCAAAAATCAGCAATTCATTGCTGATATAAATGCACATCAGTATCAAAACTACTCCATCATTCCAAAATTGTAATACGCGTATATTGCTGGACAGGTCATTGCAAAAATACTTCAATAATTTCTTCAAAACTATATGATCAATCAAATCAATATGTTCATGGTGCAATTGCAGTAAGACGTTCTGCCTCACCTCTCAAAAAACGCCTCAATCTATACCTTTGCAAACGCGAAAGCTCATCATAGAGACCACTTTGTGCAATTGTTCATCACTCTTTGATTTCTATTGTTTGCTCAAGATTTATACTAGACGATCATCACCTCAACAATAAGACAGCAATTAATATATAGAGAAGCAACCATCACGGACGCAAAAAACGATTCATTTGATTGTAACTAAAGACTGTAAAAATATTTGATTAGTGTAAATTTATAAGAAATCTACTAGATAGTCAATTGAGTTTATACAATGCATAAGGATGAGACAAAGCGCTCACTAAAATACATACTCGATAGACTATACACTAAATAATTGATAATTACTATAAGCAATATAAGAAAAATTACAACCACACTCTCATCAGTATTGTTAACCAACATACGATAACGATATAATATATGCAGAACTATATGAAATTACCAAGCTTCTCAAGTACTTATTATGCTTGCTAGTACGTATAATATGCTGTAAAAAAGCTAAATCAGTAGGTTTCACACCACTTTTTTTCATCATTTCGTTTTGCCACGCATGTATATTATATCATGCATTATCTATTTCATTCCGAACAAATTGCTCAAAATCATCTCGACTTTTTAGATTATGTTGAGTAAACAATTTATTAAATCATGTCGCTCATCTATTATGCATTAAATAAGCCAGCTGTAATATTTCGAGATCTGAATGCACTTTCAGTCTTCAATCTTCGGTTTGCTGAAGTATAGTATTGCATGCTTTCAAATATACTAATGCTCATGCTAGGGCATGATTATCTTTTAAACTATTCATTCATCTTTTCTCTATCAAAGCATTGAGTGTAGATGGCATTATTTGAAAATAAGAATATTCTCCTGCCGCTCAACGCGTAGAATTTCATCTGGTCTCTGCAATCGCTAATGGCACTAAATTATCTATTTGTACAATTTTTTCTCGGTGATTTCAAATATATTCTTGATAGACCGTTTCATCCTTAATAATTTTTACAATATGAGATATGACAACAAGTAAATCATAGATTTTTTCCTTGTTAAGTGTTTCATATTCACTAAAAATTTCTACGTGTTTTTCTGCCTTTACTTCCAAACTCTCATTATTTAGCTCACATCCACTCAAAAAAAACAGCACTCAAAACAAAGCATACTTACATTTTTTTAGCACAGCCTTTGTAGTAATACCCAAAGCACTCAAAGATAAAGGGAGTACAAAATTCTCTGGTCAAGGAGATATTCACTCTTTGTTTTGATTTTTAGTCATAATCAAGTATATATAAAAACAGTTTATTTTTCAAATTTTCGATGCCAACAGTACTTATATGGGTCCTTATCTTATTATTTTTCTGATTACTCATTGCAATCTATAAAGTTGGACGCTCGTATCCAGATAAAAGAACACGTATAGATATGCAATTTTGAACCATAATAAAAGAAAAAGACAATTATATACTTAAGCTAGAGCCATCAAAAAACCAACAATGAGTTTGAATAACTCCTTATTATTATACGGTACCACAACGAGTCTATAAACAGCAAAAAAATCCTGAAAAAACAATTCTTGAACACTATCAACTACAAGAAAATACGATGATCGAAGTACTTATAAACAAAGAATCAGATAAAAATGACTCTGAATGATTGTATACAATTATTGATCCAAGATTTTAGGTTGTTTCTACAAAAAAACATAAGGAAGGTCTGAAAAAGTGATAAAATTGATAAAATAAAACTTTCCCTGTATGAAGACATTCCTCAAGGAACCTCTATCTTAGATGTAATTCTATAAAAAGAACGATACATAATTGTATTATATAATCGTTTGAACAGTAATTTTTCAGAGAATTCATAATATTATCAAATATTACTCATACCAATTTTATCAGCAATCGTTTTACCAGCTACCCATCCGCTAGCTCGGCTAGCCTGTAAATTATATCATCCAGTAAATCAATCAACATCCAGAATTTCTCATGAAAAAAACAATTTCTGCAATATATTTGACTCCATCGTATGATGATTCACCTCTGTAATTGGTACTCATCATGCCGTCACAAACTCATCTCACGGTCTACGTTTAATACAGTGCAAGCAAATTCATCATCACAATACTCATGCTATTTTTTTACGATCATGTTTACTCAATTCAGACATTGACAGTAGTTTATTTATACCATACTCAACAAACAATGCTTCTATCAACCTTTTTGGGAGATGCTGAGATATAATAGAGAGGAGCAACTTCTTGGGATGAGCAAGCGAAGATTCAATTAAAAAACGATCCCGCCAAGACTGATCTTTTGACACATCTAGACATAAGTGTAGACATAAAGGATGATGCTCATCGATACTTGTAAATGCAGACAAAGATGCAACAATAAATACATGCGGTCATGTAATTCAAAAATGAGTGAGCAAGACTGGTCATGCGTATTTTTTAGGAATTTGTCATAATTCATGAGCTGGAGCAAAATTTAAGTATGCATTTGGTAGACTAATACCAGAACAATCATGCAACCACCTTTCTTTGGTCAAAAAACTATTCAGTGATGGTCATAACTGTGTGATAGTATGTCATAATGCTTGTGCAAACGTATATCAATCTCAATCGGATCACGTATGTCTAAATGCCTGTCATCACGTTGCTATAAGTACATACTCTACAAGATAGACGCACTGATTGCTTACCACACGATACCATGGAGAATCAGCAGTTGGTGCTGTAAGAGAATCAACACCATACTTATACAAAACAGTCACGCATTGATCATACGCATCAAAGAGTTTTTCAAATACTCAAACGACATCATGTCCATTATCAGACTGTGGAAATATACGCCCATCAGCTTCTTGCTTGAGTGGGACACCGTGATCTTCAAACCATTGCTGCACTTTCTTAGGACCAAACGAACGAAATACTGTATCAAGTAACTCAGTTCATCTGGGATAGTTTTCCAATAGTTCTTTTCTTTTAAACGTTCCAGTTGTGACATTACAACGTCATCATCAACTAATGATAACTTTTGCTCACAAACGAGGATTTTTTTCAAATAAATAGACACTTGGTTTTGTATCTTTACGAGATAGCCCAGCAACACTCTCTCAATAATAATGTTCAATAATACTTGCAACACTCATCAGTCATGCTGCTCATCATCATATTACAGCAACTGATCACAGTCATCAATGAATGATACGCATTTGTTTTAAAATGTCTAAAAAAACAAGAAACCTTGATAATATAAAGTCAAGAGAGTATAAAATTTGTCTTCATACATAAGGAAGGTCTGAAAAAGAGAGAAAATTTTATGAAATGAAATTTTTCCCGCATGAGGACCTTCCTCAAGGAACCTCTATTTTACATATAATCGATTAAATACGGCGATACTTAATTATTGTTATAATCGTTTAAAAAGTAATTTCTCAGAGGTCCCACAAAACTTTACTCTACTATAAAAAAGAAAAAATTACTCACCACCCTCCAATGGTAATTTCTTATTTTTTGTATCTATCGTCTTTTCATCAGTGTGAGCATCCACTCATCATTTAGTTGTATCTCTAGCAATAAAGACATACATAGGAATAATCATTGGGGACCTTCATACTTCTTTCTCTATAAATGATGCAAGATCATCTTTTATAGATCTCATAATATCTTTCGTATCTACTCTCTTCTTTTGGAGTGCATAGTATCTACTTTTTACATAATTTACAATTTTAGTATGTACGTCCTTTACTTCAGAAGAATAAACAAATCAACGAGATTCAATTTGAATGTTTCCTACTAACTCTTTAGTTTGTGCATCCACTTTAAATAATAATGTCACACATCAATCATGAGCCATTATTTGACGAGCTTTTATAACATACTCTCCTGATAGATGACCTTTTCACTTTCCATCAATCAGCACTGCATCAACTTCTAACGTCTCTGGTGATATACGTGCACCATTATCAAAGAGTTCAATAATTGCTCAGTTTTTATTTGGCATCAAAATATTTTCATCTGGAATACCAACAAGTAATCAAAGCTTCTTATGTTCATATCTAAAATATGCATTCATATAGTATGGTAAGAAATATTCTGGTTTTACCAAATTTAACATAAGTTTATGATCTTCAGCTCATCCATGTCAACTTGTATGCACATCCATTTCATCATTAGTAATTAAGTTAATTCATTTTTCTACTAACTGATCCTTCATGTTCATAGCTTGAATCTCGTTACCAGGAATAGTTGATGCTGATACTAAGACAGTATCTCATGGTTGTAGCTTGACTTGAGCATGTTCATCTCTTGCCATACGAGCAAGCGCACTAAATTCTTCTCATTGAGCACCAGTACATAAAATCATCACACGATTATCTGGCATATTTTCTAATGATGTAAGCTTACGGATATAATTCTTGGGAGCCTTTATATATCACAACTCCTGACAGATTGCAACATTGTTGAGCATTGATCTTCATGAGAGAAAAACAACTCTATCATTTTTTAGTGCACTATCAACTAACTGAATAACCCTTCACACATTAGAAGCAAATGTTGCAATAACAATTCTTCATGTGGTTTTTGCTACAGTTTCTTCGAGTGTAATTCAAATTTCTTTTTCAGAAGGTGCTCGTCATTTTTTTGTAGCTCAAAGACTATCTCAAATATATAATTTTACTCATTCAAGTCAGATTCTTGCAATTTTTGCTAAATCTGCTGGCTCTCAAATTGCAGGAGTATGATCTACTTTAAAATCCGAAGAGTTAAAAATTACTCATTTGGGAGTAGATATAGCCATCGCCATTGTTTCAGGTATGTTATGATTTACATTGATAAACTCTATTGTAAAACATCATAATTTCAAAATATCAATCTCTGGATCAACAATTTTATATTTGATTTTTGAGATATCTTTTTTGTTATCAAATGTTTTTTTGACAATTCACAATGTCAGTGGTGTGGTATATATAGTAGGAAATCATAACTCAGGCAAAAGATCTCTCAATGCACCAACATGATCAAGATGTCCATGACTTAAAACAATTCATCTTAATTTTTTTATATGTTTTTTGACATATCTCACATCAGGAATAATATAATCAGCTCATAGTGTCTCTTTTGCAGTAAATTCCATACCAGCATCAACGATAATCATATCGTTTTCATACTCAATAAACATACATTGTCCTACCTGTTCTAATCACATCAGTGATCAAATACGTACAGGTTTTTCTCATTTTTTTATAGTAAATCAATCCGCACCTCATGCTGATTTTTGATCAGATCAAGATTTGCGCACTGATCTAGTAGTTACAGAAGAATTTTCTGCATTTGACTTTGATTTTCTCTTTTCTTTAATAAAATTAATGTGTCAGTGAAAATCATTTTTGTTGTTTTCCATTGTTTATAATATAATAAATAATAAATTTTACATATGTATAATTACTCTCCTAGTCAATATGCTCAACGAGCAAGAGCAAAACACGTTCCTATTTCATCAGATCAAACACTTGGGCATATCACCAAACTACTCAAGAGATATCATCCTACCTATTGTGTAGAATTATGATCTGCAGTTTGATGGTGATCGTATCATATTGCGTCAACGATCTCCAATCGATGATGAACACTTATAAGTTTTGAGTGCTCATATCCGAGTTATCATAGTGCTATACAGTTTCTGAAGGAACAACAGATACACAATAGTATAGTCTACTTCGGTAACTGCTTACAAATTAATCCAAACATTTTACTCAAGCAACCGATTGACTTCCTTTATATTGACGCACAGAAATCATCATATTTTGACTTTTACTTACATTTTGCATCATTGCTCACACAAGAAGCTACGCTTGTGTTTGATGACGTCCAACGTTTTGCTAAAAAAATTTGACCGATAGAGCAACAAATGCAAGCATTATGACGAAATTGTACGTTTCTAGCAACTGATTATAACACTGATTGATTACTGATCTGTCGTAGGTAGTGATAAATCAGTAATAGTTCATGCAA
The DNA here is from genome assembly GCA_007115995.1 of candidate division SR1 bacterium. GTDB lineage: Bacteria > Patescibacteriota > Gracilibacteria > Absconditabacterales > Absconditicoccaceae > SKJI01. The sequence continues at coordinate 22,581 of SKJI01000013.1, forward strand.
CTTCCATTTTTTCTAACTCATCTGCAATTTCTTGTGATGTTACAAAGAAGTGTGTTTCATTATCAAAAACCGCAAGATCAATAACTGCCTTGTTACAAAACAATGCTAGAAATGTATTTTCTTCTCTGATTACATATCATAATTTTCATCATGCTTCCCAGCTACGTACTAGAACTCAATCAATGTCATACTCTCCTGGAAAGTCTACAAAGTGCAGATCATTACCTCAATATCTCATTTCCTCTCACGGTTCCATCATAAGCTGTATTATTCATTGTTGATTGATTTTTTGATGACCAAAATAGTAACGTCATCCAATGATTCGTCATCATTCCTCATGAGCTTGTATATCCATAGTGTATTATAAATGATTATATAAAATAGTTTTTTCTCGTAAGATCAAAGAGGTGTTTTTTTATAAACGTTCATGATCATACAGAGAAGACAATACAGGTGTTGCTAACTATCTGTACCAAAGAACTCAGGATTGATCAAATTGAGAATAATTGCAGAAGCACCCAACAGTATAAGTCATGCAATTACAGAAGTAATAATTTTAATTCACAATGCTTTTTGATTAAATGCTCAAGCACTTGCAATCAAAAATCATCATGTCAAAATTCACAAAAAACCTATAATGATAACTGCTGTCATGGTAATTCTCGATAATGCTCACATCGTTCTAGGAAATACATTGACCAATGTTGCTTGTGTAGCAGAATCCTCGGTGGATCTTTTAATACATCTTCAAACAAATGGTACATTTGTATTGAGCATAATATCTTTTTGTGGGTCACAATCTGGATCTCATGCAACTCATCTTGTTCCATTATCTGATCACTGTTGTTGATTCTGTTGATCTTGTGCATATGTTATAGATGAAAAAGTCGGAACAGTTCAATATGAAAATAGACTTATCAACAATACTCATAGCAACAATAATCCTTGAAAAAATTTCATATGAACTATCCAAAGCTAAAATAAATTTTGTAAATATTTCAGAAAAAGTATGTAATAAACACTTTTCTATGAGAAATTTACAAACCTATAGCACAACTCAAAACATCAACTATCTTAATAGTAGTGAATAATCTAAAAAAAGCAAGAAAAGAGATAGACAAATGATCCATATATTACACCTTCGCAAAAGTAATACATATGGAAGGTCTAGAAAAGAGAGAAAGTTTGATGGAATTAGATGTTCTCCGCATAATGACCTTCCTCAAAAAAACGCTATTTGAGATATAATCGAGTAGATGAAACAACACATAAATGGTATATATAATTGTTTTTAGATAATGTCTCAGAGGTTCCCCTATAAGTGTACGTACTAAAGAGTCTCACAAAAGTATCTTGAGGTGATTACTTCACAACTATGCTGATAAAAATGATTCTTTACTCATATATGTTACTGCTATCTGTACAGGTGATCAAGTAATTTCAGAAGCAATAGTTTCAAGAAGTCAAAGTGTGTCATGCTTTTGTAATAAAGCATAAAACTGCTCATTAAGTACAATCATTGATATTACACCATCTTTTAAGGATTGCAGAATAGTATGCTGCTTTATAGCAGACTTTAACATTATCTTTTCCAAACGAGCAACTATTTGCAGTTTTAACTCGTCCATAGTTCATTGAAAAGTTGTATGTTGAGTATCTACGATATCCCTTTCAGAAGATTTATTTTCTCCTGTTTCTTGTTTTGTTGTTGTATTGCTCGTTGATTTTACAGATGTAACATCTTGATCAATTTGTTGTGTGTTATGATCAACATTTTCTTTCTTAATATTGTTTTTGGCAGAAGATGACTCCTGAACAGATCATGCCGTTGCGTGCAAACCATCTAGATCTTTTTGGTGACCAGAATTACTAGTAGCATCGGGATTTTTTTGTGCAGATAATGATTGCACTGCTCAACTCGTAAGAAAAAAATGATAAAATTTTTTCTTCCATATCAATAGTGGATGAGGATACCATTTCATCTCTGCAGCAATTTCTTGCAAGATTCATACAAGTATACTATAAAAATCAGGTGCACTATCAAAATGCTCATCACAATACAATAAGAGATCTTTTATAAGACTATATAAATCTACTCCTCACTCAACAAGTTGATCAAGTTTATCGATAAATTGAGTATAAGATTCTGTACGTAATGCTTCAATAAGCAGCGCAAGATCTTGAGCAGAAACAACTCATAAAAATTGTGATACAGACTCTTGTGTAATAGCTCATAAAATACTTACTTGTTCCAAGTATTTAATTGCATCACGCATTCATCCATTTGCTAGTCTAGCTATAAGATATAATGCTTCTTTTTCATAAGTGATTTGTTCTTCTTGTGCAATAAATGCTAACCTATCTACAAGGTTCTCGAGTTGTATATGCTTAAAATTAAACACCTGACAACGAGAAATAATCGTATCAGGAACTTTTTGAATTTCAGTAGTAGCAAGTATAAACTTCAAATAGGTATTTGGCTCCTCCATAATTTTTAATAACGCATTGAACGCTCATTTTGAGAGCATATGTACCTCATCAATCACGTACACCTTTGTTTTGAGTGTTGTAGGTGGATATAATGCCTTGTCCAAAATTTCTTCACGGATATTATCTACTCATGTATGGGAAGCAGCATCAATTTCAACATAATCTAAACTTTTGCCATCATCTATAATGGCTGAAACAGGATGATTACTCAAATCAGGAACTGCTGTATCTCAAGGAACAGCAATATTTACAAGCTTTGCAATTATTCTTGCTGTTGTTGTTTTTCACGTTCATCTTGGTCAATAAAGCAAATAGCTACTTGAAAATTTTCCTTGTTGAGCTTGTGCTTGTAAAATAGTAGTAATATGTTCTTGACCAACCATACTACTAAAATCCTTGGGACGATATTTAAGATATAATGACATCACAATAAAGAAAGATAAACAATTATAGACTACTTATTCAGTAGACGTATGCAAGAAAAATATAAGAAGAAAAAAACCTGTCAGCGATGACAGGTATAATTTCAAGAAGTTATCTTTTACTCCATTCAGGACTTTTTCTAGCTTTCTTCAATCATGGCTTCTTCCTTTCCTTTACTCTAGGGTCTCTTTTGAGAAGCCCATGAGGTTTCAGTGTTAGTCTATTTGCTTCACTTTGTTCCACTAATGCTCTAGCAAATGCAAGTCTGATTGCTTCAGCTTGACCCATCAGTCATCATCATCTTACAGTAATTTCTGCGTCATACATTGATTGCGCTTTGTCACCTAAAACAGTAAACGGGAAAAAACAATCCTCTACCATATATGTATGTCATCAAAAATACTCTTGAAGCGTTACAGAACCTGTTCACTTTTTTATAGAAAAGGAACCAGATCACTTTGGATATAATTTAACTACTGCAGTCGATCTTTTTCTTCTTCATACTGCATAGAGATACTTCTTGTCTGCCATTTATAACTATTTGAACAATTAAAATAAATTTTTATGATTACTTTGCATCGAGCACTTCCGGTGAAAACTGTGCATATGGATGTTTTGATCATACAAACACTCTCATTCTTTTTAACTTTTGTTTTCTCAACTTATTCTTTGGTAACATTCATCTTACAGCAAATTCAAAGACTCTTTGTGGATGCTTTTTGAGAAGTGATTGGAAGTTAGTTTCTCTTAAATGACCTTTCCATCATGTATGTTTATAATAAATTTTATCAACCATCTTATTTCATGTTACAGTAATCTTTTCAGCATTAATAATAATAACATTATCACCACAATCCCACATATCACAATAGTACGGCTTATGTTTTCCATGCAATTTTTTGGCAACCTCAACAGCAACTCTTCAAAGAGTCTTTCACGCTGCATCAACAATATACCATTTTCTATCTTTTGCGATAGCCTCTGGCGATAACCACACAGTCTGCTGGAGTCATTGCTGTAAATCTTTTGTATATGTCATTGGTATAATAATGTATTAAAGAGAGTAAAGAGTGATGTATATCAAAGTCTTCTATAGATAAGCACCATAAACGAATGTCTAATAATGAAGATTAGAACAAGCTTACAAGTACTTTTTCTGCATTATCTCACGGTCTTGGTCACATTTTTAAAGTACGAACATATCAGTACTTTTTTCAAGATTCTCTTCGAGATGGAACTAACTCTTGTGCTAGTTTCTTTCATGCATCTGCAGTATACAAGACTGGTTTAATTTTTCTAATAATCTCTCTTTGAGCATCAGATTCTTGCTTATAGACATCATAGCATTTCACTAATGATCAAAAGAACTGATCAGCTTCCGCCTTAAGTGCTTTAGATTTTTTGATCGTAGTTACTATTTGTCAATGCTCTACGAGACTTGTTAGTAGTGCTCTCAACACGTTACTTCTTTTTTGTCGTGTTTCGAAATGCATAACTCTTTTTTTCTTGTGTATCATGGTGTAAATATAAGATTATAGAATAATAAGTATAGGAGTATAAGATTATCACTCAAGTGTTTTTCACATGTTACTCAATGATTCGATAATTTCGTCAACTGCTTTTTTTCAAATTCATTTCATAGTAAGAAGCTCAGATTTTCTTTTTTTCTCTAGATCCTCAACATAAAGGATCTCATTTTTTATCAGTGCATTTCTTGTTCTCTCACTCAATGGCAATGCGTCAATTGGTATAGTTTTTATATTTGCATGTTCTATAGCTTTTTCTTGCTTCTCTACAATATCATAATAATCAACAAGTAATGACGCATCAATATAAGCATCGTCAAAGATAAACAGTCTTGCATACGATGAAACAACTTCTCAAGCAAATGATAATATCTCTTGAGCAGTGATTTTTTCAGAAATTGTTTTAATCTCAAGAACAAGCTTATCTTTACTTCCTCCAGAGAAATCATCAATAACTTCATCTACAGAATATGTAATATATTCAACAGCTTTAAAGTCATTATCAATCAGCATAATATTTACATCAGTATCATCTTTCTTTTCTTCACGTGCCCTCAAGAAATCCATTGAATAGTACCCATATCATTTTTCTAATCTAATCTCTCATGCAAACTCTGTAGATCATTCAGCTATTTCCATCAAAGGTACTCACTCATTTAAGAGAGTAACTCATGTTGGAAGCTTAAGATCACTACTTGTGAAAACTCATTTTCATTTACATCTTACAGAAATCCACTGTGATTGTTCTATATTCTCATCAACCTTGAAACGCAATTGTTTAAAGTTACTCATTATATCCAATACAGACTCCTTAATTCAATCAATAACATGATATTCATGTGCTACTCATTTGATTTTAATACCTGTAATTGATCATCATGCACTATATCATAATACGGCTCTTCTCAAACCATTTCATAATGTATGTCCAAATCATCTAGGCAAAAACTGTACTTCAAAACGCGTTGTAAGATTATCAATAACATGGACAACAACTTTTGGAGAACCTATGAACTTTTGGATATCTAACATAACATACTATGAAGAGAATAAAAAAAACATACATACAGTGTTACAACAACTATGCTCTAGCATAGAACTCAATCACCTTCAATATATCTACTGGAACACTGACTTCTTTTGTATTTGGCAGGTCTACTAACTCGATTGCCAATGATTTTTTATTGACTTTTAACCAAGATGGAACTGTGTGAGTACCAGCCAATAAAGGAGATGATGCATAAAGTGCTGATTTTTGGACTTTTCATCTCACTTCAATCACATCTCATACTTTGACAATATATGATGGAATATTGTGCTTTTTACCATTAAGCAAAAGATGACCATGATTTACTATCTGTCTTGCTTGCATAATAGTTTGAGCTAATCAAGCCCTTAATACTATTGTATCTAATCTTCTTTCCAAAAATTGTAATGCGGCCATATCGTGATCTACACCTTTATTTTTTGAGAACTTTGCTGCATCAACAGTAATCACTCTCTTGAATGTTTTTTCTGAAAGTTGATATATTCTTTTTAGTACTTGCTTGTTTCTTAAAAGCTTTCAATACTCAGAATATCTGACATTAGCAGCACCATGTTGGCCTGGAACTCATCTTCTTTTTCTGACGTCATACTTTGCTGGTCAGAAAAGATTGATTCACTCTCTTCTACATAACTTAAATTTTGGTCAAGTATATCTCATTAGTAACAGTAGTAATTAAAGAAGTATAATAAATATGTTAATTTCTTTTTGGTCTTGTTCATTTAGTACCACCGTGTTGAATAGCTGTCGCTTCTTTAATCCAAAGAATATCAATACCACCAACATCGTTGAGTCATTTAAACACTCAATCTCTTCACATACCTAATCCCTTACAGATAATTCCAACTTCTTTCAGTCAAAAGTTATCTTTTGCATTTTTTAGAATTTCTTTTGAAAGAACTTCAGCAGCATATGGAGTACTTTGTTTTGCTCATTTAAATCAAACTTTCCCTGTTCAACCTCAATCAACTTTATTTCAATTTAAGTCTGTAAGCGTCACAAGTGTATTATTGAAGGTAGTAGTAACATACAATCTTCATGTTGGAAGCTTGATACTTTTTTTCTTTCTTGATTTTAATGGTGCCATAATGATGTTAATCTATACAAATAAATAACTATTTTTTTAGAACTGGTCTCACTCTTGATCTTCACAATAATTTTTTTGCTGTTTTTGCATGTCTTAAAGTACGTTGTCATCTCACAGGAAGTCATAAGTTATGTCTCATTCATCTATAACATTTGATTTCTTTGAGTCTTTTGATATGACCAGAGACTTCTCTTCTTAAATCATTTTCAAGCATCATATCCTTGAGATGATCGTTAAGCATCTTTTGTTCCTCATTAGTAAGGTCTTTTACTTTTTTTTCGAGTGGTATTCACAATTTATCCAAAATAGTATTTGAAGTTGATCTTCAAATACCATAAACTTTCGTAAGTTCTACTCAGATAGTACCATTATCTCTTAGAAGATGTCATTGAATTCTAAACATTGTACAATAATAAGTATAAATAAATGAAAAAACTAGCCTTGTCTTTGCTTATGTCTTGGATTGGCTTTACAAATTACATATACCTTACCTTTTCTTTTTACTATTTGGCAGGCCTGACATTTACGTTTTACTGAAGCTCCTACTTTCATTGGATTAAATCAGATTATAAAGATGAAGTATTCTACTTTGCAATAATGATTATCACACAGTAGCTATAAGAATTATTTTTTTATATCTTGATTGATAGATCTGTATACGATACGTCACTTAGTTGGTTCATATGGACTTAATTCGACCTTAACGAGATCTCATGGTATAATTTTAATATTAAACCTTTTCATTTTTCATGCCGCATACGCAGTCACTTCCAAGTCCATATCATTGACAAGCACTTTATATACTCATCATCAAAGCAGTTCAGTTACTACTCATTCTACTTCAATAACATCATTAGACATGCACACTCACTCATTCAATAGATAAAATAGTTTGTTTTGCTCTAAATCATTTTGTTTTCGTATATCTCTTTTTCCCTTGGAATTTTATAACTCTTAACTTGTCTCATTGCTGGTGAGCCAATACTTTTGCGGTAACATTTGCTCACGCTATTGAGGGATTTCCATGCACGACGCTCTCTCAATCTTGTGTAAATCACAAAAGAACTGAATCAAAAGTTACTTGATCTCATTCTGATGCATCAACACGATCAACTACGATTTGATCTCATTGCTGCACAAGGTACTGGTGTCATTGAATTTCTACTACTGCATACATAGGTATATTAAATGGTAATAACATAAATAATTTTGTGAGAGTGGACAATACTTTAAGAAGCATTATACATATCACTATTGTCTAATATATTGTAAACGTGAGACTTATAATACTCAAGACGACATTTAGAATGAATCGTTAATAGCTACGTGTTTATATTTTCATTCATAAATGAGAGAGTGTTCAATATTTATTTTTTAACTTTTTGTATGTTGCAGAAACAATCGCCTTTGTTCTTTTATATCTTCTAGAACTTGGGAAGTCAAATGATACAAATTTTCTATACCATTTTGTACCATAATGCTCTTGCTTTTTTGCTGTATCAATAATATGAGATGCCCAAAGCTCTTTTTTATAAAAAGCAATCATTCTTTCGTTGGTATTAAGATCTCATGTTTTATGAATTGTAAATCACATTGTGTACTTGAACTATTAAGAACATAAAGAGTTTGCCGGGAGCCGGAATCGAACCGGCACGGAAGTTTAATTCCGACGGATTTTAAGTCCGTTGCGTCTACCAATTTCGCCATCCCGGCACTATATCGGTAGAACTATACCATTACTCGCTTACATGGTCGAAGATTTTATCAAACACTTGTGGAAAAACAAGTGCAATGTTTGATAACATCTTTCTATTGAGCGCAACGTCTTTTTTTGCAAGTTGACCCATAAACACACTATATCTAGATCACTTTGCTCTTACTGCAGCATTAATTCTTTCTATCCACAACTTTCTAAAATCTCTTTTCTTTAATTTTCTTCACACATAAGCACGTTGTCACTGCTTAATCAAAGCTGATCTCACCTGATTATATACTGTTCATCTTCACAGAGAAAATCATTTTGCTCTCGCAATAAATCTCTTGTGTCTCCTGTGTCTTGTTAATCAATTTGTAACTTTTACCATAGTTAATGAGTATATTTAGTATTAAATAAGTGTTTTCATTTTTCTTGCTTCTTTTTTAGAAGTAAGCAATCTACCGAATTTATCTTTTTTTGTAGATCTTCATTTGTTAGTAAGAAGATGTCTTTTGCATGTTTTACTATGTTTAACTTTTCAGGTAGCAGTTACTTTGAATCTTTTGGTTGCACCACTGTGTGTTTTTCAAGCTTTTGGCATGGGAACTTAGAATTTTTTATGTAATAAAACGAGTGTAAATCAGAAGTGTTCTTCTTTTATTCATTGAGATTTTCAATATTCACTAAGAAAGGTTTCAGAATATATCATTTTTTCACGCACAAGTTCTTTGTAAGCCTTCTCTCTTCATCTCAATACTACCATTAACTTCACAACATATCAATCTTCTAGGAATTCGATAGCTTTTTTTAGTTTCATATCCAAATCATTATCTCCAATATTATATCAAAACTTTATTTCTTTCTGTCATTTTTGCTTTTGCTTTTTCTTTTTTTCACTTTCTACTTTCTTTTTATCGTACATCCATTTACCAAAGTCAACAATCTTTGCTGTACAAATTTTATCTTTGGGATTATATCAAACTTGTACTAAATCTAATCATTGCTCTTCTGCCATCTGCAAAGCTTTTGCTCTTGGAATTGGTCATACTTTTGTACCATTTTCTTGTATAACAAGAACATTGAATGCTTTGATGTCTTGATTTTTATAGACTTTAAATTGATTTTTTCTAGGATTTTGGTTTCTCATATAGAATGCAAAATAAAAACAACTAAGTAAATATAAGAATGTGATAGCAAAAAACAAGTCATAGTTACATATCCTTTTTACAATTGATTTTCAAGGCGTCTACGACAGATACTTATTGATTAGTAATCACCCCCAGCGGGACTCGAACCCGCGATCTTCAGCGTGAGAGGCTGATGTCCTAGGCCAGCTAGACGATGAGGGCATACGATTATCCCATAAAGGATGGTACCCCCGGATGGACTCGAACCATCAACCTACAGCTTAGAAGGCTGTTGCTCTATCCAATTGAGCTACGGGAGCTTAGTATTGAAAACAAAAAAGAAATATGGTGGAGTCGAGGGGAGTCGAACCCCTGACCTCCTGCGTGCAAGGCAGGCGCTCTAGCCAACTGAGCTACGACCCCATGGCTATTTCTTTCTTGTACTATAAACTGGGAAGGGAGGGATTCGAACCCCCGTAGACTTTCGTCGGCGGGTTTACAGCCCGCTGCATTTGACCGCTCTGCCACCTGCCCGTTAATTAAATACGTATATTTTTTATGCGTTGTATTGAAATCACGATGTATCGGTTGGAGTTGATGGTCAGAATCAAAAGATTACCAACACTCAAATCACAATAAGAAGACATCAAAAGAGTACATAAATTGTTCTACTATCACCAATATACTTTTCTGCTCGCTCTATGTTTCCAAACATATTATAAAGTTGATTGTAGTAATAGATTATTAATGATCATACTATTATGAGTGCAATTCATCAGAAGATACGTCAGAGCATAGGTTACACTACTAGAATAAAGCAGAACTCTCAAGTATAGTAAGGTGAGCGGGTAACGGGACTTGAACCCGTACGGACAGAGCTGAATTCTGCCATGCTACACCAATTACATCATACCCGCACAGTACGCAACTGAAAAAACGCGTGCGATTTTTATAGCTATATCAAACAGGAAATCAAGAGGAATTTTTTGGGAATAATTTTTACCAGTTACATAGAATATTTTCAAGCAAGTAGCATACTACCTCTCATACTTACCAAAATACTCAATAGAAAATCAAGATGCTGATCATGACTCTTTGAGAAATGCAGATGGATCTCAAGATTTTTTGATTGATGAAGCAGAATATCATCATGCTTCAAGACATAATCAAGCAAATTTTCAACAGTTTGCTTTGTTTGAGCGACCAACTCACATACCAAACATACTCAATGCAGCATCAAAATAATTATATCATCATTGAGGATGCTCAACCATCTCATTAGCTTTTCTTATCATTCCATCAGTATCTACTGTTTTGGGAGGACGTACTATTGTTATTCTACAAGGTTTTCTCTGAGCAAGCTCATCTCGAATATTTCTTTTTTCAAATCATGGAGGTCACTTATCATCTGCTCAAGTACGCATTGTAGAGTGATAGACTGTATCATCTCAAGCATATACCATAACATGATCATTTGAAAGAGACTGATTACGCAGGACATTATTTACAAATCAACCCGTAGATCATCAGATTACAATAAGATCTCATTTCTTCAAAGAAGATCCTATTTTTTCTTTTCATGACAAAGCAATAATATCTTTTTGTACAACGTGCTTATCAGGATGATTGAGTTTATATCTATAGGTTATCAGAGCTGATGAGTATGCTGATGACCATGCAAGACGATCATATATAGAGTTTGAAGATCTTATCTGTTCTATAATTTGATATAAGATACTTTCCTGAGGATAGGGATTATTTTCTAACGCATCTTGCACTGAAACAGGCGGATTGATTGTTCATCCAAGATCATCTAAAGTATAGGAAGTATAGTCCATTGTTTCATACTGTACAAGTTCTTCTCAGAGACTTTCTCAATCATCTCATGTAGCTTCAAACAACGCCTGTAAAAGCTCTGTAAAACTCTCAAATAGTACAGAAATTTTATCTCACAAACTTTCTGCCTTACTCACTTTATCAATGAGTTTATTTAACGTACTTCCTTCTTGATCTTTAAGTATCTTCTTGACAGTATTTTCTATGTTTCATTTTGCAGCAGAAATATCAAACTCTTTTGATGGTAGATTATCGAGTATAGGATCAAGTATCTTATTTGCTTGCTTTTCTGATACATTTTCCAGTCACTTTGTAGTTTTTTTTACTTCTGCTCATAGAGGTTGATTTACTTTTTCATTTTCATGAATATTATTGAGCATTGCTCAACGTTCAGTATTACTCATATGATTCTAATAAATGAGATAAAAGAAAATCAGCATCGTTTTCTTCTGTACGTTCTTTCTGTTTGATACGTTCGATAAGTTCTTTACTTTGAGTATGAAAACGAATTTGTTTTTCTTTATAACCAATAGATCCAAGTTGTATTGTTGCATTATATAAGGATTCTATTCGCTGATCTGAGAGATTGTTGTGTGTAGATAAAATAGTGTATATTTTCTTGTATATTGGATAAGTTTCTTGAACAGCATCAAAAATTTGAAGCAATGTATTATATTGTTGTACGGTTGATGTATTCATACAGTAAGTATAATGGATAATGGAGTATTTGTCAAAAAAACTCAGCATAAACTGAGATTTTCAAATTTATAGAACACTGCAATGTATACCTCTACAATCAAGCCATATATCAAACACCATATGCTAATAAAATACTGATAACAAGACCAAATAAGACTTTTACAAAAACAAATTAATTGTTTTTTTGGTCTATAAGATTGATTATTTTTTCATATCAAGCATATCATATCTATCCAACATCGTCTTCATCAACGATTCTAACGTCTCAGCATCAAGGACAAACTGTACTGATCATAACGCCATAGTTTCAGGTATAGAGTGGGTATATCATGCTGATAGAATATTCTTATAGTTTTTAATTGCTCATAGTCTGTCATCAAGAAATTGCTGATAGAGCTGTACACTTGCTAAGTAGGCAATACCATATTCGATATAATAAAACGGGTGCTGGAAAATGTGCATCTGTCTTTGTCGAAACGTATCAAGATAGTGTTGATATCATCAAGACCACGACGCAGTACTATGCGTACGCATTGACGCAGGATAACGCTCATTGAGCTTTCTCCACTGCTCATGCCTTTCTGTAACACTATGTGTTGGATTATCATAGAGTCGTTGCTGGAAAATGTCGATTTTGGACATATACGGCAGGAACCCAAGATCAAAGAACGTTTTTGCCTGCAGAGCATCAGTAATCTGCGTAGGAGAGCATCCGATACGAGCAAGATCATCACTCACGAACAGCTCCATCGCCATCGATGCAATTTCACAAATTTCTGACGGACAGTTTCTAAACATTTCACGTCATAAATGATGCGTACAGTAATGATGAATCGCATGCCCAGCTTCATGCGCCCAAGTAAACCATCATCAATGATCTCTCATCGCATTCATAAAAATAAATGAATACGGTGTTTTGACTAGCGGATAATTGTATCATCACGGTGCTTTGTTGTGGCGTGTTTCAAGATCCAAATACTCCTTGGATTGCATCGTCCTTATGCAGTCTTCAAATGCTGGATCCATCTTACGCAACAAAAGGCAGAGTTTATCGATCATCTCATCAGTAGAAGCAAAGAGTTGTGATTCCACATCCGCAACCAATGGACAATCAAAATCATACGGTTGTAACTCCTCGATGCATAAGACTGACGTTCTTTGTGCAAAAAATCATTCTATAATTGGACTCATCACTGTTTCAATCGCTTGATGAAACTGATTGACGTGATCACGGGTGTAGTCGTATCTAAACGAAAACGAATAGTCTGTATATGTCGCAAATCAACACTGCTGGGCAATCTGTGTTCTCACAGCAATAAGATCCGTCATCAACGCATCAAGACGTTCATGGTCTTGATATCTACGTGCCTCTATCAGCTCAAAGACCTCTTTTCTGACTGTGCGATCTGATGATTTGAGATAGTCTTCTGCTTGTTTCATGGTGAGTGTTTCTCCATTATAGTCTATCGACAGCGCTCCGATAATCTCAGAAAACTGTGCAGCAAGTGCTTTTTCTTTGCTCATCAACGGAACATTCTCTTCACGAAATAGGTCGATCGCATGTTTGACCGATCTAATATAGTTATGATATGCAGCTGGCAACTGATCACAAAACGGACTTGCTATCAGTTTACGTCCAAGACGATCAGAGATCGTAATCCATTCTGGATAGATCGTTTGTGTAAAATCAAGATACGCTTGCTTCGCTTCTTGATCTGCAGTATTTGTCGTCTGACGAATATACCTCCATGCATACTCATACGACAACGACGCATCAACCTCATCGAGCTGCTTGATCCGTTCTACTAATCACTCATACGAGTCAATCTCAGTATTAAGCAAGACCTCAAAACGTGGGTACACATCACTTCGAGCAGTAATCATCGGGCTATACAGTAACGAATAAAATCGATACCGAGTATACTGTGAAGGCTCTGTATTGCAAGAAGATGTTGGAGAGCAAAAAACCAACTATACATACTCTCACCAATATCGCAACAACACATCCCCCAAAATATCATCTGAATGTTGCAAAATATTTTTCTTTGAGTATAACCATACCGTAGGGTACGGTTATGTTTTTTTAGATTTTATTGTAATAATACATTCATGAAAAAAACAATCAATATTCAGTGAATGCACTGTAAAGCATGTGAAATACTGATAGAACAGCAATGTCAGAACTGTAACTGCTCGCTCCAGAACGTATCGTTTCAGTCTGGACGTGTAACGATTGAGTACGACAATGAGACAGATCTGAGACAATTCTCAGAAGCGATAGAACAGCTCTGATACACAACCTGAGCATGATCAGCTACTACAACACAACCACAATGGAGTCGATTGCAAAAACTCCTTATTTTGCTAGGGATTGCAGTATTGTTTTGGTTTGTACGACGCAGTGAGTTTATTCATACGCTCATCCCTAGTTATGATTCTGTAACCTGGTCGATTGCATTACTTGTCTGACTGATCGCATCAGTCTCGACATGTCTTGCAGTAACCTGATGAATCGTGATCGGATATACTGAAACGGTACAAGATACATCACCACGAAAAACGCAACTTTCGTTTCATCTCTGAAGAATTATAGCCTTTGCAGTATGATGATTTATGCTCTGAATGCTCTGAAATCAGTTTACTCATTCAGTATGGTTTACGATAATGATCAATGCGTTGGTCTGAATCATTCTCTTGATGTTATGATTACAGTTGTTGTGAATAGTAGGACCGCATGGGATCCCGATTCATCGACCACAACGAATCAGTAACAGTGTGTTACACCTCAAAGATCCAAAATATGCTCCACTTGTCTGAGCAATTACTTTTTTCCTCCCGTGTGGATTTACACAATCAATGCAACTTTTTGCATTACAAAGCATGAGCCCTCTCCAATGAGCGATCATTATGGGGATGTTTGCACTCTGAACACTCCCAGTACTTCTTGGTGTCTGAATAAGTACCGCACACATAAAAAAACATATCAAATCATTTAATCCGCTGATTGCATGATTATTACTCTTATTTGGGCTCTATACTGTCGCGAATGCGTACTGATTATATACTGCACAACAAGCCCAACAGATTATCAACACGGTTGGCCATGATGCATCAATCTGAACGATTGAGTATGTACCATTTCCAGTTGGGCATACTTGATGGTCGTTTGAGCCAAGCCAAATTATCGTACCAGTTGGTGCATACTATGACATTCAAGTTACTCCGTCTGCAAACGGAAGATGATGCATGAGACAACTTGCACGATGATGATCTGCAATAGATATTCTCGCATGAGAAACATTCTCGTTGTATATTGATTGAACACAGCCATGAATAATACCGCTTGTCTGTGCAAGTATGTGAATGAGGCAGTGAGAAATACTCATTCAGTAATTTTTATTTATTTATCACTACGTACCCAATGAAAACTCAATACACTATCCAATGAATCCATTGCGTCTCATGTGCGCAGATTATCGAAGATAAACTCACCAACCTAGAACACATCGACAATGTTCTGGTGCATCTACCAACGAAAATGATCACCATTGAGCACAACGAACCAGTATCGATCACAACGCTCAACGAACTCCTGAAACCATACTGATACACACTCCATGACAAGGAAGAACAACAAGCAACTCGTCCAGATAACAATGAGCAGAAAGCATTTACTGATATGATGGTCAGTATTATTCTTGCGATCTTGGCAATTCTTTCAATGACATATATGATCGGTATCGACTATGAGTGGCGACCAAAAAACCTTGCAGTGCATCATGTGATGATGTGATTTTTGCCACTTGCAGCAACGTATATCTATGCAACAGTTGGAAGAAAATATCTTGTTGCTATAAAAAGATATATCCAGTATGGAACCGCAAATATGGACACACTCGTATGAATTGGAACAGCTACTGCATTTGTGTATAGTTTTGTTGCATCAACACTTCATGATATCTTCCCAGATATTCTTTCAAAACAGCTCTTTTATGAAGCAGTTATTGTCGTGATTTGATTTATTGAACTTGGAAAATATTTGGAACACAGAGTGATGAGTAAGACAGGAGATGCGATCAAAGCACTCGTATGATTACAGGCAAAATCTGCTCGTCTGCTTGTGGACGGACAAGAACAAGAAATTCCTCTTGATCAGGTCAAACTCTGAGACACAATGATCGTCAAAGCATGAGAAAAAGTCCCTGTCGATGGAGTTATTACCGAATGAACTGCATATATCGATGAGTCGATGATAACAGGAGAACCAATACCCGTCATGAAATATCCATGAGAGACACTCATCGGATCAACAGTGTTGCATAACTGACATGTTGTTGTTGAAGCAACAGCAATTGGAGAAGCAACATATCTCCAAAAAATCATCACCATCGTGCAGGATGCCCAACAATCGAAACCAGCAATTCAAAAACTTGCAGATAGTATTATGCAGTATTTTATTCCCACTGTTCTGGTGATTGCAACGATTGCATGATTGACTTGGTTAGTCGCCTGAAATATCTTCTATCCAGATATCAACGCAGCTCAGTTTGCCTTGATGAGTTTTGTGTGAGTGTTGGTTATTGCATGTCCATGCTGATTATGACTTGCAACACCAATGGCAATTATCACCTGAATCGGCCACGGAGCAAAACAGTGAATCTTGGCAAAAAATGCCGAATGATTACTACAGCTTAGAAAAGCAACGATCGTCCTCTTTGACAAAACATGAACGATCACCGAAGGAAAACCAACGGTGGTAGAAACGCACTGTAGTCATGACCATGCACTCAGCATGCTTGCATCACTAGAAGCATACGCAAATCATCCAATTGCAGAAGCAATTACACAGTATGCACAACACCACGACATACCAACACAACCAGTTGATGGATTCAAGCTTCTTGATGGTATTTGAGTTGCATGAACAATACAGCACAAAGAGTATCTTGTATGCAAACCATGATATCTCGAAACGTTGAAGATAGCATACGATACTACCTTGATCGATACACGAACAACGCAAGGAAAAACACCACTTGTCATCGTAGAAGACGGAAGCATCATCGGGTATGTTGCTGTTGCAGACAGTATCAAAACACAAAGCATCCAAGCAATCAACGAGCTCAAGCAACAATGAATTATCGCAGTTATGGTCACATGAGATCATACCAATACTGCACAGTATATTGCACAACAAGTATGAATCGAACAGGTCCACGGTGAGGTCACACCAGAAGAAAAAGCAACAATTGTCACACAGTACAAACAGCAGTGAGTTGTCTGTATGGTGTGAGATGGAATCAACGATGCTCCAGCATTGGCGACTGCAGATATTGGTGTGGCGATGAGTACAGGAACAGATATTGCAATCGAGTCAGCGCAACTCACCTTATTGCATTGAAATCTACTCAAACTCACCAAAGCGATCACGATCTCACGCATGACACAGTGAGCAGTGATACAAAATCTTACATGGGCGTTTGCGTTTAATATTATCGGTATTCCTCTCGCTGCGTGATTGTTTTATCCGTTCTTTGGTGTCCTCCTCAATCCTGCATTTGAAGGTATGGCAATGTCTCTGAGTAGCCTCACCGTGATGCTCAATAGCTTGAGACTGCAAAAGAAAAGACTATAATACCTCTAACAGACTCTTTATTCTCTCAACACAACAGGATGATACAACCAGATCACCACAAAAAAATCACCACGAACCTAAAAAAAGTGCAATGAATGGTCACAAAAATACAAACAATGGTCGACCAAGAAGCGTACTGCGCCGATATTGCTATGCAAGTCAACGCAACAATATGACTCCTCAAATCAGTCAACAACTACCTCCTCAAAAATCATCTTGCTTGCTGCGGCCCATCGTTACTCAACGCGACAAATCAGTGAGAAAAAGATGCGTTTATCGAAGAACTCATGAGAAATCGGAATATTTCAAGTAAGTAAGAGATATAGAAGATAGCAACCTACCTACTCAACCAACGCCCATGTTCATGGAGCAAGTCCGTCTAGAGTCCAGTCTCAAACACGAATTCTTTTGAGATGCGTGACGAGGTTTCAGACTGTTTCAAGCATGCGTTTGACTTGATGAAATTTTCACTCGGTGAGGATAAGGCTGAGCTGATGCTCAGCAAGCTGTACCGCACGAGCAGGAAGCGTCTGGTAACCATCATCCAAGACAACTCCAGCTTCCAACGCATCAAGCTGTGCCTGTGTCAGTGGATCACGCACAGTGACATGATACTCTTTTTCTTTCTTCCATTTCGGAGAAATAATTTGATGATTGAGTTGTCCGTCTGATGTGACAATCAGTAATCACTCTGTATCAACATCCAATCTTCATGCCACATGCACCATGTGACTATACTCACAGTCTGCAAGCATTTCTTTGTATGATGGATAGATTCCAACTGGATAGTCACTTGAGACATATCATGCTGGCTTCCAAAGACGCAATGTGACGTTTCGCAAAATACGATGCGTGATCTCTCCATAAACTAATATATCTCATTCTTGGACAGGAAAACGACAATCAAACACTTCTTGATCGTTGATAAAAAATCCTCCACGACGAATATATCTTGTTGATTGTTTTCTCGATAACAATCATGCTGTAGCTAAATATTTGTCTAATCTCATAGTTGCAACAATACTGATACCAACATCATTTGCAACAACTCAAAAAATAACTACTATCGATGGTATGAGCTGATTTTATCAATCGCATCTGCGAAACCATATCAATAAAAACATTTACAAAAAACCGACCTTTTCTGTTGATTTTTTGTGAAAAACCTATCAATGAGTCGTCAAACAACAACGTCGCTTATGAAAAACGTTCCGTTGGTATATGATACATGGCGTAACCATAGAAAACTATACTGCATACTCTGCAGATTTACACATATTTCTCAAACAACTCAAAAGAGATCATAGTTTATCATGGTGAGATATTTTATTTCAGATTGGGTGTGTAGATATTATTGATGAAACAGCAACACAAGTAATCAAAACACAAGAACATAAGGAAAAAATTATACAACAAAGAACACTCATAGAATCAGATCTGCATCAACGATATGATCTGCGTCCAAGCTGGCGTGAACATATGCCCAACGCAACAATTGTCCTTGATACGACAACGCAACCAACCAAACGTATTCTCAGTGAATCAGGGAAAAGGTACGTCAATAAGTGAGCAAAAGCATGATTACACTTTGTAGAACTCACGACCAAACAAGACTGGATCAACTACCGAGAAACACGATACACACTCTCATACGATAAATGATTTTCTATTATGCCTCAAGAAACATTTTTGGAGCTAATGCATTTTCTCAAACACGAAAAAAAATGAACACTCTTTGCAGCACTCAACGACAAGAAAGAGATCGTTTCATGAGCAGTCTATTTGTTTTATGGGAAACAGATGATCTATCTCTACGGTGCAACAGACAGATCATACGGTGCAATCGGTGCCCAATACCGACTCACGTTTGAAATACTCAAACGAGCACACGAACACAACCGAACATCACTCGATCTTCTCTGAGTCGCTCCAGTCTGACAAGAGCACGATCACCACCTTTCTTGAGTGACCAGATTCAAACAAGCGTTTGACTGAAAAACTATCTCATACCTCTGAAACTACGATATTGTCTTCAATACACTCTTGTACAAGACGTTTAAGATCATGAAGGGGAAGTAGGGGGAAACGATTCATAAATCAAAAAGCAATACTTTATTTTTTCACTATAAAATTATTTCATACAACACCCTCAACCTTTCTCCAAAACAAAAAAAGCCACAACAGCTTTTTCAGAACGTATATAAAGAACTGAGCCAATGAGCAGACTTGAACTGCCGACCCCTTCCTTACCATGGAAGTGCTCTACCGACTGAGCTACATTGGCATACTAACGAGGTAGTATGGACTACTGACCTCCTTGCATTTGATTAAACGCGGTGCTTTCTACAAAATTCAATGCATTGAGAAACTGTGGTTCAATCACTACCTCACCTTCCATATCGATAAATCCAAACAATGATCAAGAAGAAAAAGATGCTCTATTATAAGCAAAGTCGAATGCTAGTTCAAACTGTGGTTCTATTACTCGTTCTCCATCAGTGTTAATATATCAAACAGCTGTTCAATCATATACTACTGCAAGCCCATCACTAAATCTACCCACAAACTCAAACTGTGGCACAATACGAATAGTTCCAGTTGTATCGATAAATCATCGTAAGCCATCTTGTTTGATAGATGCAAATCCTTCATAGAACTGTCCCACATCTTCAAACTGTAATGGAATTACAACTGCTCATGTCGTATCAATAAATCATCGTACGCCATCTTGTTCTACTCATGCTAATCATTCGACAAACTGATCTGCAGTACTCCAAACTTCTTGATAGAGATACTCTCACTGTTGATTGATATGACGGATATTTCAATCTTTGAGTGTCAATGCGAAGTCTTCATTAAATGGTGCTATATCATCCCATTGATCATCATTGAGTCGATTTCAAGCAGCATCGATAAATCACGATCTCTCTCACTGAAAGACATAATCAGGTCATTGAAATCACTGAATCACTCAATCAAATCATACTGACTCTACAGTTCAATCTCTAAAAATACGATAAAATTGCTGTTCAAAAAGATTAAACACAAAACTATGATCATTATAAAAATAAAATAGATCATCTGATCATGGTGTTTGATAAAGTGTATTTCCCTCTATATCTATCCAATAATATTCTTGCCCTGATCATAAAGGTGCTCATAACGCGTTGCTATCGTTTGTTACTACTGCAAGCCCATGAGAAAATGATCATGCTTGCGTAAACTGCGGTGCTATTACCCAATTCCCATCAAGATCTATATATCATCGTAATCAATCTTGATCTTGAACAGCAGCAAGAACAATTGTTTCATCAAGAACTAATCATGAGAAATCAGTATCTATTCCTTGTTGGTCTAGCTCTTGCTCTTCATCTGTTTGTTGTTCTTGTGTAGTTGGAATGTGCTGTTGATCTCCCTGTTGTGGAAGAGTAACAGTATCTACACTCGTACATCATGAAGCGATCAAAGCTATGAGCAACAAAATGATAAACAAAACGTATTTTTTTGTGGTTTGTCTTTGCAACATAAATACACTATGAAATAATCTAAAAAAAGGAGTATAATCTATAATAATCTATTGATTTTTAACTATGCTCAACTATTCTGTAAGTGATTATAGTTATTTATTTTTTCTTTTCAACAATGAATGTTCTTGAATTGTGTGCCAAACTACTTATTGAGTATAAAACACATCCTCTGGATAGCACACAGCTAGAAATCCCACAAAATAGAAAAATGTGAGATTGTTCACTACCGTGTTTTCATTTTGCAAAACAATGGAGAGAAACACCACAACAAATAGCAGAACAACTTGCATATGATATGTCTCCACTACTAGAACATTCAGAGATTTGGTATCGTATTGAAGCAGTATGATGATATCTTAACTTCTATCTCAAAACATCATATTTAGCTACAATGTTATTTCATATTCTAGAAGAAACCAAACAGTCACATGCGCGATTTCCTCCTACTGGTGAAACAATCTTAGTTGAATCTCCATGACCAAATACCAACAAACCCCTTCACTTATGACATGTGAGAAATATGCTCTTAGGAAATGCACTCAAAAATACACTCAAAGCAGTAGGACATACCGTACATAGCGTAGATATTGTCAATGATCGCTGAATTCATATCTCTAAATCGATGCTTGCTTATCAATTGTACTGAAATAATCAACTCCCTGATTGCAAACCAGATCACTTTGTATGAAAACGATATGTAAAATATGCACAAGAAGAAAAAAATAACCCTGCACTTGCACAACAAGCTCAAGCACTTTTACAAGCACGAGAAGAAGGTGATGATGAAACAGTTGCACTACGAAAATTAATGAGAGAACGAGCGCTCTCATGACAAAAAGAAACATACAAAAAATACGGTATTTCTATCGACAAGACTTATTATGAAAGTGATCACTATATGCTAGGTAAGGTTATTATACAGCAAGGAATAAATCATGGTATTTTTACAAGAAATGACAATAATCATATTATTTATATTGATCCGAAACTAGGAGAAAAAATCGTACTCAGATCAGATGGTACAGCAGTATATATGACGCAAGATATAGCGCTATGAAAAGTAAGATACGAAGATCGATCAATGGATCGTATGATCTATGTAGTATGAAATGAACAAGAAGATCACTTTAAGTGTTTATTTAATATTTTCAAAGCATTACAGTTACCCTTTGCTCCACAGTGTCACCATCTTTCTTATGGGATGGTTTGACTACCTGACTGAAAAATGAAAAGTAGAGAATGAACAGTCATTGATGCAGATGATATTCTAGAAGAAACTACCGCAACAAGTTTTGAGATGCTCAAAGAACGCTATCCTACAACTCCTCATACAAAACTACAAAAAAAAGCAGTGACTATTGCCCTCGGAGCAATTAAATTTTTCTTTCTCAAGTATGATGCAAATAAAAATTTTGTCTATGATAAAACATCATCATTACGTTTTGATTGAGAAACATGACCGTATATCCAATATACATATGCTCGCTGCTGCAGTATTCTCAAAAAATCTGACTGTGCACATATTGATTTCAATACTGTTGATAAAACAGCATACTCGTGTGATGAAGAAAGACAACTGTTGGCAGCACTTGTGTGATTCCCAAGCACGTTAGAACATGCTGCAAGAACCTATCAACCTTATCTTATTGCACGTTTTCTTTTGGATATTGCAGCAACGTACAATTCGTTTTATCATGCAGTCCCTGTGCTTGCAGAAGAAGATGAACAGAGACGTTTTGCACGTTTATGACTCGTAGAAGCAACAAGAAAAATTCTCAAAACATGATTAGATATACTTGGTATTGATGTGCTTGAAGAAATGTAAAAATTTGATATACTTATTTTTATTCTTTACTCTTATTGTATCTCTATGAAAACACCAATAATTAGATCAGTTACTGCACTGTTATGATGATGACTAGCATGTTATGCATGATTTTTATACTCACAATGAGCACCAGTATGAACTACCGCAGAGCTTACTACCGCTTGAATAGTTGTAGCTATGCTTGTATGAATCTATCTTGTAGCAATTATCATAGCAAGCAACAAAATACTTCCTACAAACAGATATACCATTGCACTGATATGAATTGCACTGATTCTTTTTGCCAATCTCTATCTTGTAGATGATCCAACCCAAAACGTTTACCTTGCAGATGTGATGAAAATAATCTGAGTCTTTTTGGTAATTATATGACCAATGAAACTCCTGGTAACAACAGCTATCCAAGAAAATAAAGCATCTAAAAATGTCGAAATAATTGAAGTATAAAAAACACCTTATAAAAAGTAAGTAATGAGTAAGTATTATATAGCTTCACGTTACTTCTTATGCGGAATTAGCTCAATTGGCTAGAGCGCCACCTTGCCAAGGTGGAGGTTGCGAGTTCGACTCTCGTATTCCGCTAGTTCCCATCACTCTTTTGAGTAGTGTTTTTTTGTAATGGAAATAATACGCTATACATTTGTTGAATAGTAAAGTATTGTTGCATCTCCTTCACAAGTTCTAGTCGATATGATACTCTAAGAGTATCTAAAAATACAGTATATAACTGAGTAGTATCATCACTCTTTGCTAAAAACTCAACATAATGACAATGTTCATTAAATTCTTGTATATTTTTTAATCACACATTATCTATAAATTTTTGCCAATATACAAAAAAATCATGAAATAACTGTTTAAGTAGGTGTTTTTCTGAATGAGTAATATGATTAAGTCTACTATAAAAAGTAGTCAAGTATAGATCATCAAAATTATTGATATAATGTAATGCCCTATCAATATCTCATTTACATAAATTTACATGTTGCACATATTCATTATTTTTTTGTTCAGTGAGAAGTACATCATCATCTCATAAAAAATATTGTTTGATTTGTGGATTCTTCGATAAGTTTTTTTTTGCATATCTTGCAGCTCATAGCGCAGTATTTGTAGGAATATTTAGTTCTGCAGCAATTTCTTTAAACGATTTCCCCTGAAAATAACGGAGCAATATAACCTTCTTTTGTTTTTCAGTAAGCGCAAGAATAGCGTGATATAGAACTTGTAATCACTGATTATCTACTGGTATTTCTCAATATTGTTGATCGGTTAGCATTTCCTCTACTCGGTTCAATCAACTATCACTCTTTCACTGTGTTCACTTTAGATGAACACGTCTCTTTGCCCTGTTAATATTTCTGGTAAAGTCTATACAATGATTCTTTGCCATTTTCTGAAACCATTTAATAAATCCAACTTTATCACCAATAAATGAAGAGGATTTTTCTACTGCCTTTATCAAAACCTCCTGAAGAATATCCTCGGCTTCAATACTTTGATCTGTAGATTTAAGTCAAGATAAAAATCTTACTATATTATCCTTTACAGGCTTAGTTACTGTTCTATCAGACAACAATTTATGGATTTTTTTATCACAACTATGAGATTGCAAAGGTGGTGGCGCATTATCTAAAACTTGAGCAATTAATGCTTGATTGTTTGTGTGCGTTTCTTCAGTTTTTATGAAACTCTCTAATGTCAGCATATATTTAGTTTGTTCGGCTGTTGTCAGCATTGACACATCAATCCCCAAGTCTAATAATTTCTTTACATAGAACGATAGAGTGTTCAAAAAGTCCTTTTCGACACTATCATCATGACCCTGAGAATATAGTAATTTCCAGGTTTTTTTATTGTAAACAAGCTGTATTGCATGATCTGACAAATGTTCACTAAAATCCTTTTGTAGTCTGCTTCGCCATTGCTGAAAATTTTTTCATTCTTCAGTTTGTAAAAATCATTGCACATTACTCATAGCACGATCGAATAAAGAGAGAGGAGATGATTTTATTGCTCAATAAGATAGTCAGTTTTTATTTTCAGAAGACATAGTATTTTTTCAAGAAACAAATAACTTTTATAAACACATAAAAATAAAAGTCAATAGTATTTTTTATTTATGGAAACACCGCTACCCTAT
Source organism: candidate division SR1 bacterium (assembly GCA_007115995.1). Classification (GTDB taxonomy): domain Bacteria; phylum Patescibacteriota; class Gracilibacteria; order Absconditabacterales; family Absconditicoccaceae; genus SKJI01. The sequence goes on from SKJI01000013.1 coordinate 47,643, forward strand.
CAAGGTTGTACTCATGATATATCATCAAGAGAATGAGTAAATGTTGTATGTTTATAGAATATACGACTCATTCTATACAGATGTTTCCTAGTCATAATCTCTGTTTATTGATTATTGATAGCTTCTCAACTAGTCTAGACACTAATAAAAAACAGATTAAAAGAGATCAGCACCATGAAAGAATAAGAAACACAATCAATATAAATTTACTCAATAAGTCATCACAAAGTTGCAAAAAATCACAATGCTCGTATACTTAATTATACAGACAACTACTCTTAGTTTATTGATTTTTAGTAAAAGATAGCATTTCATGGAACAAAAACAAGAATACACAACAGAAGCAGTCGCATGAATTGATGCCCTACTTAATAATCACGAACAGACACTTGTAGAAAGCATTTTGGCATTGAAGCAACATTGATTTATCAAACAGATACAACAACAACGAGAAAAAATGCCTGAAGAAGAGAAAATAGAACTCTATAAAAAATGATCATATTCTGTTTGGTCTACCATCAAAAGATCAACATGATTATCACTTCCTACACGAAATCTCTTTTCATTTTTACCTACAAAAGATACAGTACGCAAAGAAATATTTCATGCATTTACACCAGCGATAAGGTTGTTTGTACATCTTGGTATTTTTTCAAGACCATGATGAGTAGACGATGAAACGATCAAAGAAAACATACAAACAGATGCCAAAGGTATCAAACAACAACTCAATCTATTGGAATCAGCTTGTACTATGATTCCCCAACTCAGACCATGACTACCAGCTATTGAAAAAATAAAACCATTGCTCTCAATTGGTGCAGATGCACAAGAAAGAATTCTTCATGCAGTCAATCATGCACAGCAAAATATATCTCTAACAGCAGCAAATAAAGAAACACTCTGTGTAACGCTCCAACAAACTCCTTATAGTGATGAGATAAGGATGGTTGCCTAACAAACTTCACCCTATCTAAACAAAATCAACCTCATTTTTTTGCAAAAAAATCAAAAAACAAATATACTAGTAAGTATGGTAAGAAATATCAATCAATTTCCTTATGAAGATAAGAATACTGAAACAAAATCAGTAGAGATTTTTGAAAATACCATAAATACCAAAAACAATATCAACGAGCTTGTGGGAGAATTTGAAAAAGAGTCGCTGCAAGTGATAGATAGATTAGAAAAAAGACTATGCGACATTGAAGATAATATTATAACCCAATCTGATCTCATAAAAAAAATGTGGGCAACAATCACAACATGATGAGCATATGAAGATATTTGCCACTATATACAACAATGAGAGCATGGTATACAAAGTAAATATAGTGAAAATGCTCAAAAAATACAACAAACTAAACAGCTCCGTCAATGAGCAGATCTTTCTCAATACTGAAACGAAACATTACACATACTTGAAGATGAAATGAATAACCGAACACAAGATATCCTTTTACAATGGTATATTGATCATACCCTACAAGAAAGTAAACAGCATACAGACTGAACTTGATCTTCTCAACAATCACCATGGAGTGTACTGATGGAACAACTATCAGACAGCGCATCACAAGAAAGTATAAAAAATCATATGCACATGATGCTTGAAAGAGAAGAAAATTATAAAAAAACGCAAGAAATAAAGGTTTTACTACAACAAGAAAAGAACAAGTATAGAGTACTTCGTAGACAAAGAATATATAACCAAAAAGATCAAATCTGGTGAAAAAAGAGACAAGAAACAACAAATATCGACAGAAGAGAAACAAAAGGAATCACTCAATTATCTTCAAATCTTCTTAAATGAATCAAACAACAACAGTCAAGTATCAATAAAGCATTTGACGATGCACAGAAATTTGAAGATAGACTGCCTTTACATCATATTCACACAATAGCAGAAGAAAAAACTGCTCAAATCCTAGTAACATATCTCACATCTCAAAGGCAAAATCATGAAACCATTCAAGCACAATATCAAGAAAACTACGACCTTATCTATAAGTATATCTACTTAGAAACTCTTTCTCAATCCATCAAAGATGATCCAGAAATCTATAATCTCATAAAAAACGAAGATACTGATTTTAAAGAATTTAAAATAATACTCGATCAGTTTGATACTATCCAATCATCAATCAAACAGGTTAACTCAGAAAAACAAAAGAGAAAAAAACACACATACCAGTGGGAGTTAGCAAATCAACTGAGAGAGAAACTCGATAATGAAACCTATATCTCAGATTCAGTCAGGAAATTTCTCGAGGATGAAATGCCTCTTCTCAAAGTACATAATCTTCCAAAGAAGCATCTAGATGAGTATATAAGCAAGATGCAAACATACTTATGAGAAACAGTCTCTTCATGAACTCATGAGAAAAATGATACAACAAAAACATTTACAAATCTATGGGAAAGATACAAAAAACAGCTCCAAGCAAAAGCTAATCAAGAGCTTAATAAAACTGCACTTTGCGGGCATGTTATTATGAAACAAGCACTCATTTCAAACGATAAACAGTCAGTATCTTGAAATCGAAGAAATAACACCTTTTCGATGAATATAGAAAATCTTCAGATAGATAATCACACCATTAACTTTTATAACACAGCACTGTATTGGAAAACATGAACGGACAATTCAGTACAAATAGAATGAGATCAAGATGCATGGAAGAACAAACTAACATTTCCAACAATAAAATGAATAAGTGCACAAGCTATACAACATAAACTCCAACAACACTCATTTTCATTTACTGAACTCATAAGTATTGAACCATGAGATGAAACAGCATACTTTCAAAATATATATAATGAAATACTGGATAGCATAATACAGGAGCAAGCACAAGATCTCAAAAACTACCAAGAATCTGTTCAACGTACCATTCTTGTCAATACGACTATCAACTTATTTGAATGAAACAACAATATAGAAATGAACACATATCAGAAGCAAGAAGAAAGACAAAACTTTTATCAGTGACTTTTATCAGGCAATGATTTGTGAGTGACTCTGAATACACAGATGCTCTATACTATGAATAAACTACTCTCTTCTACAAAATTTACAAATTTTTTGAGACTAACTGATACAGATCCACGAACATTTCTCTCTGATCGATGATTTGTATGAGAAAATGCTCTCAAGAATCCAGCGCGTACAGAGCAACTATGGGATATACTAGACAAGCTCATTTATGATGCGAATCATCTTACGTGAGAAATAAGATATATGCAACTCATCCGCATTGCAAAAACTATACAAACCGATGCAAAGTTTCTGGAAACGAAGTATACGTTTCATAATCCAGTATGATGATCGATCTCTATACAACATAAAAATGATTAGTGTATAACTACTCTCTTTCTAAAAAATCAAACAGTATCCACTCAATAACAGGTATTCATGCACTCATATTTCATCTCATACTTCTCAACAACAACGTTATAGTATCATCTTCAAAACGATACTGTTGTGTCAGAATAAATCAGTGTGTGTCTTCACTTACTGTTTCTAGAAGAGCAGAAAGATCAAACTCATATACACGTCAATATCTATCCAACGTTATACTATTACCAGTAATACGTACTGCAGAATTATTACTGTCCCATCACCTATAAAACTTATGAAATCCTGATATATCGATCGCATAGTCATGCTGATTATAAACTGACTCTACAGACCAATATTGTTCTTTTGGTAGCATCGCTCATCAAGAAAAGTATTTCATTGCAATCCCAAGAGCTTGGAGATGTATGATGGGATCTGCATCCATAACTGCTGTAAACTGTGCGACTTTTATTGGATCACGTTGAGCAAGAAATGTTACTATTGAAGCGATATCAACCTGTACATCGTCAGGAAGTTGTCCGACTAACTCCGGCACCAACACTGTTGTCATTCAATCAGTTAATTGATATACTGCACTAAACGTTGAGAGACGATGAGATTGTGAAAGCACACTCACTCAACGAGCAGAAAGTGGTCATCAAAACACTCACAGCATTATTAAAAAAAGCAATCACACACTTACTACCCACAAGTCTTTTTTGTGTGAAAAAAGCATATACAAAGAAGTTCATAAAAGAAACAGAAGGAGTAATACTGCTCCATATCTAGCTTCAGTAAAACCATATTGCTGTATTCTCAGTCGTACTGCAACCCCAATCATTGCGAGTACAGGGAACAGTAGGATATATAATCAATGTAATATTAATAAACGGTACTGTTTTCACTCTTTCTGATATAAGAAAGGCATCAAAAAAAGTGAGGCAAGCATAATCAATCATGCGAAGAGAAAAGATCGAATTCAAACCTGATTGGATGGTCGCTCTTGCTGTATAAGTATCGATCATAAATAAGTATACAATAACAATCCATAAACAATCACGAGAGCAACAATAACACCGAGTAGAAGATTTTTTCGCGGTTGCGATCTAATTGTATCGTGTTGATATGGTTCCCAATTATCTATACCATGAAGCAAAACCATTCATCAAAACAACGGACCTACAACAGCAAATATTGTATTAAATCGTTGTGCCGCTATCGATAAATCAAATAAAAACTTAATACCTTGAAGTGCTCCTGCAAGTCATCACGCAAGCAAGAGCCCAAATAGTCAACCCATCAACATATATAGTAATAATTGCTGTACTCATTGAGATAGATTATAAGCACGCCTTTTCTTGAAAGAGTATAAAGGGACTACAAGTACTGAGGCAATTGCAACAAATTGTACAAGAAAATGTTCATACACACTGATATAAAAAGATTGAAGTTGAGCAAATAGTAAATCTGTAGGAAGTGTATCTATAAAAAAAGGTAAGAGAGTATAATACCACACAGCAAAGAGAAACAATACACCATACCACGTCCACCATCTCACCGATCAGAACTGGAAAGTCTTATTGAGAGCAGTTGCACCAAAAAATACAACCAACAAAACAGCGATCATACTAAAAATATGTGCACGTTCAAATGAAAAATCATAAAGTGCATGCATGCCATATCATAATCGAATCAACTCTATAAGATAATATACTAAGCCAGCTAATACAATAAGAGAAGCTGGATATTTTCTAATAAGAGAAAAAATTGAAACATAGTGTTGTTGCAAAGTATGTACAAATTTCATAACAAAATGATAGAGTTTTCTGACTAGACTACAAGATTAATTCTGTATATCATCCTTTGCGTGATCGATAGTTCCGTCGCGCTTGATGATTTTAAACAAATCATCAGAAAAATTCAATTTCTCTGCAGCTGAAATACAATTATTAAATAGACAATATATCTGTTTTTGTATATCATAATCACGTGCATATCATAATACTTGCAATTTTTGATCGCTATCATAGGGTATTGGGACACCAAAAACTGTTACTATTTCATTTGATTTATCTATAGAAACAGCAATATATCAATTATTTGTGATACCATCAAATACTTCATTCTGTACATTTTTAACTAACAAATCAAGAGAGGAATGAGTTCTTTCAGGATCATTTTTAGTTTCCTGCTCCAAATATTCTCTAATCTTATTTATATTAAAAACATAGTCGTTAATCATCATAGTCAAGTAAAGTAAAATATAAAATAAAAGATAGATTTTTTCTTTCATCAAGAGTTCTTATAGAGGTAAGCAAGCATATCTCTTGATACATAGTCGATGAAAAGAATTGCTCGAAAATAGTTTTTAACTATTCATTAAGAAACCTCTGAAAGATTCATTTTACAAATAGTTTTTTACATAATTACGAACTGTTGAATTCACTCAATTATATTGAAAACAAAGGTGCCTTGAGCAAAGTATTCATACAAAAAAATGTCACTTCATTAAATTTCTCTTAATTCTTACCTTCCTTAAGTATAAAAAAAATTATGTAAAAAGCAAAAAAAATTAGAGACAAATAGGTAATATCCTATTGATTTTTATAAAAAAATATACATAAATTATTTTTTACTTGTTGATACAATAATGAGCAAACAGCAGTTATTTAGTATCTTATTGGGAGTTTTTTTATTGCTATGACTCTATGGACTTGCTGGAATATTTTTAACACAAGCATTCAATCCTGCTCTCATATGTGTAGATACACATCTCCAATCACGTGATGAGATAGTATGATGATTGTATGAACTGATTCCCAAAAGAGAACAGTTAAGCAAGATATGGAACACAATACATCGACCAGATCGAATACGCTGAAATGATAGACCACTCTATGATACAAGCAGCCCGACATGGTTTGTGGCGCTAGTAAAGTGATGATATGTCGATCAACATCGAGACGATCTTACAGCAGTACAGCGACCTGAACAAATAGTTACAAGACGTACTCTCAGCCCATTTCTCATACATTATGCTCAAAAAAATAATCTTACCTCTTATGATGATAGATGTATATTTGATGATATTTGAGAACTACCACAAGAAGAACAAGACCGTCTCATTGAAACGTGTAAATATAGATTATTAAGATGAACGCAAAGACACTTTCATCCAGATGAGGTTATCACACAAGCAGATATATTGGCTATTCTAATGAGAAGTAAATATGGCTTTTTGGATGAAGATGTGCAACCTTGGTATGCACATTATTATGTGCAAGCAATTGACCTTGGAGTTGTAAAAAGCTGATTGGATATGCATATCTTTACAGAACCAGTCACTATGAAAGATCTATGACTATGGATCTATCAATTTGAACAATTATAGTATACACTCACACAACAATATAACAGTATATTTCTCTTGATTCTTTTAGCTATCTTGTACTCATACCTATGATAATTTGGTTCTTCCTTCCATTGCTTTGCTTACTGATACTCTGAAAAATCACATGAAAAGCATCACAAACAACAACTGTGCGACTGTTACAAGCCATGTATTGGATTATTAGTTTGTTTCTTGCATTTATTGTACCGTTGTTTTGGCTCCGATCAGTTGCTCATATAGATTGTCTTTCATCAGAACGACTACTTCCAACAATATTAGCCGGCATAGTCTTATTTATCTATTTTATGCGACCACAAAAGTTTAAGGAAGCTCTGAAAAAAAGAGAACAGTAATTGTTTTCATAGAAGTCCATATTTTTTGCATAGCGTATCTCTCTAAAAATTTTCTCATTGGCATTAATCCCAAAAAACACTATACTACCACAATGAGTATAGAACGAAAAGCCGCAATGAATCAGTATGGAACATCCTACAAACGAGGGACGTTATTTTTTAATCAAGAAACCAAACACGATACGTATATTCTCTATACGTTTTTGAGAGTAATAGATAATATCGTTGATAATCCAGCTACAGATCTACAAGATGCCGCACGTGCAGTCAACCAACTGCGCGACCAATTTCATACTTTATATAATCATACAGCACCAATCGATAACCTACTCCTTCAAGAGACCGTTCATCTTGCGCATAAGTACGATATGCCAGCAACTTGGTTTAATGATTTTTTTGACGCTATGCTTGCAGATACCAAACAAACAACATACGAAACCTACGAACAGCTCCAATGATATATGCGATGATCAGCGTGCGTCGTGTGATTAATGATGACAAAGATTATCTGATACGACACCGCATACGAAGAAGAAACATTTGCAGCAGCTACACAACTTGGTGAAGCAATGCAATACACAAACTTCCTCAGAGATATCAAAGAAGACTGGCTCGAATACTGACGTTTGTATATTCCATCTGATAGACTTGCAGCATTTTCCTGCTCACAACATATGATCAAAAATTTCGCAACATGAACACCAATATCCACACAACGACGTGATTTTATGGACTATCAAATAACACACCTGCAAGACCAATACGCACAAGCAAATAAGGGCATCAAACAACTCAATCCCCAATGAAGACTGCCAGTACTGATCGCGTCAAACCTCTATGCACGTATTTTGAAACGTATCAAACAGCTCTGAGGTGATGTATTTACTCGCTCAGCACGCACCAAACCGAATGAAAAAATACTCACGTTGATAGGAACAATTGCTACCTACAAGTTTTAGTTTTCTTGCATCGCAACAATGAAGAGCATACTTCCACATCTCCTTGCAAAAAAAACACGACAACGCATATATAAAACATCACGTCCTCGTTTTTGGCTCTATACAACAGGACCGTTTATCTTGGGAATATGATGATCTGAAATTTTATGGACAGTTAGTTTTGGGAACCTTCCAGTAATACAAACTGTCACCATTGTATGCGTCATCCTCGCATGATTGTTTTATTTCCTCTTTCCGGCAAATCTACGAATCTACGGACTCAACGACATTGCTGATGGAGACACAGACAAACGAAATCCAAAAAAAACAGACTACGAACAAGCAGTAACAGAAACAGCTATCAAACCATTACTCGCGCTAATTCTGCTCACAACGCTAGGAACGGTTGGTGTTGTTTGATGAATACTATGGATATGAGATGTTGGGTATACAATAGCATATAAAGAACTACTCATGATGCTTGGATTACTTTTGTTGAGCAGCGCAATTTACTCCCTCCCACCAATAAGAGCAAAAGCGAAACCATTTTTTGATGGAATAACTAACGTCTTATATATCATCCCATGAGTAATTGGCTTTTTGTTGTTTGGATGAACACTCCAAAGTGTGTTATGGCTGTGATTTCTTGCATGATGGTGTTGGAGTATCGCAATGCATACCTATAGTGCAATCCCTGACATAGAACCAGACGAAGCTGCATGATTACTCACTACGGCAGTACTCCTCTGAAAAAAATGAACCTTACTCTACTGTCTCCTCATGCGAACAGTGGCAGCACTTTTGGCAATTCTCGCACTTCCTCATCTCATCCGGTTTTTTCTTGCATGCTTCATGGTCTATGCAACAATGATTATGAGATCATGGTACGGCTCAGTATTTTCACTCTACAAAAAATTTCCCCTCATCAACGGGCTTATTTGATTTATTTTGTTTTGGTTGTTAGTATTGTTGCAGATGTTTTAGGGTTTTCAACAGATACATATATATCAATCCCACTCCATCACCCTATCCAAACAGAAAGAAAAATGCACTCACATACATCGTCATGATAACTAACCCAGTATAACGCAAATATTTATCTCAGAGCAATAAAGGACTGAGCGCACGGAAGATGAAGGTACTGAGCGTTCAGGTAAGAATCCATCACAAAAAATTACTTCGTGGCACATTGTATCGTGGCTGTAATCACTGCCAAACAAGATTGTGATACGACCGTAATCATTGATGAACAGCGACAGGATCGAGAAAGAGGTCAACCATCATCAAGAGTACTCATCATGAAAACGCGTATAACAAGGGCTGTTTCCAACCGACTGTTCGCTGTGTGATCGTTACGACCAAAATCGGTCGTATCATCACCAATAACCATGGAAACGTCCCAAGAAATTGTGGTCACACATACGATGAGTATCTAAAACATCCATATGGAAAACACGTTGTGATACCAATATATTCGATCAAAATTCCAAACACTCACACCGCACCAATTCACAACAACTGCTTCCATCAGTACTGTTTTCGTACATAAGCGACTAATATAATAAACAAGACTGATACGCCTAGCATCGTATACGGTACGGTTTCATCACTAATCGGCGTAAAGCTCATTCACCACCCGATAATAATTCAAACAGCGACAAGGAGCATAAATCTTTGGAAGGACATCGTTCGTAGTGAAACAATAAAACCTTGGTCAAGTACCAACGTAACCGTTTAGTGTGTAGCAATTCTATCAGTTGCTAACTTTCCACTTATCAAACACATTGGCATTCAAATTCACGGATTGGTATATCATCATGCGTAGAAAAGATTTTTGACTTTCTTGCTTTTGGTGTTTGGTCTCAATAGTGCTGTTTGTAGCAACGTATGAGCAAGTCACAACGCAGATCACTGATACGCGTTATAACGTTGTTCAAAATCCTTGACTGAAAACATATGTTCTTGGACGATACGATCAGCAAATGATTCACCAATAGACTGTTCAATACCAGTGATTACTTTGTCTCTGTATGCTTTTGTTTGTGGTTCATCAAGATAGACTCCAGGAGGAAATGGGACTAGCACAAACAAGTTTTCGAATCATTCAGGAGCGACCGTCTTGTCAGTCTTGGACGGGCAGCAAATATATAATGACGGATCAGTTGGCGCAACTTTTTCTGTAAAAATTTCAGCAAAATTACGATCCCAATCTTTACTAAACAAGAGTGTATGATGATCGAGATTTTCTACTGTTCACTGAACACCCAAGTATAAAATAAACCCACTTGGTGCCATCACTTTCTTTTCTCGGTATGATGCTGGATAGGTCTGTCGTTGTGGTTGGAGGAGATGTGTTTCTGTCCATCGATAATCAGCATTTGAAATAATATAATCACTCGCAATCGGAACACCTCAGACGATCATCTGCGTTGCACGACCGTGATCGACCTCTATCGCTGTCACTTCAGCATTTGTGTGAAACTTCACACCAAACTCATCAGCAAGTTTGACAAGTCATTGAATAATTGCATTGATTCAACCATCAGGGTAATATACACCCATTCCAAAATCTACATGCGACATAATATTGTACAAAGCAGGTGCATCCTTAGGTGCTGTGCCCAAAAATACCAATGGATATTGCATAATTTGCTGCATTTCTTGACTAGAAAACCACTTTTTGACATATGAATCCATTTTTTCAAACACACGCATTTTTGCTCATTCCGTTGCCATTCTCCACGTAAAAAAATCAAACACGCTATCGTAATTTTTGATCACAAACTCTTTCATTGCTATCTCGTACTGATACGCAGCACGGTCGAGATATTGATACAGTTTGTCAGTTGATCATGGTTCAAGCGACTCAAACAGTGTTCTGTTTTTCTCAAGATCATCATAGACACGCGCAACCTTATCAGTATCCTTAAAAAAGATCTTGTACGATGGACTGAGTTTGGTAATCGTGAGATAGTCTTCTCTTTTCTTTCCAAACTGCTCAAAAAACGACTCAAACAGATCAGGCATCAAATACCAACTCGGTCACATATCCCATCTAAATCAATCATGCTCAAACACACTCGCTCTCCCTCACAACTGTTCATTTTTCTCATACACAACAACTTCATGCCCAGCATACGCTGCATGAATTGCAGCTGATAATCATCAAAATCACGATCATATAATAGAAACTTTTGCCATATCTTCTCAAACAGCTACATGTACACACCAACGCAGTACACCCAAATAAAAACACATACTTGTTATATAGTGATTACAGTGAGATTATCAATGAGTGGTAGTGATTATTGTGAAAGGTGATTGATACAATTACGTTTAAGGAAAGTAAATCATTGTGAAAAGTCTCATTCTACAATTGTCACTGAAGTATTTTTTAATTTTTCTAATGTATTAAATTGCTCAACAGGTATTCACTCAATTTGGGCAATCATACTTTTGATAAAAAATCAATGCGATACAATTAGGAAAGTACCTTCTGCATCGTAATGTTTCTGGAGATAAGCTAGGAATTTCTTAGATCTCATAAAAAGTTCATGATCAGTTTCTCAACAATTCATAGGAGACATATCACGATCCATATTGAAATATTCTTCACGAGGTCTTCATTCAAAATCTCAAAACGATCTCTCTCTTAATAACTCTAAATATGTTACGGTAATTCAATCATGATAGGTAGCAAGTAATTTCGTTGTATCAACTGCTCTTTGTAAATCACTTGAATAGATATAATCAATTTTAGTAGTGGCAAGACTTCTTGCAAGAGATTTCGCTTCTTGTATTCAACGTTCAGATAAAATTCATGGTATATGACCTTGCAATATTCCTGCTTGATTTTCAAGCGTTTCTCAATGCCTTACAAAGATTAACTTCATATGAAATGATAGAGAATAAATATCAGAGAGTAGACCAAAACATAATATATCAAATAAATAAAATATATCAATACATTATTAGAAATCTCCGAAAAATTACTTTTACAATGATGATATATAATCTCTTGTTATTCCACCACCAATCTATAGAAACAGACAATGAAACGAAAAGAATTTATTACCGTCTTTGACAAACAGTTTGCAACGTTTTTGGATGAACAGTGTGCATCAGTACATAGCCATTTTTCTGATGATACATTTCAAGCACTTACCAACTATATCAAACAATTTCACCAAGGTGGGAAAAGAATTAGACCATATCTCGTCTATCTCCTCCATCAAGGATTTGGATGAACCCATGAACATATCTTGCAACTATCAATGAGCAACGAGCTTATTCATCTCTTTGCGCTGATCCATGATGATATTATCGATAAATGAACAATCAGACACAACATACCCACCTATCATCTGCATGCTGCAGCTCTCTACAAAGACGACCATATTTGAAGCGCACAAGCAATGTTACTGTGAGATCTTGTCTATACACGAGCATGGAAAAACGTACTAAAATATTGTGATAACATATCTATCATGCAATTAATCATTAGTCTTGCAGAAGAAGTCGTGATCGGAGAGATGATTGATGTCCATATGTCAGCAAGCCAACATCTCTACACTGCAAAAGAAATTCTCTTCAAAGATAAAATTAAATCATGATACTATACGTTTACAAGACCTATGATGCTTGGTGCAAAGCTTGCAAACGTTGAACAAACAACACTCGATCACGTTGAAGCGCTTGGTAACAATATTGCAACAGCATTCCAACTCAGAGATGATCTTATGGATTGTATCGATACGCACGCCAACAAAACAACATTTTCAGACCTTCAAGAATGAAATCAAACTATTCTTCTCCATAACACCCTTGTAGCAATTACCGAATCTGAACGCGAATATATTCTCAACAACCGTTGAAAAAAACTCGATGCAGACACTATCAGCATTATCCAGTCTCTTATCAAAAAAAGTTGAGCACTTCAAGAAACCGCACAGCTGATTAATCACCATCTTGCTCTTGCAACAGAACAACTTGCTGATTTACCACTCATGCATCAGACAGCAAAGGATGCATTACAGGATATTATCACCTATCTAAAAATATCTGAAGAGACCTTAAAACTTTCTTAACAAAACTCTTAAGCAAATCTTCTAACTGATGAATTTTTTTTCTCATATGTATAGTCTATTCTTTTATACAAACTCTGCCTGAGTTTTGTGAGCATCTGGATTATAACAAGAAAACAGCAAAGAAATAATATCAGTCAATGATAATCTTTGTGCTTCAACTCACAATCATTTCAATGAGTCACTAATCACAGCGACTCTCGTATCGAGATATTTTTGGTTTTTGAGGAATATTCTATATCTTTCGACAACTTTTTCAGGAGTGTCTACTGCACTCATTGCATCAAGAAACTTTTGCCATCGTGGTTTTTTGATACCATCTTCATCTTTTTCAGCTGGATAATATGGAATAACGATATAGAAATGTTTGATAAAAAGTAAACCTTGTTGTTTATTAATATCATCAAGAAAGTCTATATATCATTCTCATTGCTCTTTGAGCAATCATGTATCAAGAGCATCGATATTTCATCTCATATAATTAATATAATCAGAAAGTTCTAAATAATCATTACGCACCAGTATTTGAATAGGGAATCATAATCAATTAATGAATTTTTTGTATTGTTCTACTATTGCTTCTTGTTCTTCATAGTTTCTTAAATCAATATTGACTCAAGTAAGTTTGACAATTGCTCTTATAGATCCATCCTTCATAATCAAGGTATTTCATTTAATTTCAGAAATAGGCAACATTGTTTCTGTATTAAAAACATTGTTTTCTTTTCATTGTTTGATTTTAGATTTTTCTTTATTAAATCAGAACATTATACATTTATAAGAATAAAACTACACATCTATATCAACTTTTACTTGGAAGAATATATCAAAAAGTTGACTAACAATAATTCGTGCCAATCAGATAACAAAGAGTGCAAGTATTGCTATTCATGCCATCTTGCGAGCCTCTTTGAGTCATTCTTCATCACTACTTCTAAAGACCATTTTATAGAATGCGTAAATCAAGACAGTAAGAGCAAGTAATCAAATAACTGCCAATAACCAATTGATAACCTCTAACACATAATTTGTTGCCCTTTGTTCTCATTCAAGATCAATACCAAATGCTTGTTGAATTTGTTCTGAAACACCATCAGTTGGATTTACTGCATCGTCTCTAATAAGAACACCGAAATCTATTGCCTCCTGTCATGTTTGATTGTCAGATCAATAAGGAAACTCTGTAGGAATAGTATAAGCAAATAATCATCATACTAAGAAAAAACTCATTATCATACTCAATATGATTTTTTTCAGACTGCTACAATAAGAAAGAACTATGCCGTTACATCTATCTCTTTTCATTATGTTACAAGTAAGGTAATAAGCCAAAAAACAATACTCACTAAGAACCAAGCTAAAGCGATTCATAAAATAGCTATCATTGCTGTTCTAATTCACGATCGTCATTTTTTAATTTTTTCTTCGTCTCAAGCTCAGGTGACAACAAGCATACCATGATATATTAAATAGATCAGCATTACTAGTCACGATATTCACAATACTCGATTCAAAAATCATGTCCATGCCCTTGTAAATTCAGTCCATGCCTCAGCAGTTGAACTAATTTCACTAAAAAAAATACTATCATCTCCGCTTGTATCACCAATTCACTCTCATATCGCACCAGTCCCATCTCTCAATGGATTCTCACTTTCTCTTATTGTTTGTCCAATCACGTCTTCTTGTTGTTGTGTCAAAATTGTTCTTCACTCTCTGAGCGGATAGTCTAATCATGCATACACTAAAAATCATGATAAGATCCAAATGCATAGCATCATAATTGTAATAACTCAACGAAGATATGAGACCATAAATAATCTAGTAAGATAAAGAGTACTTACTGAATTATATGGAAAAAAATTGGATTTGTCAAAAAACTAGGCTGTATGCAGAGTATTTAAGTAACTCTTTAATCTCAGAAGACTTTCTTCTTTTCATAGGAGATACAACATCTCAAATGCTCATGGGCTCGCTTCTACTCAGGTGAGCATAGCTCTCAATGGCCACAAGACTTGTCCATTTTTGAGTCATTGCGTTTGTATAAAATCTATCAATAACTCTTTGATTGTTTCTTCAGTTCGTTGTGCATCACTGAGGGACTCAAGCATATGTATGCATGCATGCAACATCCCATGTACCAACTCATTAGTTACTCACATTTTTTCTTTATTGACTAGAGTTTGTTCAACTGGTTTTCTCAAAAAGAAGTAATCGCAGTACTCCTTAAACTGCTCAAAGGTTTGTATTCTTACTTTAATATACGGAGCAAATTGCAACCAATAGTCACGATCTGATGATTCTATAATACCCTTCCAATGTTCATCACCATACAAGTAAAGATAGTCAATCAACTTCTCTATAAACTGTTGATTATCCATCGCTTTGAGATATTCACTATTAAACCACAACGCACGTTTGAAGTCATACACAGCATTAGCCTTCTGGACTCTCTCCATAGAAAAATGCTCAATCAGTTCATCAACCGTAAAGAATTCTTTGTCTGTTCATGGATTCCATCCAATCATCGCTATAAAATTCAAAATCGCTTCCGGCAAAAATCACGCTTCTCTAAACTGATGCACCAAGATCAAGCCAATATTGGTATCTCTCTTGGACATTTTCTTTCCCGACGGATTGAGCATCAGCGGCAAATGTGCAAACTCTGGCAATGAAAATCATAATGCATTATACAACACGATCTGTTTCGGTGTATTTGATAAATGTTCTTCTCATCTAATCACATACGTAATTCCTTGTAAATAATCATCAACTACATTTGCCAAATAATACGTCGGTACACCATCTGATTTAACAATCACAAAATCACCAAACTGCTTCATTGCAAATAATGTTTCACCTTTGACTCAGTCTACAAACGTAATAGTCTGGTCGACAGGGACTTTACATCTAATAACAGGCTTGCGTCATTCCTCTACAAAACAAGCAAGTTGTTCTGGTGTATATGATTGCTCTCTATAGTTGAATGGTTGTTTATTTTGTGCTGCAAGTTCTCTCATAGCTTCAAGCTCTTCTGCAGTTTCCCATGCATAATACGCGTCTCCTTGATCGATGAGTTGCTGAACCCATTTATTGTAAATCTCCAAACGTTGCATCTGATAATACGGACCCATCCCATCATCTTTTTCAGGCCCTGCATCCCAATCAAGCCCAAACCAACGAAACGAATCGAGAATCTCTTGCTCGTAAATCTTGGTCGACCTCGCCAGATCAGTATCTTCAATCCTCAACTTGTACTGTCCATTGGTCTGCTTCGCCAACAACCAACAATACAATGCTGTCCTCACTCATCCTATATGTAAACTCCCCGTAGGAGACGGAGCAAATCTAGTAACATAACCCATCAATACTGCAATCATCATCTAAAAAAATACTATCAAGTATACTCAAAGAGTGAAATGTTGCAAGTGGGATGTGGTGAAACCAACACAATCAAAACGTCTTGCAATCCACAACTAAAACTCTACAAAAACAACTATGTTTACCCTTACAAAATCATTTCATTTTGCTGCTGCACACCGTTTGATGCACTATGAGTGAGCATGCCGTTTTGTGCATGGTCATAATTTTACCGTGACAGTTACTATACAATCGGAAAACATTATCACACAAGACACATGATTTATCATCGATCATAAGGCACTTAAACCATTCAAAGATCATATACAAAAACAGTATGATCACGCTTTTCTAACACAAAAATGAGATCCTATTGGTGAGTACTTACAACAAGCATGACATAAGGTCGTGTTTTTTGACTTTCCTCCATCTACTGAACTACTTGCTCAACAGTTTGCGCATGAGTTCAACAATACTCTTTCACTTCCTGCATGAGTCATACTCTCTCGTCTCTATATACAAGAAACGCCAACTGCATGAGCGTGATGGGAGATACAAAAACAATCAAAGCAATAAGTAATATAACCATTATTTATACATATATATCATTTCTTGGCTTTCTTCCAAACAATGCAATATACTCATCAATTTTTTGTTGATTTTGTGTTCTAGCATCACCTGCCAAGAAATATGCCTCATATGGATACAGACTACATAAATCTTGTCGTCTAAAATTTGATAACTTAGCAGATATATTTTGATGATTACTAGCAAAAAAGTCATCAAGCAACTCATCTTTACATATATTTTTTTGCTCTAACGTTGCTATACAATGTGATACTAAATCCATATCTTTATCATAAGTGCTTCCTATATATCATTTACTCTCCCGACTATTACATTGACCTATACATCATACTCGATAATCATATGGCAGTATTCTGTCTTTTATGAATTTTGCAGAGAATGCATGATATCGTTTATTAGCATTTTTGAATTTTTTTATGAACTCATATGTCGCATCTTTCGATAAATCATGTAAGTCTTGTGGGATATGTGGCATAATAATCTTTCTGGTAATATATTCTGTAAATCATTCATTCATACACCTTCATTGTTTTGTATCTATATCAAAAAATCACACATTTTTTCAATTATCTGAAAAAGCATGAACTAATTCATGTGCAATCGTATGAATACTAAATCTGTATATTCATCACAATCAAATAAAATTTTTATCATACATTCATCAAACATCGTCTACTGGAACTTGGTAAAAAGTAATATCATTCCTAATGTTTGCAGAGGGATATTTTGCCAAACAGTCAGATACTACTTCTTGAGTTTTTTGTATTATTTGATCATGTATAATAAGCCTTTCAAAAGGAACTTTTTTATTTCTTCATAATCAACAAAAATATGTGTTCGTTCAATCCGTAATCGACCATGATGATTTGGCAAATTTTTCTGAAATTCAAGGAGCATATTTCATACTTATTATTTACAAATAAATAATAATATGTATTATATTATTTATAGAATTACTTTCAAGAAAAAATTAGTTATATGTTTGAAGAGTCAAAAAATTAAATCAATTGATAACGTCATACAAGTTCGTATATATATAATAATGTAAACAATGAGAAAATAATACAAAATCTTACAAGACTGGTAAATCCTAGCAGTCACTAAAAAATGAATAAATACTTTTCGACCCTACCCAACTTTCCTCTCCTATCTCTTGCATTCAGCAAACAAATAACTATAGTTTCTTGCACTGATTTTTTTGTTTTTGAGCAAAAAACTGGAGAGATGCCAGAGTGGTCGAATGGGGCTTCCTGCTAAGAAGTTGTACCTTTAACGGGTACCGAGGGTTCGAATCCCTCTCTCTCCGAATCATACATATGGCACCGTAGCTCAGCCGGTTAGAGCGCGACTCTCATAAGGTCGAGGTCGGGGGTTCGAGTCTCCCCGGTGCTAAAGAGCTCATAAGAGCATATATGCTATAATTTTATTACCTTCATTGAGAAAACAATGGCAAAAAAATGAAACAGAATTATTATTAAGTTGAGAAGTGAAAGCGGGTTCTGCTACTTCACAACAAAAAACAAAATGACTACTACTGACAAAGTAGTACTTATGAAGTACGATCCAAAAGTAAGAAAAAGAGTAAAGTTTACTGAAGGTGGTAAATTAAAATAATCAAACAAGTCAGTCAGACACTACAAGGAGTACCTCACTCATAGCCACTTGTAGTTCACATACTTTATTTTTTTATGTTCCATACTTATGCTCAAAATCAGACTCGCTAGATGATGAAAACACAAAAAACCATTTTATAGAGTTGTGCTTACAGAACATACAAAGCCAGCACAATCTGGATACATGCTCGTTTTAGGATGGTTTGATCCGATGAAGCACGAAACACAAATGGATATCGATGCCATCAAAGAACGAATCGCAAAAGGTGCGCAACCATCAAACAGAGTTGCAAAGCTTGCCAAGAAACAATCATGAGATACCTTCTTTGATAATTACATTACACTAATAGATAGAAAAAGAAAAAAGAAAAACGGTGAAGACGAAGAAGAAGTAACTGAAACAGCTGCTGAAGAATCTACTACTGAAGAAACACCAGAAGAAGAAAAAGCTGAATAATTCATTTCACACCAAAAAAAACTCTGTATCATCGTGACAGAGTTTTTTTATACTTTCAATTGCTTGTGAAACAATTACTCTATAAAACACTTTACTTCCTTGCAACACGATGATACAACCACAGTTTGTTCTAGTTGGAATAGGATGATCATGAATGTCATGACTTGCCTGATTACTCTTGGAGTTGTGATACACTCAGATCGTATGAATTGATGCGACGGAATCAGTAGTCACCAAAAAGCTTGAGAAGCAATGAGTACGCATTATTCTAGGCCATGGGAACTACACAGTCCAACCCACTGATTTCGTTATCTACTCTCAAGCTGCTGTACAAAGCGTAGAAGTAGAAACTGCACGTCACCATGCACAAGAAAACCATATCACAGCAGTCTATCCAATGCTCTATGCTCAATTTTTGTGAGAGCTCTCTAAATACTGTAGAACGATTGCAGTAACAGGTACACACGGCAAAAGCTCAACAAGTAGTATGCTTGCACATACAATGAGTCAGCACGACCCTAGAATGGGTATAGGAATAATCGGAGCGACACTACCAGACTGGAACAACAAGTGATACTTTTGTAACCCTAACGCTACCAACGATCTCAAAGCGCTAGTCGATCAAATAGTTTCACGCAAAGCGCCACTACAAGAATGATTATACAAGCACTACACCTTAGTTGTCGAAGCAGATGAGTACAACAAGCATTTCTTGCATCTTGATGTCGACTATGCGATTATTACGACCTGCGATGGTGATCACCTCGACACCTATGGGAGCGAAGAACACTACTACGAGACCTTCTTTTTGTTTGCTCAACGCGTCAAAAATACGCTGTATATTCCAGCCAATCACGATGCGTGAATTACAGCAATTACCACCTATCTAACCACGCAAGCATCGTTTAGTCCGATAATAAAAACGATACCAACGCAACAGTTTTCGTTTGCGTATCTGTTATGATGACACAATCACACCAATGCATCGCTTGCATACGCCGTACTCAATGACCTTCTCGATCAACCAGCCAATCTCCAGACAAGCATCGAACTGTTTCGTGGTATTGGCAGAAGAGCCGAACATCTTGGAACAAATGCTCACAATATCCCTGTAATCTCTGATTACTGACACCATCCCGTTGAGATAGCATCAACACTCTCAGCACTACAAGAACACTACCCAGACACGCACATCACGGTCATTTTCGAACCGCACCAACTCACCAGAGTTGTTGAATTTTATGACGCATTCAAAACCGCTCTTGCAACAGCTCAGCGCGTCTATTTGTTTTCTATCTATCATGCGAGAGAAGACTATACAACCATCCAACAAAAATATTCAAATCATCCTATTCAATATGCTTGATCACTTACGACATTTACTCAACAAACTGCACAGTATCGAAACGCTTTCCCATTAAACGCATCTGACCTTTCAGAAACACTCCACTCGATCGACCAGGGGATCATCGTCCTCTTTACTGCATGAGTCTTGGATGGATTGGTCAGAGCAAGGATGGAGTAGGTGCGTTACGATCTCAGCAAGGCATTATCATCAATCAAAGAACAAACATAAAGCGGAAATTTTTGCAAAGAAATTCATAAAGGATATTGTAAATGAGTGTTAAAAACAACACCTATATCAGAAGAAAGTTTCCTATCTTCGAGTTTTTTATTAATAGTATCTCTTATATACCAAAGCATCGTTTCTTTATAATCAATCACTTTGATCTGATCAACAATCTCTTTGATGAGATTATCAAAAGCTCATGTAGAATTGATATCTAATCAGATTCATTTTCGATTAGTATTCGTATCTTTTTTACGAGGATCTGCATCACGAACATCAAGATAACTCGTTTCAATTTTTTTAGCAATAGCTGTTGTTATGCGCTCTATATACTCTTTTGCAATCGTATCAACTTTGCAGTATTTATTATTTTCTTTCAATGGTTCTAATTGCTGAGGAAAAAGCAAGAAATAAAAATCTAACTTGGCATCATCAGGAAAATGGAATTCTTTATTAGTACTCATAGAATTAATTAAATATGATGGTGAAGGATATCCACAGTTAAATCATTGAGTTTTCAAAGTTGGTGCAATAAAATATGTTATCCAATCTGACAGAGTAATTTTTTTATTTTCGAAATATATACCTTTATTTTCGAAATACATACCGTCATCCAGTCGATTAACATCCTTCACAAAACATTTTCTAACTTCAGCATCTTGTATCACGTCAGGTTTAACATCCAGCGGAGCTTTTTTTCTCATTCTGTTATATCATGCAATCAAAGTTTGAATAGTTTCCTGAAGACGCTCAGAAAGTTGTACTGCATCTATTTGTGTATTATTTTCAGTTTGTACATCGTTATCTTCTGAAAAATCTTCTTCAAATAGATGTATAATATCATATCATGTTTTCTTTAAAATTTCAGCTGATGTTCACTTGGTATATACCCACTCTCAACTCTTCTTATCACGGTATTGTAAAAGATACTCATCATTATCACCATTTTGTTTGAGCAATGCATTTGTTCAGCCTTCAATATCAGGCATCGTTACAGTCTCCCAATTTTTTATGGACATGATAATTTTTTATAATATAAAAAATGATAAGTATATTATATATATTTTTTACAAAAAAGCAATATTTATTAATTCTTTATGTAGAAACCCAGTTAAACTGTCAATGTTGAACTCAAGTTAAATTGTCAGTAGAATAAGAAGTGCTCGCACTTTTATATGCTGACTATTTAGCTATGTATAACACAACTACAATGAACAA
>SKJI01000036.1 GCA_007115995.1 candidate division SR1 bacterium
AACAAACCTAAATTATAAAATACTTCCTTATTAGTTGTGCTCCATCCTTAAATCTGTATATTTATGTCAATTTAACTTGAGTTATAACTACTGACATTTCTACTGAGGTTTAACAATAAAATATTATGAATGCACTAGAAATTATATTTTATTTCAATACACTCAGTACAGTTGTGAACTGAGATAGTAGTCTGCTCTCTCTTTTATGGCTTAATTCTTTGAATCTATTTTTATATTTCTATGTTATACAATGTATTCAAAACCTTCTAAAAATAATACAAGACCAATTATGATCATGCTGATTATCTCATGGATAATTATTATATGATGAGTGGTATGGTTTGTATTATCATTACAGTCGTGATCTTCATCAGAAAGTACACAACAAACAGAATCAAGACGTTTTGTGTGAGAGCAAGTAATTGAGAGATGAACTCTTACACAAAGAGAATGATTATGATCTTATACACATAATTTTGTAACTGATGCAGGACTTACATTTTGAGCAAGAAGTACTGAATTAGATCTTTCACAATATCTCTGACCAGTCCAACTTAGATGAACTATTTCAACCATAGATTCATGATTACCTATTATCTTAGTAACTGAAGTTGTAAGATCATCGTGAGTATGACTAGTTGATGATAGACAAATTACTTTACAGTGAAATAGTAGCTTATTTTATGATATTGATTTCTGAATTATGCTTGATCTTTGAGCAATGCAATGATATGAAGTCAAAAGAAGTAATGATACTCTTGTATTAGTTGATAGAGAAAATAATAATAACGAAGTATTCACTATTGAGTGATTTCCATGTAGAGTATGAGATCCTTTACAGGATTGTGTTGCATTAGAAGAAAGGTTTATTGCATTTAATAATGATTCTTTTACAAATACTCAATGAGTTGCGTTTTATAATCTTACTGAAACAACTACTTGGTTTGCATTTTATGAAGATATTACATGATACTCACTGCGTGCAACTGATCAAAGAAATATTACTACGTTTGCGTCATTATTTTGATTTATCAATAAAGATATTATTGAAACATTTATTCGTGAGAACTCACAAACATGTAGATCTGTAGAGTCTACTTTAGAAAGTATTGATACGTTTGATTATAATGATAGATGAAATTGAATTTATAGAATCACTGTGCAGTGAACTTCTTCAGAAGGTAGTATGGCAACTTGTGAGATTGCGTTGAGAATTTGAACACCTTTGACATTAGAACTCTTATCATATATAACAGATGATGAAACTGTTTCTGTGACACCTCCTGTAGAAGAAACAGTTGATGAGATTTCATGAGAACAAATTATTATTTGACCAGAACAAGGTCTTTGATCACAGCAACAAAATAATCAAGATAATCAACAAATATGAAATCAAGGAGATAATCAAGATAATTGAGAAGAAGTAACTGATACACAGCATGAACAAGATGAAACACCAATAGTAGACTGATCTACTGATAACGAACATGATCAATCAGATCTAGATGAGTTGTGAGAACTTCCTGATCCAATTGCTCCCCCATCATTATCAGTAGAAAGACCAGATTCATTTGATTGATGGTTACAGTATACTTCAATTAGATGATTTGTTATGTGGTTCTCAAGACAGTGAGTGAGTTATTTTTGAGAAGTTTTAGAAGAGGTAGAATCATTTGAACAGCCTTGAGTTATGTGTGATTATAAAGTACATGTTACAACTTGGAATAATGCAGAAAATGTAGCAAGTGAACCGGATATTATCGTCTATGAGTGTACATGAGTAGCAATTGATACACTTCCTGAAAATACTCAATATGTATGATCAGCATCAGATAAACAATTTATTGCTCAATGGTTTACTAACAACCTTGAAACAATGGAAATATTTGTAGAAGATCTTCCAGAACTTATTGAAACTAATGGATAGATGAACTGGTCTATAAAGATTATCAAAAAAATTTGACAATGAATATATCACGTGTTTTCTTTTTTCAATAGACTGCTTGCATTATTGATGCAATGACTGATATATATTTATCAGATAATTTTTTCACCAAGTGTTTGATTACTTGGGCATATACTTTGAAGAAATGTTTGTTGTCATACCCCACATTGTAGTCAGTTTGGTTTAGAAGTATTTAAGAGATACTGATTTATTCGTTGATTTCACTATACTATGGAGAGAGTGAGTTCTTGTACATGATGAACAAAAAAGGTATATGATCCTGCACATATTCGTCTTGTGTATTTTAGTTGATCACCAATTTGAGTTCCATTTCTTCATGCACTTGTAGCTGATGATCGTTTTGAGTTGATTTGAGTGGTAACACAACCAGCTGTACCCTATGGAAGGTGAATGAATTATCGTGATAATATTATTGCTCAAGAGGTTTCTGCATATAATAAAAAAACAAATCGTTCAATACCAGTATATACACCATCTTCGTTAAAAACTACTCATAAAAAATATTGAGATGATGCACAAAGTTGCATATCCTGTTTGCAAGCGTTACAACCTGACATTATACTTGTTGTCGCTTATTGAAAGATTCTACCCCGTCAAGTTTTGGATATACCTATATTTGGTACAATTAACGTTCATTGATCTCTCCTTCCTAAATTTCGTTGAGCTTCACCCTTGCAGTCAGTTTTTCTCGATGATCATGATGCAGCCTGATTTACTGTTATGAAAATGTCAGAATGATTAGATGAGTGAGCTATATTATCGTCTCATCCTCTTCCAATTCAGTTTGATCGAACCGTTTTAACGTTGATCGAGCAACTCTCTTCCAAAGCTCCAAAGCAAACATTGGAGACAATATGGTCTTATTGTAAATGAAGAGTTGATCCAATCCCTCAGGATGATACAGAAGCTACATTCTGTTGAAAAATTGCTAAAGAAGAAGCAGAAATTGACTGATTTACTGACTCTTTGTCTGAAATATATAAAAAATATCAGGCATATGCTCTTTGGCCAAAAATTTATACTCATCTTTATAATAAAATAGTTATTATTGAATCAATGATTCTTCATCAAGCAGTCTATTCAGCAACCCATCATTTACCATTATTTTTTCAAGAGAAATGATGATCAATAGTTCTTCATCAAGCAGTAAAATCACTGTATGTTAAACCTGCTTGAAAAAAATCAATGCACTGGGATGAGTTTATTAGATGATATGCAGATAAATCTAAAAAATAAAGTTTGTCAGAGTAATAAAAAAACCAATAAAAATAAAATTTTATTGGTTTTTTTAAGTTGATTATTTCAATTCAACTATCTTTTTCTATCCTCAAAATCAGTTAAGAACATCTTGATACGTTATAGCATCTCATAGTCTGTTTGTTTCATTCATGTCTGCATCAACAAATACTACAGTATGTTGTGATGTTATAGTAAACTGTTCCTTGAGCTCAGTTTCTGAGTCATAATCTAGCTTAAAGACTACCATATCGTCATCAAACGCGGTAGTATTTGTATTTAATGAGTTATGAAGCGCAGCACATGTTGGACACCAGTCAGCATGGAAGAACAAAGCAACTTGCATTCAGTCTGATAATGCTTGTTGGAGTTCTTCTGTTCCAAATTCAGCGTATCAGTTCAATGAAAGCGTTACTTCTTCTCATTCTACATCAATTTCATCATTTGTCTCATCACCGTTCATTGTGTCATCTGATTCATCTCCATTTTCATTATCCATTGTCTCGTCTGATTCATCCTCATCTCATCCAAGCAATGCTTCCAAAGCTTCTTCAATTTCTGCGAGATCATCTTCAAGATCTTCATCAAAATCCTCATCAATAAGTTCATCATCTGCATCAATATCTGCAGGAGGAGTAGTACGTATAATATTATTATTAGCTGGTGCTGTTACTTCTTCTTCAGGAGAATAAATTACAAGAAGTGTTGCTGCAGCTAAAATAATAATGATAAGTCGTGTTGTTTTTTTCATAAGTGTATAATACTAATAAAAGAATAAAAACAGTTTGTTATATACATAAATATGCTTATAGCAAATATAAATACTTCAAAACTGCTTTTTATCTATTTACAAACTTAATTAATGATATTTTACTAGTGTTAATTTTTTTCATAAATGGTTTAGATAGAAAAAATGACGAATAGTTACAAGAGTTCAAGAAATTTTATATATATTATTTTTAAAATACTTGTACAATACTTTTAATGTCTGTAGGCAATAACTCATTGTTCCATATTAGTCAGTGAGTAGTAGACTGTTATAGTATCACCTTGCTCTACTGGTAAAACTACTCTATTACACTGAGCTCGTTCACAGTTACTATAAAATCTATTATTGATATACCATCATATATGATACTCATTAGGCCTTTTTGTAAGTAACTGTATATATCCATTTCATAGATTGCTGATAGTATATAATGTATGAAGTGTGCTTGTTCAGTCTCTCGTCTGTTTAACAGCAGCATCTCTAACTGCCTGTAATCATAGAATAATTCATTGACGATGTAAACGATACTGAGTAGCTTCATGATCACTCATTCTTTGCATAATCACTAAGACTTTGTCTAAATAATCTAAATGCATATTAGGTTCTTTACTTTCCAAAAGGGATCATACTAGTCTGTAAAATTCAGTATTTTGACCATAATAGAGTATTGTGTTTCCAAATCTCTCTTTTCATGCTATTAACTTATTGAGCATTTCTTGTGATGGTGTTTCGTAGTGTGTATAGTGTATTGGATTTCAATATGTTTCATGTTCGTAATGATTATATGATGCATATATTTGTGCACCATTAAGTGAGAAAAGGTAAATTGCGATAGATATAATCAGCAACCATATTGATAATCTCACTTTTTCTGCCTGTCAGCAGACGTAACAAATGAGGAGTAATGACATAGGATTCTCTTAGAGAATAAAAAAGGTATATATAAATTATATACCTAAATTATAAAATGTCAATACAAAGTTGTAGAAGATATTTACTCGTTTCAGATTAATCTCAAAAGAAAGAGAAAAATATTCACAAAATTAATAAATAATCAAAGTGATATGAGTAATGGTGTTCTGTTATCCATAAATAGTGCTTGTTGTTTTATTAAGTTCATATCATATAAAACAAATCATGCAAATATTACTAATCAAATAATACTAATCCATATATCAAATTGCGCATTTCACCAAAACATATTGATGACCATTGCAATAATTAATCATATTAATGCTCCCATAAGAATTGGTCACACTCTTGTGATATCTATATCTGTCTTCCATCAAATTACTGCAAGAACTCCAAATGCTATTCACGTTGTGAGAAAGACATTGTAGATTGATCATAAACTGTAAATCATAAATACTCATGATAATCCGTATCATTGTAATAATGCGAAAACAACGAGCAACAACGCAATAGTGTTATATTGTAAGCTTTGTCGTTTCATACTAATCCAAAAAATTATTCATAATCATGCTATCCATGATCCTCGATAGAGTGGAGCTGAGATAGGTAGTGTAATAATTCATACTCATGCTGCGTATGCTATTCAAAATGATATAAGTAATAGTCAGGCTAATCGTGCAAAAGTATTACTTATTGTTGTATCAATTTTCTCTTTGATTTGTTGTTCTGTGAGTATTGCTGTTTGTTGTACTCAATACCCTGCTAGTTCTTGTTTAAAATTCATTCTTATAATAAATAAGGAATAAAGAGATTATACTCATACGATTATTTTTGCTGGTATGATGACTGTTTCAACTGATTCATGCTTATATATATATCCACTTTCAACTTCTGCAAGTATCTTTCATGCAAGTGATTTTTTTGGTGCCTCTTGAGTTCATAGTGGCATGTGTTTTGCTACGTCAGGCTCATCTCATACTTGTGAATCAATAGGATAGATATGTAGCTGTTTGAGTCATTCTAACATTTTTTGATACATTAACGTTAATGCTTTTCATAATTGACTTTCTTGTGTTTCTTTATTCATCGATCAGATTGTGACTTTGAACTGTCACACGACTGGTAATAACAGCTTTCATACTTGTATAAGCGTATCAATTTTTTGTGTTTGTTGCTGTTGTTGTGTTCTTGTTACCAGCGCATCCATATCGATTTTTAGATGCAGATAGTCTGATTGTGCTCTTTTTGCTATATCTTCTTGTTCTTTGAGTTTTTTTTGTAGATCTTCTATAGTTTTTTGCAGATCATCATGATTTCATGCAGTCTTTTTATTGGTACTTGTTTTTTTTGCCATTGCTTGAGTATGTAACAGTATATAAATGAATATGTAGTACTATAAGAAATTTTGAAGATTTTTCAAGATTATCCACTTAGTGGTATTCTTGAATTCATGCTATTATTTCAATTCTTGTATCATTGATAATAACTGTGTATTCTCGTTGTGCTCAAAGGTCTCTATTTTGAGTATAGAGATTCCATTCATTTTTCTTGCCATGTGTATAACTATTGCTACTGATCGCTGTGATTGGTTCTAATGCAACAACCATTCATGGTTCTGCAATAATTTTTTTCAATGATTTATGTGGCCGATTGTATATTGTTGGTGCTTCATGAACGTCTAATCATACTCAGTGTCAGGTGAGATTTTTTATGATACTCATTCAATTATCCTTAATAGTTTGTTCTACTGTCTTACCATATCATAGAAATGTAGATCAAGGGTAAAGAGTCTTTAATCATTTATCTAATGCTAGATGTGTTGCTTGTACAAGCTTTGCAGCTTCTTTATTATGTTCTTTTCATCAAATAATGAGCGATACTGCGGCATCGGTAATAAGACCTTTATAGGTCACTCCAATGTCAATTTTGAGGAGATCTCAATTTTGCAAGATAGTATCATCTGGAATACCATGTACAACACAATCGTTGACTGATAAACAACAATTAGCAGGGAATCAATGATATCATTTAAAAGCTCATGTGAGATTATGCATATTTAAAAAGTTTTCAGCTTGCTGTTCTATATCAACAAGTCTTACTCACTCTTTTGCAGCTTCCATAAGAATACGCAACAGTTCATTGTGCCATTTTCAAGCATCTCTAAGAATTTCCTTTTGTTCTTCTGATTTTAGGATAGGTGTCTTAGGCATTGTTATACATTGTTATTGATAATTTTTTGGAGGTGTGCAGGTGTATAGTTTATAGATTTTAATACTTTATGGTCCCCTACTCTGTGTACGAGAAATACTCACTTTTTTTCTACTATATACGCATCAGTATCTTTGTTCTCTTTATACCATTGTGCTGTTTTTTCAGCTTCTTCTCTTGTTTTACAGGCTTTGGACATATTAGAGGTATGTACTTCATCAAAACAATCTCAAAAAATCTCTTGTACTCAGCATGCAAGTACTGCTCCACTCAATACATACTGTAGGTCAGTTAATGCATCAACCATCTCTACAATATCTCCTTGAGCAAATGCTTCTTTGAGTTCATTAAGTTCTTCTTGTAGTAATGAAACTCTTAATGCTTGCACTTCTTGGGGTGGAATGTGTGGAGTTTTTCCTACATATGCATCAAAGAGTTCGTGGAATTCCTTGACTCATTGTAATCAAGCGGGTTCTTTATAACTCATAAATTTTTTTAATTATAAATGCTGTAATAATAGAGATGTAGAAGCTTGTTGCAATTGTATTTATTCATCATTGAGCGATTTAAGTTGATCTCTCAATTGTGCAGCATCTTCAAATCTCCATTCGCTAATGGCCTGATCAAGCTGTTTTTTGAGATCTTCAGCAATCATTGCTTTTTCTTTTTTAGTCATACGTTTGAGTCTTTTTACTTTTCACTTTGTCAGTGATCCAAACTCTTGTAAAGGTTCATCAGACTTTACAATTTTGAGTTCTTTGATATTTGATTGAGCTTGTGTTGGTTTTATTCCATGTTCTTTATTGAATGTATCTTGTATTGTTCTTCTACGATATGTTTCTCGTAATGATGCAAGGATACTTCATGTAAATTTATCAGCATACAGTGCAACTTCACTGTTTGGATTTCTTGCTGCTCTTCAAATATTTTGTATTAATGCTGTTGTTGATCTAAGAAATCATTCTTTGTCAGCATCAAGTATGCCGATAAATCACACTTCTGGTAGATCAATACCTTCTCTGAGAAGATTGACTCATACAAGGACATCTACTTCTCAGCTTTTGAGTTTTTGAATAATTTCCCAGCGATCTATTGTATCAATTTCACTATGCAGATAGAATGTTTTAAATCATTTAGAGAGCATGAAATTTGTAATTTCTTCTGAAGATCTTTTGGTCATCGCTAATATCAAAACTCTCAATCATTTATCGATTGTTTCTTGCGTTTTGTAGAGTAAGTGATCTATAAATGATTTCGCTTCAATTGATGCTTGCATATCTTTTTGCAGATAATCATTGAGTGCTTTTTGTGTGTTCATGATGTCTTTAATAATAAAGTCCTTGTATTTGATTGATTTTTTGTTTTGTTTGTAGATGATTAGGGTCATGGCGAAGGAGTTGTTGTAAATATTCCAAAGCTTTATTGTTGTTTCAAAGTTCTTTGTATGTTTTTCATAAATAAAACAATGCATTGATTGATTCAGGCTCTTGCTCTAATCATGTATAGAGATATGGTAATGCAGTTTCATAATCACCAATATCATAATGGGTAATCCCTTGGAAGATATAAGCATCCGTAAATGAAGGATCTATACTAATAACTCTATCGAAGAGATCTAGCGCTTGACGTCAATAAAGTATAAAACCTGCTGTTCATGCTATTTTTTCGTGATAGCTGAGATCACTCAGTACTGTTGCTTTATTATAAAGTATGAGTGGGTCATTGGGTGATATGTTGAGTGCAGCATCAAAATAACGAATTGCACGAGTGAGTTCTCATAACTCTGCAACTATAACTCACATATTGAGCAATGCTTGCAGATTTGAAGGGTCTTGGATTATAGCTTGTTCAAAATACTCTTGTGCTTGTAGAAGATTTCCTTGTTCATAAGCTGTAATTCATAATTCTGTGAGTGAAACGATATTATTGTCTTCTATTGTTTCTTGTTGGTTTGAGAGACATCAAGGTAGAAAAAAAAGAGTCAAAAAAATTATTATATATACCGCTCTGAGAACAAATCTATGCATGTGTTGAGTATTTGATAAAGTTTTACTTATTATGTATCTGTTTCAGTATTTTTTGTATCATTGAGTGGTTTCATGAGTGGGAAGAGTACTACATCTCTTAAATTATCTTGTCCAGTTAAAAGAGCAAGTATTCTTTCAAGTCACATTCATAATCAAGACTGTGGAGGCATTCCATATTCCATCGCAAGCAAAAATTCATCATCACTACTGGTTGCTTCTTGATCTCACTGACTCATTGCTTGTGCTTGTTCGTCAAAATTAGCAGCTTGGACTGTTGGATCAACAAGTTCTGAATATGCTTTTATGATCTCCCAACCATTTACTACCAGTTGAAATTGTTCTACTATAGCAGGATTTTTGTCACTTTGTCTTGCAAGTGGTTGCATCGTTTTAGGATAATTATACACAAATGCTGGACCAAGTATTGTAGGTCTTAGGACTTTCTTATACAGATAGTCAATGAGTGTTGTTGTTCATTGTTGCTCTATTCATGCTCGTGTGAATCATTGCTTTTTGATTACTTCTCTAAGTCTGTCAGCATCATTCATTCAATATTGTGTTATATCTATTCAGTTACTTGCTTGTTTGACTCATTCGATATAATCTATTTTTTGTCGTGGTGTTGTTCGATCAACCATACGACTTTTCCCGTCTTTGTCTTTGATAGGAATTGTTTTAGGTAATCATAACTGTTCAAAAAGATAGTTAAACATATTTTCTGTAAAACGCATATTGTCTTTGTAGTTTCGATATGCAGCGTAATGTTCTACTTGTGTAAATTCTTGTAGATGTGATGGGTCAGATCCTTCATTACGAAAATCTTTCCCGATTTCGAATACTTTTTCAAATCTTCACACCGTTGCCATTTTAAGTGCTGGTTCAAATGCTATTCTTAAATAAACATCTAAATCATAGTCGTTATGGTGTGTTATAAATGGTTGTGCTGCTGCTCCACTTGCAGCATTTCCAAGTATTCATGTTGTTATTTCAATAAATCATTCTTTTTTGTAAAATGCTCTTAGTGCATCATAAAATTTAGTTTTAAAAAGAAATCTTTGATAAGTTTCGTTATTGAGTGTTAGATCTAGGTATCTTTGACGATAGAGCTTTTCTTCATCTTTTATTCCATGCCATTTATCTCAAAGAGGTCTTAATGCTTTGCTAAGAAGTTGATATTCATTGACAAATAAAGTTAGTTCTCAGTGCTTTGTTACAAAGAGTTCTCCATGTACTCACAGAAAATCACCTGTATCGATAAATTTTTCTACAAACTTATATGCACTGATAGTTTTGTTTTCTATTGAGATTTCTTTGAGATTATCATGTCACGTCATGCATGTACATAAGTTTTTTACAAATGCAATTTGTATGTCGCCATATCAGTCTCTCAGCGTAGCAAAACTCAGTTTTCAATGAGTACGATACATCATAACTCTTCATGCTGTACTGTATGTAGATCATGATCATTTTGAAAGTAATGTTTCAGCATCAGAAAGATTTTTTTCATCTGATCAAAGAGTGATTAACTCTGCAATGGTATGAGTTTTATGAAAGCTATTTGCATATGGAATTATGCCTGCCTGCTTGAGCGCTGTAAGTTTATCAAGACGAGTTTGATATTCATTGCGTTGTTCTTGCATTAGCGTGCTATGTATAATATAAAAATTGGTCTATGCGTTTTGCAGTATCTGTATTTTATAATAATTCATGAAGAATATGTAACACAAATATTCTACCTGGTTATACTCATTTATACTGTTTCTGCAAGAATTCTTTTATTTGTTTTTATTCTATCGTTTATCTACAAGGTCGAGAGATTATCCGTATTTTTTATAATTTAATGAAACTCTGAAACATTACTTTTAAAAGGATTCTATACAACAATTATGTGTCATTCTATTTATAGGATTAAATGTAACATAGAGGTTCCTTGAGGAAGGTGTTCATGCGGGAAATATTTTATTTCATCAAATTTTATCTCATTTTCAGACCTTTCTTAATAAAAAAAGCTGTTAATTACTAACAGCTTTTTTTATTTCATTTAAGTACTTTTCTTACTCTAGAAGATTTTCATCTTCTTCCATTTCATCATTCATTTCTTCTTCGATTTCTTCCATTTCATCATCTATTTCATCTTCAATTTCTTCAACTGGATCATTATTGTCTTCATCTAGTATTTCACTATCATCGTCTTGATCATCAACTACAGCAGGTTCAGGATCTGCAACAGGCACGGCTGCTCATTGATTTTGTCATTCTGGTTGATATTCACATCAAGCGATTTGTGCAAGTCTTTCTACGTTTTGCGTTCAGGGATACAAATTATTATTGTCATCAATCCATGTAGGATATCCTCTTACTCAAGCACTTTGACATGTTCCCCTGTTTTGATCACAGTCTATAAAATCAATAAATTCAAAAGCGTCTCCAAACATCCTTTTTTGGTTTTGACAGTGTCCACACCATTCAGTTCAGTACATTCTAAGATTGTTGGCATTGATACATTGTGCTAATGATGCTAAATCTCATGCAACTGCTACATTTCAAACTGGTTGTTGTTGCGTTGGTTGATTGTTTGTAGATACAGTTCATGGAGTACTAGTATTTGTACCACATCATGCTAATAGTACTACTCATACACTTAATACTCAGAGTGTTATAAATTTTTTCATAAAGTTAAATTACAAAATAAATTGATACTAAAATGTATTTAAAATGAAGAGTAAATCAATAATATAAAATAATAATCTATTTACAAACAAATAAAAATATTCATTAGATGAGAACAATTCTTCATAATAAAAAAGCTTTTTTTGACTATACGATTATTGACACCCTTGAAGCTGGGCTTGTGCTTTTGTGACATGAAGTAAAATCGTTGAAATTTGGTCATTGATTATTGCAAAATGCTGTTGTTTCTTTTGCTGATAATGAATTACGATTACTCCAATGCTCTATACCATTATATGAAAAAACTCCTGCTCTTCTTGCATCGTCATATAATCCTAAACAAAGAAGAAAACTTCTTGTCACAAAGAAGCAACGTGCAAGATTGTATGAAAGAACAAAAAAAACTTGATTGCATCTCGTTCCACTCAAGATTATAGAGACGCATTGACGTGTAAAGCTTCATTTGTGATTATGAAAATTAAAAAAGAAAGTTCAAAAAAAACAGATTATTAAAGAAAGAGATACCAATATGTTACTCAAAAAAGAATTAAAAAAATATTAGATTTTTGCAGCTAATTTTTTCTATGGATTGTGCTTTATTATTTATTATCCAGTGTTATAGTGCGCATCGTTCAGTCTATATCTTGGAAGTCTAATCTTACTGCACTGAGTTGTAATCACTTTTTATCCTCAGTTCCATAGAGATAGTCTCATTGTATTGGTAGTCAGAGCTCACTCAGATGTACTCTGATTTGATGTGTTCTACCTGTAAGGATTTCAATCAAGAAGGTGACAGTATGATCAGTTTCTTGTACTATTGCTTCAAATATTGTAATACCATCTTTTGTTGTTGGACGTGGTGTTTTTGGTGTTACTGGTGCTTGATGGGTAAATGGTAGTTTTGTTTTAAGTGTGACTAAAAAATCCTCTGCAGCAGGTGTTTTTATTGCAGTTGCTCTATATCGTTTTTTGAGTGGAACTGCATGCTTGTCTGCTAGTGTCGTTGCTATAGATTTTTGTTGAAAGAGCATTTTAAAGTGTTGAAGTCATATTTCAGTTTTTGCAATAATCATGAGCCCATTAGTTTCTTTATCGAGTCTATGAATAAGTCATGCTCTTACAAAGCTTCACATTGATGGGAGTCACTGCTTATTGAGATAGTGATAGACTCATCATACTACTGAGCGTTGCTGCATATCCCATATACTATTGGGATGACTAATTACTCACTTTGGTTTGTTGAGTATTAGATAGTCATCACACTCAAAACATACATCAATACTCCATGCTGGTGCTTCTTGTAGAATACCTCAATCAATAAATCTTTTGAGTGATTCTATATAAACTCTATCTCATACAAGTACTTTTTGAGATTTTTTTTTACAGATGTATTGTTGCGAATCACGTTGTATAAGCACAGCTCATCTTTTGATGATATGATGAAAAAAGTTTCTAGAATATGGTAATGTTTTACTTAGAAACTGATCAATTCTTTGTGGTTGTTGTACTACAGGTAGTTGTTCCATGTTTGAAAAAGTTATAAGGAAAGCAGTTTTTAGTAGCAGATTAGTTTTGAGTACTGATTATACGATAAGAGGAACTCATAAGAGAAACTGTATATGTTTAAGCATTCTCTATTCATAATATATCTAGATAACGTTCAGTGAGTGAGCTAATATCTTGTGTGTTTTCTACTGGTTCTAATATATTTTTGATATATCATGTAATCATAAGTTTTTTGCTGACTGTATTCGGTAGTCATTTGGATTGTAGATAGAAAAGTTTTTGGGGATCTAATCTTTCAATTCTTGCTCAATGTGATGCTTTGACATCATTGGAACGTACATCAAGCATAGGAAGTGTTTTGAGCGTAACTTTTTCTCCTATAATAATATTTTCTTCTAAAAGATGTCATTCGGCCTTGATAATATCAGGATGAATTATAACTCATCAATCAATATGTGCATTACTTTGATCTGAGTATAAGGTGACTATATGAATAGAAGCAGAGCAATTACTATGTAAGAGGTGTGCGTTTATAGAACAACGTAGCGCTCAGATATTTGTAGCTAAGCACAAAACAGAGATGCTTGTTTGTGTATTTTCTTGAGTTGTTTGAAACTCATAAGTGATATCACTTTCACCATGCAAAACATACACAAACTGACTGTTGTGTTCTGTAAGTGGAATAGTTGTAGTTTCTCAATGATGTTGTAGTTCTTTGAATTGTAGGCTCATGATAGAAGATGGTTATGATCTAAGAGTTCATCATGCTGCTTGCACAGCATTAATTGCTTTTTCCATGATAGTGTTGATTTGTTCTGTTGTTAATCATCATGTTCATGGAATAGTTATTGTGAGTGCACAGCTTTTTTTTCATGCTGGTATATTTGTACCCATATACAGATCGAAAAGCTGAATATTTGTGATTTCATCAACTGAGCTGAGCGCATCAGTAATAATACTATAAGGTTGTTCTTTTTCAATAAGAAAGTTGAGATCTCTTTTGATAAGCTGATCTTGAAGAGTATGATATGAACGTTGTGTCTTTTGCTTTCAGAGATCTTTGAGTAAGGTGTAATCTAATTCTGCAATAGATACTGTTGCATTCTCATCAATTTTATGTTCTGTAAGAAGTGATGGATGTATTGTTTGTATTGATCAGATGTGTACTGTATCTAAATAAATTTCAGCCTGTTGTTTGGGATGAAACATATCATGATTTGTAGACGTGTATATTGGTGTGTGTTGTATATCTAGTTTTTGGAGGATATCAACTATAATTTCTTTTAGAGTACGAACTGGATGGTCTAATGGTGTTGTTGCTTTGGTATATATACATATCCCGAGCATATCATGTTCATAGTGTTCTCGATGTTTATTTCGTACTTTTCCTTGTTCATAACATAAGAATGATTCAAAAAATGCAGCATTTTTTTCAGTGAGTTCTAAGAGTGACCATATCATTGTATCTCTAAGATAGTTTTGTTGATATTGTAATGGGTTTTTGAGTCTAAAAAGTCTCTCTGCAGAGCTTAGCTTACTTGTTATTCGTTTTTTGTTAAGTCGTGGATATGTTTCAACTTGTAGAGCTTTATACTTATTGACAAGAAGATCTTCGAGAATTCTTTTCTGTTTTGTTTCTTTACTTTGAGGTATAATATGCATTGTTTCTTTTCTCGATAGTGCAGGAATTGTATTGAATCAGATTATTCTACCAATATCCTCAAGAAGGTCAGCTTCATTTGTTATATCTTCAGGAGCTCTTCGAATTGGTACATTGATGGTATTATCAAACACTTGATATCATAAATGTTGCAAAATATTTGTTGCTGTTGTTTTGAATGATGTATCATAGTTCTCAGTTCCATATAGCATGGTAAAAATGCGTTTCCAGTCAATATCAATTTGTTCTATAACGTGCGTATTATTTTCTTCATTTATATATGTTTCTATACCGTTGATGGTATATGATCAGAGTGATTTTTTGGCATAGCTTAGTTCATCTAGAAATAACTCTACTGTTGCTAATGTGTACAGTGGATTGATTGATTTTTCAAATCTTACTTGTGCCTCTGTTCTAAGTCATAATCTCATAGCTGTTTTTCTGATAATTATTGGATCAAAATTTGCTATTTCAACAACGATATCAGTTGTTTCATCACTTATTCATGCACTATTACTTCAGATTATTCATGCAAGCGCTAGTATTTTTTGATCATCAGCAATTACAATATCACTACTTTCTAATGTATGTTTTTTTTCAAAGAGATCGGTAAATTCTTCTCATGGTTGTGCATTTCTTACAGTGATACCTCATTGAATTTTCTTTTTGTCAAAAAAGTGGACCGGTTGTCCTGTTATGAGCATAAAAATATTTGAAAAATCTACCCAATTGTTTTTGATACCATATCAGCAATCGATCAGTTGCAGTTTATTATAAAAATCTGATGGGGCAATAGTAATTGCACTAATATCAATACTACAATATGTATATACTCCATGTGCGGAAATAGTTACAGGGATAGTATGTTTTTCTGCATGGGAGAGTAGTTGAATGATATGTCATGGTCTCATTTTTTCCTGGATTTTTTGTAGCGAGTTGAAGAGTATTGCATCAGGAAATAATGCTTGCAATTCAAAGGCTAATCAAAAATGACCAAACATATCTGGTCTATGAGTGATGGTTTTGTTTTCTACATCCATGACTCGATTTTCAAGTCGTGGGTACTTATCAAGTAGTGAAATTCATAGATCTTTGTCAGTTATATCATCAAATGATCATGCAGTCAAATCGTCTTGATATCAAGGAGATCATCTATACGTGTTGTTTTGTAGTACTCGAATACTATGATATCATAAATCATCTGCAATTCAAAGTTCTTCTTTGGAGCATATCATTCAGTTTGAGTCCTCTCCTCTCATTTTACGTGGTTCTATTGTGATTCAGATAGCAGGAAGATGTGTTGATGGTAACGCAACAGGTACGTATGTTCAAACTACCATATTGGTAGCTCACGTACAAATTTGGTATGTTCATTTATTTCAACAGTCAAGTTGGCAAATTACTAATTTATCTGCGTTAGGATGTTCTTCTACACGCATCACTTTCCCAATGACAACTCACTGTGGTATTGTTCTTTGTATTAACTCCTCAACTTCACAGGTTTTGATAATGAGTTCGTTTGCTATGAGTTCTGCATCTTTATTGATTGAGCAATATCTACGTACTATTTGTTGTGAGTAAAGCATATTTTTTTGAAATGTATAAAGGTATAGGTGATGTAATGGAGTATAGTTGTTTTCTCAGTATTTTCAAATGTATATAGGATATTCATGATACGATGAGAGAACACGATGCACTTATAGTGGAAATAGTTTTGTACAATCATCAAGAGAATATTTTCAAATTGCTGTTCTTTTTAGTTGAGTGATAATTCATCACCGTCAAAAATGATTTCAGATTGTTTGTGCAATTGATCTAATATATGTTCACGATCAAACATGGCAAGCAATAGTCAGTAGTGGAAATGCATAGTTGCGTAGTGTTATCTTTTTGATCTCCATGCTTTGTT
Source organism: candidate division SR1 bacterium (assembly GCA_007115995.1). Taxonomy (GTDB): domain Bacteria; phylum Patescibacteriota; class Gracilibacteria; order Absconditabacterales; family Absconditicoccaceae; genus SKJI01. The sequence goes on from SKJI01000036.1 coordinate 16,864, forward strand.
CTTTGAGTATTGGTTCTCCTGCTCTTGCATAGGTGTACAGTTTTTTTCATGCGACCTTTTTTGCACTAAATGGAGTTAATAAAAGTGTGGGATTGCCCTGCAGAGTTCTTAGAAATGCTGTTAGCTGTTGTTGCGTTGGTATAGTTTTGTTGAAGCATTGCCGTCATCGTTTTTGGGCTTCATCGAGTGATAATTCTATTGTTTCAGTGTTCGCATGTCGTTTCCAGTAGTCGGTATCTCGTGTATCGCTTCGTTGAGAGAGATCTATTGTAGCATGATACTGTTTGTCTAATCATACGAGTTCATGGAGTTTTTTTGTTCATTTTCAGACTCATACAATCAGTAATCATGTTGCTAATGGATCAAGTGTTCATGCATGTCCAACTTTTACTCTTGGAGTATTTCTATAGAGTCTTTTTACTTTTCTTACTATATCAAAACTTGTATATCACCTTGGTTTATCGACAAAAAAAAGCATGAAGCTTACTGTTTTGAGTAAAATAAAATTATTGAAGAATTCATAATGAGATGAGATCTGAGAGTCTTGTTTGAATAAACAGATCCCATGACTGTTGTGGTGTGAGTTCTTGTGGTGGTATGTCTTCTTGTAACACAATCTGTTCAGGCTCATCTACTTGTCTCGTTCTAAATCTTATAACGCGCTCTCATCTAAAAAGCTGTCCATTTTCGTGTCATAAAAAAAATGGCGCATACTCCCCTTCTAAATAGTTAATATAAAAGTTGCTTTTCCATGCTATTTCTTCAAGAATTCTTTGATTTGCAATTTTTACTTCATCAATCGATGCATCAATAGTTGTGTTGTTGATGATAGCTTGAATACTATGATAACTAAAAAAAATGGTCAGAATGAATATTCAATATCTTCGATACGTTGTTTTTCTTAGGAAACGTTGATAAAACATAAGAGAGAACGAATAAGAAGAATAAACTCGTTTTGGGAATGCTCGTCAATGTATTCTCTTTAATCTCGTTTTAATACAATTGGATCACGATGTGCATATGGTGAGTGAATGAGGAGAATATCTCATTTTTTTGCTCCACGTGCAAGTAATTGCTCACTAAGACCACGATCAGCACACTGCTTCCAAAACCATAGTTCAGCTTCATCATTTCATCGTGGTAGTATATATGCAAGTGGACATATATCTGGATGCTTAATATACCAAACCTTGAGGTTAATTGCAAGATATTCTTGTATATATCCTGCATCTATTAGTTTTGGTATTTGTTCATCTGTTTGTTCTTCAATACTTTCTGTTATTGGTTCTTGTATAGGTAGCTCCTTATAAAAAATCTCATGAGATTGATCGTGTTGTAGGGTTGTAATATTGATTACAGCTTTATCTAAAAATCCTTGTATTCAGTACATACTTCCTGCAGAGACAAAACTGATCTGTTTGCGCAGTTGGTCTGTTGTGAGTTTCACAGCACACTGCTCTTTAAAAAATGCTTGGAGCTGTTCAATAAATACCTGTAAAAATTCTTGTTGAATTTCTTGGTCAGGAACAAGATCGGTTTTATTAATAAGAAAACTGATAATTTTTTTGAAATATGTTATACCTTCGTTATTGTGTGCTTTAAGTCGTATAAGTCAATCTGTTGCTTCTAGAGCTATGGAAATAGATGTGTTATGTTTTTCTGTAGAGTATTCTTTACAATAAATCAAAAACTCATTGATGATCGTAATGAGTTCATGGATTCCATCTTCATATCTATCTAGCGCACAAACAAACTGGAGTAGCGAAGATTTTATGATATGTCTGAGAAATGCAAATCATAATCATTTTCCTTTGTGCGCTCATTTGATGAGTCAGGGAATATCAATAGCTGAAAATGTTGTTCAGTTATGATTGATGATTCATAAGTTTGGAGTAATAGTGGTAAAGTGATACTCTGCTACTTGTGCTTTTGTGTTTGCTATTGCATTTATGAGTGATGATTTTCCAACTGATGGAGCTCATACTAGTGCCATATCCGCAAGTAGTTCTAATTCTAGTCTGAGGGTTTTCTTTTGGTGTGGTTCTCATAAGAGCGCAATCGTTGAAAATTGTTTTTGAGCATCAACAAAGTGTTTGTTTCAGAGTCATCACTTTCCTCATAAAGCTACCACACAGCGTTCTCATGCAGTTTCAATACTCCCCAAGAGTATGTTTTTATCAGCATCATAGATTTGTGTTCAGAGAGGGACAGGAAGAATGACGTCATCTGCAGCTTTTCCAAATCTATCTCTTCACTGCCCATTTTCTCATGCTTTTGCTTTGTATACCTTGTTTGTTTTATATCAGAGTAAGGTGTACTCATTGGTAGATCATTCTATGATGATTGATCATCAATTTCATCAATCTCATCATGATGGTCATCAAAAAGCAACGTATTTTTCACGTCTTCCAGTTGCAGCACCGTCTCATCACTTTCAGGATTGTACCTTTATCGTGACGGTATCATAAAATTTCATAGTTGTGTGATTAGTACAAAAAACTTATTGTATCTGCTTGTGTTTTCACTACTCTTTCAAGAAGTAGTTGCCAGTATAGTTATTTTTTTTCTTATTTCTAGTTATGAATATTTCAATTGTATCTATTTCAGACTGAGATAAACATTTCCAAGATATCAGTAATGATTATTTCAAAAGAATTCAAGCATTTTGTACCTTGAAGCGTATTAAGTCTATAAAGTATGGCCCAAGACATGAAATTATAGCAAAAGAGACCTTATTGCTGCAGCAAGCAATACCAGTCTGATCAAAAACTATCCTCTTATCTCATAGATGACCATCACGAACATCTGAAGATTTTTCTGCTTATTTAGAGAAGCATCAACAAGTAACATTTCTCATTTGATGAGCATTTGGTGTCAATGAGGAGGTTATTTTACCGTCAGTTGATGCAACCTTATCGTTTGGCAAACAAACTATGCCTCACTGAGTTGTAAAAGTAATTTTATTGGAGCAACTTTGGAGAGCATATACGTTACAGATTTGAAAAAAATATCACTATTAGAGCTATGCATCTATTCTTTTTTCTCAGACTTTGCATGAGTATGTTCGTTCCACATAAATGTTCTTTGTCTCACTTCATAAATCATCGGTAAATTTGACAAGAATTACTTTATTCACTATACTTAATAAGTGTATATTTTTTATGAGCGTTGCAGATTTATTTTTACTCTACTTGATATAATCACTTCGCTTATCTACCAGTATAGACTTTATTATTTATTCCCAATATTATGGTATTTGAATCAATTACTAAATCACTTTGAGATATGAGTGATAAAGTTTCTGAAGCTGCATGAAAAGCTTCATGAACAATGAGTAATCCTCTAAAAAATGTATCGAAAACAGTTCATAAGACTGTTATATGACCCAAATTAAATATTTTGGAACAGTCTGCTGAACATTTACAATGAGATCTGCTTCTGAGTGCATACAAGAATGCTGTAGACGCAATGGTAGTAACACTAAAAAAATCGTCAGTGCATGCAAACAAAGTTGCAACATTGAAGAAAGTGTTTATCTGATCTATAAAGCAATTTGCGCTGAACCATGATGTGCATCATTCAGTTTTTCTGTTTCTTCAACAAGTACAAAAACAGTATGAAACCTGATTACAAGTTATAGATTATGTTGATGAAAACGTTCTTGTTCATCAATGAAGAAAACGAACTGCAAAAGAAAAACCAGTTGTGCTTGCAGAACATCAAGCATTGGTTCGTTGATTGAAAAAGTTTTACAAAACTACTAGTTCATTGAGTCAAGCTTATACACTACCAGCGCCTACATCGATAGATCAAGCAGCATGCTTTACTCAAGCAAAGAAAGATTTAGAAAAGAATCATACTGTGTGATTAGATACGATGGCTGATCTTGTGTGAGCACGAAGAGCATTGAATAATCTGTTGCGTCGTTTGGAAAAAAATCATAAAAAAATTCATTTACTGACAGATAAACATATAAAAGCCTTGCCTTGAGAAAAAGAAACATTTGCCAAAGAAATTACTCTTCTGAAAAAAGAGAATGCATGATTGTTGTCTCAAGAGTGAGCTCGTTTACTTACAATGATTGAACAATATGAATCAACATTAGATACTCATTATGCGCAGGAAAGAGCAATTATTGATCAATATAGTACATGATATACTACGTATCAATCTTCATTATTCGCTTGGCAGGATGCAAATAAAAAGCTCACTGATAGATACATTAGTGCAAGAAAGTCATCATCGAAAAAAGAAAAACAATTGCTTGCTGCTATTATAAAGAAAGATCTCTCTGCTCTAGCAAGTATAGAAGCAACTATCAAACAACCATTCACTCACCATCAAACATTTTTATTGTTGCATCATGAACAGGTTGAAACACATAACAAAAGAATGGACATGCATACCCATACAGTTTCTGTACTTTATGGACAGCTTCTTCATATTGAAAAAGATATTGCAACCAAAAAACATGTTGTTTCTGCTCATCATACATATTCTTATGATTTATCTGTACTTTTGAAAGTATCATCTATTTATACTTCATTTGCTAACCGTTATCATAACAAGCACGTTACTTGAGCGCAAACAGCACGGAATAAACTGCTTGATTTGAAGCATGAAGATACGTCTTTGTATGCTCCATACCTAAAAAATATTCAGAAAAAAGCAGAAAAGTATACGTGACGAATCAAAACAAATACAGATCAGACAAGAGCAGATAAAAGAACTATTCAATCATTAAAAAAATGAGTATTGACGCTTGTAAGATTACAGAGTGTTATTGATGAAGAGTTGTTATGGATCAAAGAAAAACAAAAAGCAACGCTTATTCCTTTCTATCAAGCAATACTCAAAGATATACAACAATCATTACAGGCACATCATAAAAAAATATCTGGTGTAGATGATGCTCTTATATGAGCTATTAAGATGTCGGAGCATATTATCCATGATAAAGAAAAAACATTATCTTTGCAGTCATCGGTCAAGCTCAAAAAAGAGCTAGAAAAGGCACATAACGATAAAGATGCACAAGAGTGATTTTTGGATTTTTATCATCATTATATGCAGGAATTAAAGCATCATATTGATGAGTTGCAAGATTTATATAAGTGATATAGTAAAATGAGCACATCTGCAAAAAAAGCTGTGAAAAATCACGAAAAACGTCTTGCATATCTTACTAAAAAAATAGGTAAAACTCCTTTATATAAAGCATTACATTGGCAGTCTTGACTACAGTCTCCAACGAGTATAGTTTAATTTTGTATATACTTACTTATGACCTATTCCCATATCAATGAACTCTTACAAGAATTTGAACATGATATAAATATTTCAGATTTTCATATATCTTGATCATCTCCGCTCTCTTTAAGAAAAACTTGAAAGATTCTTCGTATTGAAGATGATGCTCATCCTCATATCAGTGATGAGTTGATGGATAGGTTTATTCGTCAACTCTTAGAATGACATCAGTGATGATATGAAAGATTGACAAAAAATAGAGAGATTGATTTTAATTATTTTTCTGCTGCATGAATCCCGTATAGAGTAAATGCATACTATAAACTCTCTAAGTTATGAGTTGCAATGAGGAAGATATGATATGATGCATTGGAGCTTTCATCAATTATGTATGATGATATTGCTCAGGCAATTATTCAGCACGTCTTAAATCAAAAAACTTGAATATTTCTTGTAACGTGACCAACTTGATCCTGAAAAACAACATCATTGATTGCAATGCTTGAATGGATTAATCAACACAGAACTGAACATATTGTGACTATAGAAGATCCTATTGAATTTATTTTTACGCCAAAATCTTGTCTTATCTCTCAAAGAGAGTTTTGATCTGATACCTTAAGCTTTGAAAAAGCTATGAAAGCTGCAATGCGTCAAGATCCTGATATTATTTTTGTTTGAGAGATTCGTGATCGTGAAACTGCAGAAGCTGCATTAAATTTGGCAGAAACCTGACATTTGGTTTTTTCTACATTACATACGAGATCTGCTTCCAATACTGTGTATAGACTCATTTCACTGTTCCCTCCAGATATTCAAGAAAGCATAAAAGATAGAGTTGCCTCAAGTTTATTGTGAGTACAGTCTCAGTTTTTGTTAGAAGATTCATCATGAGCATCAAGAGTGTGAATGTTTGAATTGATGCTCAATAATACTGCGATCAAAAATGATATTCGTAGAAATGAATGAAATCAAATTAATTCTATTATCGATACACATCGTAAAGAATGAATGATTTCCCATAAAGAGTATGCCAAAAGACTGTTGGCAGACTGACTTATCACAGAAGAGAGTGTTGATTGGCTTTTATAGTGTTAGATTTTGTATTGTATTGATCAGTACTGTCGCATATGATCATGGTGGTAAGTAGAATGAAATTGTGAGCTTATTTTGTCTGTCTCGTTTTCGAGTAAGCTTTTGTGGTAGTATCCAAACTGCTCTTCTTCTTGTACGAATACCAAAATTCTGGAGTCATGCTTGGTATTTCCAATAGGTACTTGTTTGAACTATATGTGCTTCATGTTGTCATTGGTATGTGTTGGATGAGAGGAGATCGAGTCTATCTCATAATAAAATACCTTGCGGTGCCGTTCATCGAGGTGTTTCTTGTAATATATCTCATGGGTATGTTGTTCAGGGAGTTCGATACTGTGCAAGCTGGTTAAATCGATAAGCTGGATATGCTTGGAGTGCAAAAATTTGCTGATATGAGTCTTGTCATGATTGAGCAAATTGTTCTAAGATAGCTACTGCTCTTTTATAGTTTCTTCATTGTTTTCCAAATCTTTGTATACCAAAATAGTTTGTAAATCATTGTGTTTTGATCTGTTGGAGATTCTTTTCCATCTGCTCATATTGGTTTATAGTGAGTTTTTTTCTAGGATACGCTTGAATAATAAATTTATTTGCAGCATGGCTTGATCTTGTCACTGGATGATCTGATCGCTTTCGTGCAGATATGCATGTATTCTTTTCTGCAAGCATACGATTAAGTATGGGTAGTGATCAGATACGTTTGTATGTATGGTGATCTAAAGAAAGCCACTGTATGGTTACTGCATACTTATCTTTGAGTCATGCAATTCATATCTGTGTTCTTGTCAGATCGTATTGTTGCATAAGCATATGGACAATATCCATAGTATTCGTATCTGTTTTTTGTATTTTGATCCGTATATATTTTTTGGGTGTTCAGTTTCATACTCATTGTATGTCGGTATAGTCTTTTTCTGTTGTATGTTCAAATATTTCTTCAACAAAAAAATCTTGAGGATGTTTTTTGATACGTAAAAGCGGTTCTTTATTCCCTGTGAATCGCATAATATCGTTGTGCTAATGAAATGTTTTGTTCGTGGAGGTAGGTTGCTAGTGTTCTTCCTATAAATCTCCAATGTCGTTTTTCTTCTTCGTAGTCATTATATATATCATCTCACTGGTATGATTGATGAAATCAGTATAGATGTGCGTTGTCAACCATTCGTTGATAGAATTGTGAGTGTTCTATAAGTCATCAGATATCGACAGCAAGTCACGATTGATGTTCTGAAAATCATGGTTTGGCACAAGTATTGACGTGTGGGCATGTAGCATAAATTTCTTGTTGCCTTTCGTATGATCTATATGCACTAAATATAGTAAGTGGAGTGTTGAATGTCTTATAAAATTCCTTGGCCATGTCTTGTAGTGGACTATAAGCGCTTGCTTCAATATAATATTCTATTCATTGATATCGTTTTATGAGGTTGATAGATTCAGATTCCTCTATACGAACAAGATGTTGGGGTGTATACTCTCTTGTATTGTATCAGATATTTTTTCACACAAACTTAGTAATTGAGTTATCAGAGTGGTAATCAAAATTTGCAATAAAAGCTACTAGTAATCAGTCTTGTATGATGTGTTGTATACGTTCTAAGTACCGTTGTGTCTGTGGTGATATATGAGTTGTTTGGAGCTGTGTTATTTTTTTTTGTAGAAAAAATACCTGTTGTGGATTGTCTGAGAGTGTGTCTTTAATTTTTTCTTGAACTTTTTCTATTTCAAGAAGATCTCTGAGTGTTGGATGATAGACTGCATACGAAAATCATGCATGCAGCTGTTGCGTCCGTCACATTGTCAGTATTGTTGCTCCTATCACAAGCAATAGTTTGATATGTTTCATTTATAGCTTGATAATAAACTGCTTCTACTCTATAGAACTTGCTCATAAAAGCAACAAGTTGTTGGTTAGTAGCTCGATGCAGATCAGATAATATCGGTTCAGTATTGTTCTTTGAGATGAGCAATGGTTGTATTGAGTGTGTGTTTGTATTGAGTGGTGTTTGGTAGTTCAAAGAGTGATGGTTGTTTTTTGTGGATTGGTTCGAGGAGAGAAAATCTCACTCAGGTTGTTCTGTAGTAGGTTGATGATCGGTCTATGCTCTCAAAGAGTGTTCTACATGCTTTGATGATGGTTGGTCGATCTTGCGTTGCGTGTGTGAGGATCGTCTCAGCACTTCAGCGATCAAATCAGACTGTTCTAAAAAAGATGGTGATTTTTTGAGTCTTCATGGTCTGATAAACAAGCTGATCTCGTGCTCTTTGTATATTGGTGATGAGATGGTGTCGAAGTGTTGTGGGCTGGTTGGTGGTATGATGATTGAATGAGTAACTTTTACTGATAGAACGTGGATTATTGTGTGGTTGGAAACTTTTTGCGGAGATCCCGTTGAGTTCTCGTCGTATCGTCATTCAGTTGTGTCAGAGCATTTGTTTGACAGACTCGTACGATAATGATGCAAGGTCATACGCAGAACGACAGTATCATGCTAGTTTTTTTTGTGTTTGTGTTCCAATAAATGGTATTGCATGTATAGGGAGTTGTTTGAGTATTGTATGGACAGTATGAGGTTCTATTCAGACGCAGAGACCGTTTGGTTTCTTATAGTCAGAAAAAATCTTTGCAAGGATTCTTGTTGGTCCAAGACCAATAGATACTGGGATTCCAATAATTTGTTTGATGGTTGCTTGTAGATGACGAAGTATATGCGTCTGCACGGCTGAGTCTGGATGGGTATTGAGTGGTGAAAAAAACGCTTCGTCGATACTAAACTGTTCGCACTGATCGACGTGTTGTTTCAGGAGTGTTATAAAACGTTCTGAGAGTGCACGATAGAGACGATATGTCGGTGAAATATACTCAGTTTCATCAGGAAGGAGTTTTTTTGCTTCTCGTATCGGTGTACCAATGGTGATGCCGTACTGTTTGGTACTGTATGATCTTGCAATGACTATATCGTCTCAGACAACGATATGTTTGGTGCGTAGTGATGGATTGTGTGCTGCATGACAACTTGCAAAAAATGCATCACAATCAACATGCCCTCGCATTTGGGTATAGACGTGCATGGAGGTGTGTAAGATAAAAGAACATATGTTCTTTTTATAGGAGAAATTTGGGGAAATGCAAGAAAAGATTGCTGGTGGTTAGGTGTTTGAGAGTATCTTATAGAGCTCTGGATATGATTTGGTGATTTTTGTACGGGTTATATGCAATGGTGCTCACGTATAGAGATAGTTGAGAAATTCTGCTTCGTTTGTATCGGGATATTGCTGTAATACGTCTCAATAGTAGTGCATTAGTCTATCGTCTTGCTTTATATCAACTATTCTACAGAGTGGATAGCAATACTGCCTGAGTAGATACGCTTTGTTGCTCTCATTGAGTGATGCTTTATCGAGCAGTTGAGCAAATTGTTCTGCATCTTTTCTAAGATTCTCCTTGAGTGATGGCTCATTCTGATAGGCAAGCTGAAAGATATCGTAATGTATCTTTGCACAGTGTAGTTCATAACTGTTTGCATAGTTTCATCAGATAAACTCATCATGATTGAGTCATCTATCATCTTCAAACTCTATGAGATGATGGTACCAGTCATGATTTGCTTTGCTTCGGATTGTTGCAATATGTTCCAAGATACGATCTCATCATTTACTGTGTGTGATTGCTTTTGCAACAGCCTGATTGATACATACAATTGTCCATATATGTTGTTGTTGATTGAACAGTTGTTTATTTCTGAGTCAAGCAATTTTCGTATCATAGACAAATCAATACCATAATTTTTTTTCTCATATATTATGTGGTGGTGTAAGAAATCTGATATTGGTTGCACGACGAAATGTTCTCGTGAGGAGTCATGAGCTTGTGAGGAAGAGTTTTTGATGAAAATATGTGTTATATGATGCTTGTTGTTCTTTGCATAATCAGATCTGCATTAAATTATTGTATGTTTCCCCTGTGAGTTCAATGAGCAGTGCATCAAGTGCATTGTTTCCTAAATATTGTTCTAGTTCTTGCTTATTCCTTTCAGCAATTGCATGGTACGTTCTTTCTATGCGTTTTCACGCGAGATTTTCTCGGGCTTGCATAAGAGGTGATGATGTACTTTTTCAGAGCTGTTGTGCTTGCTTTCAGATTGCTTGTAGATAGTCAAACAACCTACGAGCATCGTTTTGTGCGTTTCATGTAATGAAGATATTTTTTCAGTGATGCATCAACGAGATTATATGATTATGATAACTAAATAAGGTGCTTATAATTAATTTTATATAAATGTCAATCGTACTCTCTTGCAGTTTGTTCGTTCTATAATTGACATCTTCATAAAAATAATAGCATATGGAGGCTTGCTGTGCGTAGATTGAACAGTATAGTATGTACGTTTTATTTTGTTTTGTATGGATGTTTATGAATTACGGTATTTTTGGATCACAACGCTTGATGGTGTTTGTTGTGTGTATAATTGTGGCGCTTATGGTGTATGCTCCAGCAGTATGAGCAGAAACGACGACGGCGTTGCAGTGGTGACAGCGTCTTGGGTTGACGCAGTATGATGATCTGGAGTCATTTAGATGAGACGATATGATTACCAGAGGAGAAATTGCTAAGTTTTTTTCTGTGCTTGCAGTACATCTCTGATCGTGACGTCTAGATACATGATCGTGTTCATTTACTGATCTTGCTTGATATGATCAAGGTTTGATCCCGTATATTGCTGATGTATGTAGGAGTGGATTGATGCGTGGTTCTGGATGAAATTTTTTGCCAAATGATCCCATAACCTGAGCAGAAGCGATTACGGTCTTGATGAGAATAAACCATGGACAACTAGATGAAACCGTTTCTCCATGGTGGATATGGTATGCATATTTATGACTGTATGAGCACGTTCTCGATGTTGCTGATATGTTTGCTTTGGAGAACACAGTGAGTAGATCGACGGTTTTGCAGCGAATGTATAGACTTGCACAACCAGTCACACTGAGTAGTTCTTCTGATCAAGAGATATTGCACGATACTCCTCAGGCAGATCGTTTTTCTGTGACGAGAGTGGTTGATGGCGATACGATTATTATTGACTATCACGGTGTCGAAGAAAGAGTCAGATTGATAGGAATTAATACACCAGAGTCTGTGCATCCGAGTAGATGAGTCGAACACTTTGGACCAGAGGCAAGCCAATTTACTAGAGAGCTTATCGAAGGAACAATCGTCCGTATCGAGTTCGATGAGCAACAAAGAGATATGTATTGAAGACTGCTTGCATACGTCTGGCTTGATGAGATCATGCTCAATGCACGTTTACTTGAGGTATGACTTGCCGCCGTCTCAACTCGACCACCAAATGTCCGTTACCTCGAACGTTTTATCGAGGAAGAACGTCGTGCACAACTCGCATGAGTATGAATGCGAGCACGTGATGACCTGCCTGCTTCTGACGCTTCTCTTGCTAGCGCTTCCTCCTCTCCTCCATCATCACAATCATCTGTTCAATCAGTCAATATCAATACTGCGTCTCTTGATGAGCTCCAACGTATTCAACATATCAACCTCGAAAGAGCTCAAGAAATCATCACACTCAGACCGTTTGGGTCTGTCGGTGAACTGGTTCGTGTGAGATGAATTTGAGATGCAAGAGTGAGAGATATTATCACGCAGTGAGTTGCGGTGGTCGAGTAAGGGGTTGTTCTTGTGCGTGTATTGTGGTTTACTTATCATACAATACAACGCTACTTATCATAAGTTTACTAAAAACCTGCATATTATCTAGGGTATGTTGATTGTACTGTTTGGTATTACTTAACATTGACGCATACTCTTACTTATCATTTCGTACCAACCTCATCGCACAGATACATACTCTCTAGCATACTCTCATGCACTTGGATATTGGAACAGAATGCGTATACTGTGAGCAAGGTTTTATTAGTAGTCCTCTCTCCATGCAACCGTTCTTGAGTATTCCGTTTTCGAAGGCAGAGTTACTTAGACAGCAACCGCACGCTTGAGCAGCGTTTGTGCAGGCTCCGTATTACTTGTCGGAGTGATATATTTATAGTGATAGGTATGTGCCAATTCTAGGACATGCCTTGCATGCAGGGATTGATTATCATGTGCCGTATGGCACCGCTGTGTATAGTCCGATCAATGGCTATATCTCAGCATCATACAATATCGAGCGAGCAAGACGTGATGATGACAGTATTATTACCTATCAATGATCGCCCATCACGTACTGATTGGGCTATTGTGTGCAGCTAGTCGATCAGATGAGGCAGGTGTTTTTGTTGTTTGGTCATTTGAGTTATATCGCCAGAGGTATTCCGTTCCAACCACCCCATGCAAACGATGAGGGAGAGCTGTTTGCTGCGTGATTTTGATTGAAAAAAGAGCATATGGAACAGCTTACGTCTTGTCATCGATTGAGACCGATTAGGAGATGAGACTATATCGGTGATGTGTGAGTGAGCTGACTTGCGTTGCTTGAAACACTCCCTACAATAACCGAGACACCACGAGATAGACTCCCCGAAGACGAATGCCCGACATACAGCTATCCGCACCTCCATCGAAATACCTATACCAGAGACGAAGACGGCGTCAAACAGACTCCAATCGATCCATACGATATCTATGATGAGTTTGTGCAGTATCCTGATCTGACTCGTCCTGACTGTCCAGTCGGTAATGGATGTTTGATGCGTCAAGGCGATGATGGGAGGGTGTTGTTTGTGGATGAGTAGGGAGGTTGATTTTAAGTTAATTATCTTCAATATATTTCATAGAATTTTTTATATATTCTTTTAAATTTTTATCAATTACGTATATATATGTTCAAAGAATTCAACGTGAAAGTAATGTTTTATAAATATTAATAATATAGAAAAAAAGTTCATCTTTATTAATTCAGCGTTTTCAATTCCTATCATGATAATTTTCTGGTCTAATAATAATTTTTTGCCTAATATTATCATATCAAATTTCGTTTCAAATTATTACTCATACATAATTTAGATCATATCCTTGGACTGTGTGAATACATCATACTTCATTAATTGCATTATTAGAGTTAATCCGATCTCATCATATAACACTATTCCAGCAAAAACTTTCTGATTCTATTTTAATATCTATTATATTTCAGCTTTTATCTCACTTTGACTTCCAAGGCCATGCATATCACGCAACCATTCTTGATAATTTATATTTTTCTTCGCACATTAAGATGTTATTCTTAAAATCTCAGATATTATCAAATATTTTAAATTTATATTTTCATAATTCATATTTCTTATTATTTTTTCATATAGATAAATTAAATAGATCATCTATAAAATCCAAATATCATTCACCTTCTCTTAGTCTCATTTGACTTTGCAATGAATATTCTTTTGCTTTCATTCTTCTAAACATACTTGCATCAATATCTGCTGGAAGGATTGACTGTCATTCATCATAGAGAAAAATTTGAAATTTAGATCTATAGTTTATCCAATTTAGTTGATTTCACTCATCTCAAAGAGATAACTTTTTATTTATATTATCAAAGGCCTGAAAGTTAGTGATATTTTTTCTTCTTTTAAGCCTATGTGCTTCATCAACAATCAATATATCATAACGTTTTTTAACAACGTCATGAGGTCATAGTACCATTGATGATGATAAATTTTTAATTTTTGAAAAAATTTTTTTTATAGTTTTTCTTAGTCATGTCATTGGTATTACAATTCATATTTCTAGATCTTTAGAAAATAGTTGTTCTTTTAAAAATTTAACTAGATATACTCATAAAATAGTTTTTCAAGTTCAAGGTTTTCAATGTATCAAGAATTGATTTACGTTAGTACTATGTTTCATATTATATACTATATCGTTAACAATACTTTTTTGCTCAGAGGTTAATGACTTATATGGAGAAAATTTAAATAAGTCTGAATTTTTCAAATCAAATAGAGTATGTTTTACGATTTTATTATTTAAAAAATAATCCCATATTAATTCGAATTTTGCTTTATAATTTTTTCTATTATAGTATTCATGATTTTTTAATCCACCATTTGAATTCAGTAATAAATTTGATCAATCGGCTGCTAAATACTGAATAAGATCAGATTCAATGTCTAATGTTGCAGATTTATTTGATTCTGCATCGGTTATCACATAAATTTGTTTTAATAATGATTTATTTTTATCATTCATATGTTGCTTACACCTATTATACACATTAATTGACTCTCACACATATGCTTCTTTATTATTTTTAAGAAAATATACTACTGGTCGATCTTTTCAATAACGATAGACTTCTATATTTTTTAATCAGTTTTGATTAAAATCAAATCTTTTGATATCCATTATTATAACTCTATATATTAAAATTCATTATACTTATTGCTATTACCTTTTGACTTTTCAATAGGATATTTTTTTTTATTTTTTTCTATTTTTTTTATTACTGCAGAAAAAATATCAATTCATGTTGAATCAGCAAATAGGATTAAATATGAAAATATATCTGCTAATTCATCTTCAGTATATTCTTTTTTATGAATAACTATTTCTTTTGATTGTTGTTGTGATTTCCATAAAAAATGTTCGAGCAACTCTCAGGACTCTATCATAATAGCTTCAGCAAGATCTTTAGGGTTATGAAATTGTTTCCAATCTCTTTCATCTCTAAAAGAAAAGATCATTTTTTTAATTTTTTCAAATATATTCATTTTATGTAATATAATTAAATATAGATACAAATTACATATTTTGAATATAATAACAAGTTTTTGTAGAACCCCAGTTAAACTGTCAATGTTGAACTCAAGTTAAATTGTCAGTAGAATAAGAAGTGCTCGCACTTTTATATGCTGACTATTTAGCTATGTATAACACAACTACAATGAACAAAGT
>SKJI01000006.1 GCA_007115995.1 candidate division SR1 bacterium
AACTATCGAGTATGACTCTTTCGTCTTACTCAATCGCGAAGCGTTTGTAGAGTAGAAACCAGAACTATTCCCACTCCACCATACACAAAAAACTCCTTAGCTATGTAAGGAGTTTTGTTTTTTATTTTTGTTTCTAAATATGTATGTGTTTTTATTTTACAACAACTCAAGTAAATCAATGTTTTGTTCCAAAATTTCTTGGATGAATTCATGAATTTCTAATCACGTTTCCATCTCTAAAAGTTCATCTATTTCTACCCATGTCGTATCATAAATCTCATTGGTTTCAAGTTCTGTAATTTCTTCACTTGTACGAGCAAAAAAGAAATATTCTAACTTACTCACTGGTCATCTTTCTCTATGCTCATATGCAACCGTATGAATACTTATTGGAAGTGGCATTGGTGAGACATGGTGTGATGAAAGTTGATTTTGAGCCCCTAAAATACTCATTGAAACTCATAATTCTTCTTGAATTTCTCTTTCTAAACACTCATAAATTGTTTCATCATTCTCAAGATGTCCTCATGGCAAAACCCATGGCTGATCTGCCGCATGTTTTACCAATAAAATACGATCATCTTCGTCAAAAAGATAACAACGAACTGAATGTTCCATAAGAAAGTGATTAGGGGAATAAATACAACACTATAAGTATAATAACCACTCCATATATTTGCAAATTTTTGATGATTTTTTTGTCAAGCACATTACTGTCACTAATAAACAAATAAATCGTACATATGTGTACTGTTTACTTTTTTTTCAGAAAAATATGCTTTCAATCAAAAAAATATTCCTCTTTTTAGTTGTATGCTTGATAGTCTGAAGCTTTGCGCAAAAAAATATAGAAGCATCACGACTACCAAATAATTGGCAAAAAACTGTAGAAATTGCATATAAAGAACGAAAAGAAAGAATAAGTCCTGACATGCTACTTTCACGTTTAGAAAATATTCATACAACAATTATTGAACGTCAGCAAAGAAGTAATGAGACAGAAATGCTTATATTTTTACAGTTTTTGGAACAACTCATTAAAGCAGATATTCTTCCAGATCAAGAACTGATAGAAACAGAAATAGCAGATCAAACAGATACAAAGAAGGATACCGAACATGAAAAAAACACAACTGATCGTACTAAAACAGGTACAATTCCTTGATTTACCAGATGATTTAAACAAGCAAATAATGTATTTCTTGCATGAACAAAGCACCAGACAATATGAGTGTTTGATATAAATGCATCAAGAGAGCCTATACATCTTACAGAACTCAGTATGATCACCCAAAAAGATATCGGGTCACATATCGATACCCTCTATCTTGTTACTAGCAACTGAACAATTATTGGACAACAGGATACAGTACACTGATCAACAGTGAGAATCTCGTGAATTGATACAACAATACATCCAGCAGATCCGCAAACGATCTATCTCGTTGCTGATTTATCGCCAGTATGATTTTCTTTCCTAGCAGATGAATGAATCAGTTTTACCTATACGCTGAGAACGACGGAAGCAAAAGGAGTCTTTTCGCAAGCACAAATCACCCATACAACAGCACAAACTGATCCACTCCATATAACACCAGTACGTATCGAATCTATAGAGATTAATACAGACATATTTGGTCAAAGAGTTTCAGATCGTCTGTTTTCTGGGCAACAACCAGTCATGATATTTACCATTACTGCAGCAGAAACAACAAACCAACAACGTACGACTCCAAGAACTGCACACCTCGATCTCGAACAGATCCTTGTCACGGTACAAGATGCTACACACGCATGATGAGTCATTGATACACTCACTATACAGCGTCTTGATAGACAATCTCAACCAATACCCGTGACAACAGTAAAGTGAACAACCGCAATTTTTTCTTGATCATCCAACGATTTTCTTATACCATCATGATGATCAGCAACATATATGATTGCAGCAACAATCCCTGAACCAGTCCACACCTCATGAGAAAGTTTGACCATCACCCTTCCTACACTACAACAAACTGCATTCACACGAAAAGAACAAACATGAACGCAATCTTACTCGCTCATATGAAACCATCTGCCACAAACATTCATCTCCTCAAGACTAGTAAGATAGTCAAAATCATACAGGGGAAGCCATTCATGATGAAACTGTTATTGTACTGCATTTATACTGTTTTAACTCTATCCTATAATTATCAAAAAGAAATATTCGCATTATTTCAAATGAAACCTCTGCTTATTCCTGCTGATCTATTTCTTTTTGAATAACTTGATTAATTAATTCTGGCTCAAGCTCATTTTCGATATATCTCTGGATTGGACGAGCTCAATATGCTGGATCATAAATTTTATCAATAACTTGTGCAATTTTCTTTTTGGTAAATCTTGGTAACGTTAATCATTTATACTTACCACGCCAATGTGTATAAAATTCTTTAATATTGTTGTGTAAAATTATTCATAACTGTTCTTTACTTAATGGTTTAAATACTATCTGTGCAGTCAATCTATTTATGAGTTCTGGCTGCAAGAAATCTTTGACACGTGTTAATACCCTATCTTTTATTTGATCAAATTGACTCTGATGATATCAAGCACCATCTGCATCTGAAAATCATATTGAAACTTGCTTCTTCCCAAACTCTTCAGATCCAATATTTGATGTCAAAATAATTATCGTATTTTTGAAGTCAATCCATCTTCACTTATTGTCTTTGAGATGACCTTCATCCATAATTTGCAAGAGTACATTCAGAACATCAGGCGATGCTTTTTCTATTTCATCAAACAAAATCACTGAGTATGGCTTTCTTTTTACTTGTTCAGTCAATAATCATCACTCATCATATCATACATATCATGGCGCAGAACCTATCAATTTAGAAACTGAATGTCTCTCCATAAATTCAGACATATCTACTCTAATTAAAGCTTTTTCATCACCAAAGTACTCTTTGGCAAGAAGCTTTGCAATAAAAGTTTTCCCTACTCACGATGCTCATAAAAAGAGAAAACTTCAAATCGGTCTACTACGTTCAACAGCCGATAGCCTGTTTCTTTGAATCGACTGCACAACTTGTTGAACTGCCTCATCTTGTCACAGCACGAGTGTTTGTAAATGCTCTTGGAGCGTTGCAAGTTTTTTTACTTCACTATCACTAATTTGAGACAACGGTAATCACATCTTATCTGCAAGAACTTGTCAAACGTCATGGACTGAGATAATAGGTCTCAAATGTTTTGGTAATGCATTTTGCTGTCTCATAGTTTTAAGTTTTTTCTTAAGTATTTCCTCTTTCTCTTTGTGTTCTGCGGCTTTAAAATAATCTTGTTTTTCTATAGCTTTCTCGATCTTTTGTTGCAATTGCTCAATACGTCATTGTACTTTGAGATAATCATTATTAACTTCAAGTTTTGCTTGGAGTGTAGAAACTCTTGCACATGCCTCATCAATAATATCTATAGCTTTATCTGGAAGATGTTTGTTCATAATATACCTCACACTATAGGTGATAGATTTTTCTATCGCTTCGTCACTTATAACTACACCGTGAAAATCTTCAAATTTAGATTTAATACCATGCATAATTTCTAAGGCTACCTGCTGTGATGGTTCATCAACATGTAATTCTTGAAATCTTCTTTTGAGTGCTGGATCTTTTTCTATATGTTTCTGATATTCGTCATGCGTAGTCGCTCAGATAAGTTGCATCTTTCATCTTGCAAGTAGCGGCTTCAACATATTAGCTGCATCAGCTCATCATTCTGAATTTCATGCACCAATAATAGTATGAATTTCATCAATAAACATAATAATATTATTCATCGGATCAGTTGCTTCATCAATAATTGCTTTGAGTCTCGCTTCAAATTCTCAACGATATTTTGTTCAAGCAACCAAAGAACCTATATCAACCATCATAATTCTTTTATTTTTTAATTTTTCAGGTACACTACCAGCAACAATTCTATGTGCTAATCATTCAACGATAGCTGTTTTCCCAACACCTGCTTCACCAATCAACATTGGATTGTTTTTGGTCTTTCTCAACAAGGTATAAATTATTTGATCAATCTCTTTCTCTCTTCCAATCACTGGATCTAACTCATTATTTTTTGCTTCATTTGTTATATCATTTCCAAAATACTCAATAGTTAACTTCTTATCTTGATGAGATACTTTCGTATTGGTTTTAGTGATACCCTCTTCTCCATTTGATATATCATTTGGATTATCCAAAATAGCAGATCATTTCATAAGATCATCAGCAGTTGATTCCAAATCATTTCAAGTAATTGTTCACAAATCAACAAACATATCCATTTGATCAACATCCAATTTAAGACCATCGACCATAGAATGCAATGTCTTAAAAAATTCAATAGGACTAATTTCTACATTATGTGTTATTTTTATAATTTTCATTAATTTTTCTTTAGCTTTATGAAGATCAAATCACACTTCAGACAGTATATATTCCATAGCTGGAGATAAAGAACCAAACGCAGTATGTAAAAGTACCAAGAAATTAAATTTTGTAATACCATCTTTTTTAAATCAAGCAAACTGCTTACTCACATGTCAAGAAAGCTCTAATTTAAGTTTTGTTCAATACTGTACTGGCTTATCAGATCAGTAATGCTCTTCAGAAAATTTCTGCAAACAGTCAGTATGTTCTAATCATAAAAACTTCCAAAAGAGCTTATGAAAATCAAAAGCAGATGTATATGAAAAAACTCATAACACTAAATCATCTGCATGAATGATTTGGCTATTTACCTTTACACTATACATTCATGCTTTTGCAATACAGTCTAGATAATCTTTTGTAAATTTAAACGCAGGGTTTGTCATAATCAATAATTGCTTAGTAGTAAATCGTACACTATTATTCTACTAAAAGAAACGTAATTTGTCCAAGATTTGTACATTTTTAAACTCTTTTTGTTTGACTTCTTAACTAATTACTGAGTACATACTAAATTTGTAAGAATAATAGTTCACTCTAAACTTATCACTTCTTCATTTTCTTAATTTCATCTACTCATCACTTCAAAAATGCTCAAATTGTTTTTAGTTTATTGAGAAACCTTTTCCAGAATGATTGTCATTTAGGACTCATAGATAATCATCACAATCAGACAATTGTTCATCAAATAATAGCTCAAATCAACCATTTGTTGAAGTTTTTTTCTCTTTTTCACATAATAGTAGCACTATTAAAAGTTATGTGCTACATTGTACTTTTTTTGGGAGCAAAAATCAAGAGAAAAGCAAAATATCATTAAGTTTTTTAAATCAACTATGTGCTCTATTAAATAATATAATGATTAATTATACTGAAGAAACTTCCTGAATTTTCTTTCATCTACCAAAGACAAAATATCAGAAAACAAAAAATCAAACCATTAAAATTCCAGAAACGATTCAAAATTTTTGTGCCCCGAACGTTGCGATCAAAGGAATACTTGTTGCAGTCAGCAATCATCATCATAAAAATGGTTCAAACAGTAATTGTTTATACCCAAAACTTGTCAATGCTGGTCATCTATTTTCTGGATCACTCATCTTTACAAGTAAGAGTCAAATTGCTGTCATTCAGGTTGCTTGACCATAATCACTAATTCACTTTTCAAACCAGTAATCACGCATCATTTTTGATGCCAAAAACATAAAACAAAACACATTCCAAGCAATTCAGAAAAACGCAAGAAGAATAAATGGCACAAAATATGTTCCTATAACTTGTAACGATAAATTTGCAAGTGCTGCAACTATTAAAATATCCATTGCACTTCAACAAATACGAAGGATAGTTTCTCTATCAATAATTGGATATGATACATATTTATTGACAACTAATTGAATAATTACTCATCAAATCATAGCAAGAGGAAAAATAGGAATATATCTAACCATTTGAAACTGCTCTGCTACCAGTAATCATTCAACAATTCATAATCATGTATGAATCAAATATCATAATACAACACTTAATCAAATAAATGCAATATGTACTGTTATTGGTTCAATTGCTTCAGGGCGAGTTGTTGCAAGTCAAATTGCCTTTTTGGCTCTCGCTGGATCAAAGAGTCATTTAAGCTCATAAAGACTCATGAATGATTTATTTCTTACAAACGATGTACGCCCTGTTGCAATTCACCAATTCACCAAAATAACTCATCCCAAAATTCATGCAAAAACTCATATAGTTGCTAATCATAATCAAATATCGTATCACTCACTAAATCATAATTGTTCAAATGCACTTGATAATCACGCAACTGTTCAGTGTCATCACTCAAATGCTACTTCTATCAATCATCAGACCATCTCAGGTAGTCCAAAATATGGGCCCAAAATAAAGATTGCTAAAAGAATACCTATAAGATACTGACCCCATGCTACAACTTGAGCAAAAGAAAACTGCGGTCATGCTATCTTCCAAATTTCTTTAACAGGTGGTATTTTCTTTCATAAAAATAATCATGCAAAGACTATATTAATAAGTAATCAAGGAAGCGTTCTCCATGCATCATGAATTTCAGTAGAAAAGAATGTTCCAGATGGAAGAAGTTTTCATAATACTTCAGGACCAAACATCAAAAGTAACAATCACGCAATAATACAAGCAGGCAAATGCCATTTTTGCATAAATGAAATATTGGCACGTAAGAATGCCGCAATCAACAAAAATCATCAAACAATACTTAATGCCCAAATATACGTAAGTGCTATATCTGCCATGTAAATATATCTTTATAAACTAAAAATCATGTAGTGTCTCAAGCATTACAGCAACCACCTTATACGGATCAGCATTTGCCGCTACTCTTCTATCTTCCAAACGTCATTTCCATCAATGATCAACTGTTCATAATGGAATTCTAATAGACGCTCCTCTATCTGATACCCCATAACTAAATTGATCAATAGATTGTGTCTCATGATGTCACGTTAATCTATATTCATTACCAGATCCATAAACAGCAATATGTTCTTGGACACGATTTCATAATGCTTCACATATTGCTATAAAATACTCTTCTCATCACTCGTCTCTCATTTTTTTATTTGAAAAATTACAGTGCATTCACGTTCCATTCCAATCTCAACGTACTGGTTTTGGAATAAGATTAAGATCTAAACCGTACCCTTCTCATAATCTCATCATTAAATAACGAGCTATCCACAAGTCATCTCATGCCTTTTTTGCTCATTTTGATAAGACACAAAACTCCCATTGTCATTTCAAGACTTCTGCATTAATACAGGTAACATCAATTCATGCATAAAGACACATATCCAAATGTTCTTCAACCACTTTTCTCGCAATATGAGTCATCTGATCATATCCAACACCACAATAATACTTCCCTTGAGGAGCTGGATATGATGGATATGTTTCATGAGGGAATCAGAGTGGTTTTGCATCCCGTTCCAAAACATATTCCTGTTCAAATCAAAACCACCACTCATTTGGATCATCATTATTAATAAAAGATCTTGCATTAGAATGATGAGGCGTTCTATCAGAATTTAATACTTCACACATTACCAATCGTCAATTTTCTCTAATAGGATCAGGATAACAACGTACAGGCAACAAGACAAGATCTGATGATCCTCAATCTGCTTGTCCTGTCGATGATCAATCAAATCATCGTTCAGGTAACTGGGTGTGATCTCATGAAAAGTCATCCATGTGAAGAATGTTTGTTTTTCATCTTAAATTTGGTTCTGGGGTATAGCCATCCAACCAAATGTACTCAAATTTAAATGTAGTCATGTGTCTTTATAAATAAATAATAAAAGTAATATGTAAGTACCATAATATATGGTATTATTGGTGTCTTTTTTGATATGTTGTTGGGTCTGCAAGTAAAGGACAAATTTCTCTTGAAACTCATGATTGATCAAAAAAACTTGTTGGTAGTAAACTTTCATGGTATTCTAGCATGGTTAAGAGTTGTGCTTCATAGATAGTTTTTTTTGCATAGAGATGTTTTACAAAAGATTTTGTGTACGCAGCATATGATACTTGTTTAGAGGAGCTTAATATAATATTTCATTGTAAATTATCAGCTTTCATACCACTCCAACAGCTCATAATAATAATTTGTAAATTTTTATGAGCTGTAGCAAGATCAAATAATGTATCAAAATGATACTTATAAAATGATCATCCAACATATGTAGCACTTCAATCTTGATTGCCATGAAGTCATAAGGTAAACAAGACTTTATGTGAAGAATTCGCAGCTATATAATCACGTAATTGATGGATAATCTCATCAGGAGAAGATATCGGTTGATCATACATTCACATTGGATATGGTACAAAAAAACGACAACAATAACCATATCTCCACTGTAATATTTTATAAAAATCATGATTATAATTTACAAATGCTGCATCGTTATCTGACATTCAATTACCTACAAAAAATACTTGATTAAAATTATCATATTGCATCATATACTCGTTGAGCAAGTGCTGATAATCAGCTATATTCTCTTTCCAAGTTTTTCATGTTGATTCATGTAATCATAATATTCAATTTATAAAATGAATATTACTTCGTCTATTTTCTAATATTTCATACTTATCTCATAAGTATAATGTTGTAGGATTTTTTTTAAGCCATGACTCAAAATGAGGCAGTAATTCACGAGCACGTATCAGTTCCAAAAGTGCTTTATTATTCCGAGAATTCAAAAACAATAAAAAAGCATCTAAATCTTGTGCTAAATTTTCAATATTTGTCCAATGCTGAATTAAAATATCTGTATGCTTCGGTCAGTTTATGAAAAATTCAGATGCAACTGGAGATTTTCGATCATAAATCAACCAGGCATTTTTTTCAGTAATATAAAACTTTCATCACCTGATAATATGTTCTTTGTTTGAAAAATGTACCGATGCTATATGTAATTCGTGATAAGTGTTTTTAATCCAAGCAATAGTATGAAGCGTATGAATAAGCTCAGTTATATTTCTAGGCTGTATAGTTTTTTCTAAATCATCTATCTCACACGTTACTATATTACATTTAATCCAATATTTGTTTTCCTGAACGCCTTGTCAAAACTTATTCATCTCTAAGTAATGACAATGTGTAAAACCAATAGTAGGGGTCAGAGGAACAAAAAATCATCAAAAAGTATCAGGATATAAGAATTCATAATATTGTTGCACAGCAGTTTGCAATGTATTTATATGTTCTACAAAATTATCGTGTACTAAAGTTTGTAATGAATCAATATACTGTTGGAATTCTTGAGCAGTTTTCACAACTAAGAGAGTAAGAAAGTAAATAAAATACCTATCATCTTTTTCTACTCACTTACAATGGTTTTACCAGTGAAGAAAAATGTGTTGCAACATTATTATAAAACTCATCACGATACTCTAAGTCTTCATCTGGAAACCAAATTCAAGGAGCTGAATTTATTTCAATTAAATATCGTCTTTTTTCATCTAAGCAATAAGCATAATCTAATGAGTAGAGATCATTTTGATTTACTCAAAGCTTCTGTTGAATTGCTTTACTCATATCATAAAGTTCTTGAGGAATCTTCTTCTGAGGTACAGAAAATTGTCTTCCACCACTTGCAATATTACTTTTAAGACTTCATGATTTAGGCACTCTAATATAATTAATCATTGCTTTGTCTCATGCAAAAACTAATCTTACATCATGATTTCACTCTACTAATCAAGGGCATCAATCTGAAAAATTCTTATAATCCTGTACTATATGCATCGATTCAGCTCATGAATATTTAGTAAATACTTCATTAGAACACAACTCGTCTTTGGTAAAAAATTCAACACCATATCATCAAGTTCAAGATACTGGTTTTACTACTATGTTCTCAGCAAACTGTTCTTGTAACCATGGATAAAAATAATATGTAGTCAACAATGTCGTTTTTGGCTGAAATTCTTGTAAGTATTTATACACTTGATATTTATCTGACTCAATATGTTTTAATCTCATAGAAGGAACAGTACAAAAAGAAGCATCACGCAGCATCTCATCAAGATGATACAATGTCTGTCATGTTCTTACCCATAAAATATCTGGTTTGTATGGTTCTTGAATAATTTCCATTTCATCAGATCATATAATAACATGTTCAGAAAACTCTCATAATGATTGATTGAAATAATATGGCGATACATAATGCAACTCAATGTCATGATCTGCAAAAATTTTCTTGAGATGCTGCTCACTTGGAAAATAAAAAGATGATTTCACATACTCGTGTTGGTAACTTGTAAGAATAGCAGCTTTTTTTGTGTGAGAAGTTTTCATATGATGTATATAATATATAAAACATGTTTGTTACTCTTAGTCTATTGATAAAGAATTTATTTGTCAAAAAAAATTAGACTTTTTTTATGATTTTTTTTATCATGTTTACTATCATACCATAAGGTATAGAATTTCAGATAATAAAAGCTAAAAGAGCTAATACAAAATTCTTAAATAAACAATAAGTTATAACGTGAAAAGAAAATAAAAAATTAGAAAAAGAAAGAACATATTATAATTGAGATTTGCATAAAGAAAAAAACTTATTATAGTATCGATATTTTATCACATTAGTTTATGACCATGACGCTTTTTGAACAAATACAACAACAACTCCATGATGCATATGCTCCACTCTCTCACAAGTTCTCTACTCGTTTATTTGAACAACTTCTAGAACCACAACATATTCATGAAACAACAATTACTCTTACAAAAGATGATGGAACAGAAGCTACATATAAATGACGAAGAGCACAACATAATAATGCTAAATGACCATACAAATGATGAATTAGATTCCATTCTGATGTATCTCTTGACGAGGTGAAATCACTTTCTGCTTGGATGAGCTTGAAAACTGCACTAGTAGACCTGCCATTATGATGATGAAAATGATGAGTTATTGTTGACCCAAAAAAACATTCCCACAATGAACTTGAAGCACTAGCAAGATGATATATAAAAAAACTCCACATGCATCTTTGATCAGAGAAAGATATTCCAGCTCCAGATGTAAATACCAATAGTACAATTATGTGATGGATGGTTGATGAATATGCAAAACAAACATGAACTCGAAAACCATGAATGATAACAGGAAAGCCAATAGCGATATGATGAAGCCTCTGAAGAAATATTGCTACTGCACATTGATGACTGATGGTACTTCAAAGATATCTAGAACACAAACAAGATACACTCCATAACAAAAAAATAATTATTCAATGAGCGTGAAATGCATGACTCACGTTTGCACAACTTGCAGTCAAACAATGAGCAGTTATTGTTTGAATATCTGATTCACAATGATGAATATATAATGAAGCATGATTGGATATAGATACGATAACAACAATCAAAGCACAGAAAGCATCAATCACGCAGTATCAATGAGTTACAGTATGTTGATCACGTGATATACTCACCATGTCTTGTGATATTCTCGTACCTGCTGCACTTGAAAATCAAATCACTGAAGATAATGCTCATCAATTAGACTGCTCAGTTATCTTAGAGTTAGCAAATTGACCAACAACCGCATGAGCAGATCTACTCATCAATGAAAAAAATATTACACTCATTCCAGATATTCTAGCAAATGCTTGATGAGTTACGGTCAGCTATTTTGAACAAGTACAAAATAATACTATGCTCTATCGAGACGAAGACACTATCACTGAGCAACTTAAAGATATCATGCACAAAGCTACTGATGCAGTAGTTGATGCAAGCAAACAATACAAGAAATCACTGAGATGAAGTGCTTATATTGTTGCAGTAGAAAGAATATTACAAGCTATGTATGATAGAGGACGGTAACACTTTACTGTATAGTATTGATACTTTCTCTTGTAGCTGGACCAAATAAGCCAAATAATCCATCATCCTCAGTTCAGTTTAAAATTCACTGATCGAGCTGAAAGGCAAATAATGATACTCTTGTATTTCTATCAAATATTCACGACGGTGGTTGTTGAGTATAATATCATAACCATGTAAGTTTTCTCTGGAGTATCATCACCTCCTCAGACTGCTCTCAAAATGGAATATGTCTCTCAAACGTATATCAAGCAAATCTTCATTGAGTAAATAGCTGATGATGAAATCTTTGCAGTATATGCATTCATGGAATATTTTTTTCTTGCGGTCTTACATCACGATGATATTGACGCTTTGAAAGTAATAATGGATCATCAAGACGGATAGATGGAACAGACTGAGTAAGTACTGTTTGATTATGAGTAGTAGTAAGACGTGGTTTCTGCATTAGCTCATGAGCACGTTGCGATCTTACTGTTGGATTAGAAAGGGGTGTCAATGTTATGTTTTTTTCACGAACCAAATTTCTGACAACAGCTCTTGTTTGCGGGCCAAACGTTCCACAAAATTCATATTCAGGTGATAATGATAAGTATTTTTGCTGAAAACGACATACTGCTGCCTTAGTTTCTCTACCATATATACCTGTAATAGAGGTAGCAGGAAAATATCAGAGCTTATTGAGATAACGTTGTAAATTATATACAAAAATATCTTCTCTTCATACCTCTAAACTCATAATCCATAAGACTCTCTCATAAAAATCATCAAACTGTGGGAATCTCTCCATCATAAATCACACATCATGACGATGCAAGTGATTTCTTGGACAAACATATCACTCTAAGTACTGCACACCAAATGATAAAGCAGTACGTAATCATTCTTCTCATCTTCACACCCAAATATCGATTCTATCATATATCTGTTGTCTCTCTCATGCTTGAACAATAGCTTGTCATCTATCTTCTACTTGTCACACTCACCATCATGGAAAGTAAATTTGTGTACCAAAAGCATAAGACCTTGGTGCTGCAATCATTCAATTAAATACTGGGGCACCAGAAGCACCATTTGTACCAAATCAATTTAATCTCACTTCTGCTGGATATGTAGGTCTATAGTAGTATGCTTGGCCCTCAAGAGGCGAATAATAAGCTGTTACTCTAAATGTTCTTTTGGTACAGACTGACAAATCTCATCAGGGATGATCTGCATACGTTCTAGATACCTGTGCTGGATAATCTTGCTGAATTGAAGACTGTTGCTGAAAAGATTGTATGACAGTACTTATTGCAAATCACATACTTGGTATAAAAGTCAATCAAAGAATACATACGCAAGCTCTCAAAAAGTTATTATTTATAAATTTCATTATATTATCTCTCATCATAAATTAAAATCATCTATTATTTCTTGCAGTTCATACCCTATCCAATCAAGGTTCCTCAAAGGTTGGAATATGATTTGGCCAAATCACAAACTCATCATATCTTGGTAAAGTATAATCAAATGTCAAGTAATCAAAATTAAAATCAAAACTTGGAGCCACTTGTTCATATTGTACAGTATTCACTTGTTGTAATTGACGTTTGAGTCTCAAAAGATCTTCCAAAACTGTTCACTCAAAGTATCAAGAATGCATTAAAAAAAGATCCATATTGGTTTCAATAATTCTTACTCTTTGTTGTAAAATCTGTTCATTTGCTTGTACTCTCTGTGCAAGAAAAGCTTGTGCGTTTGCTTGAATTCTATTGGTAATATAACATGGTGCAAATTCCAATGATTGCTGTAATCACTGCTCACTTATGAGACTGTCTGACTGTTGTACTCATAGAAAAAATTGCTGATCTCAAGTACGCTTTTTTGCAAGACACTCTTTGGATTTTTCAAGAAATGACTGTGCTGATTGATTAAGTTGCTGAGCTGTTTCACGAATTTGCATAAGTGTTGATTGACTATGTGCTAGATGCGACTGCAATGCTTGACGAGTATCCTGTGACGCATTAATCAATCAAAAAATATCAGTATTAATCAGTACTTGTGTATTCAAAAACAACTGATCGATATTTGCTGCAGTTGGTCTTACAGCAAACGTTCCATTTCATAACGATAACTGTGCAATTACTGTTCCGATAACTACATTATCCACACTACTTTCTCTTACATATCACTCTCAAATCTTCACGTTTTGATTGAGTGTCCATCTCTCCAAAAATTCAAATCCACGAACTGGCTGTACTGATAAAAAATACAAGAGTATAGTACATACTCCAAAGGTACCAAAAAATACGATAGGAGTGAAACGATATTTTTTTTGCAAGACCGTCATGATTATGGTAAAGACCATATAAAACTATCAATCTTACTATACTCACACCATTCTCTTTTGTAAAATAATCAGCAAATTCTCATCTTTTTGAGTTGACATTCGTCGAGAGCGTTAGGATTGTTTTAGAACGTATATCAGAGAATTTTTCTTTTCTTTGGGATTGCCTTGTGTTTGAGGATATAATTCCTTAACCTTTGATAAGTTTCATGAGTTTCAATTAATCAGTTTCACGATTGCATAATATAGTCGAAAAGAACAATGATGTCTGATTTATCAGATGCATTTAATGTATAGACAATAGATTGAATATCAGTACTATTTAAATGACTTAAACTTCTGAACATATCCCTATGCTCCCACAATAAAATATCATAAGTTTGCTGACTCATTCATTGAAGTTTATCTCATAAATCTCGTCTAATCATTATCTCATAAAACAACTCTATTTTCCTGGATGTTAAAATTTGTCAATCATCTTCAAAAATTTTCTTGATCAAATATTCCATATTATCCGGTGATAGTGTTTTTTTTAGTTTCTTTGCTAAGAACACCATCGATTCCACTCATTCAGTTGTTTTAAATATTGGATTTATTTTATGAGAAAAAACACTATTTAAAACCTTTATACCTTCCTCCTTCGGAGCTTTGTTCATAAATTCAATAACTCACTGAAATGATTCGTCTCAATGATAAGTAATTTCATCTATTATAAGCTCTGGATTAGTCTTGTAATAATATAAAAATGTATTAATATTATTAATACTTTCTAAAAAATACAAAGTGCGCTTTTCACCATAAATAACATACAAATGTTTCTTATCTAGTGACAGTAACAACAATTTAAATTTCTCAGATATAACAACATCTTCTGGAAGGTTTGCATATATCTTTGCTAAATTTTTGAATAGTGTATCTGATGAGAGAATCATACAAAACCTTTCAACAGAAAATGATGAGTTTATGAGAAACAGAAAAAAATCTAACTCTTGAGGTCTTAAAATATGTTCAGCAAGAAAGAGATTATTATCAAACTGATTGAAGATTTCATACATCTTTGTATTATTCTTACTTGTCAGTAATTGTAAATATATTTGTGATACAGCATCTTCTTTATTAGTTGATATATAATTTGTAAATAACTAGCAGGTTGCGTTCATTGCTCATTTAATTGCTTCATATTTTTCACTAATAATTTATATTGTCATGGTGTTACTAGCAAATTGTCCAATAACTTATTTAAACGATCAATAATCTGTGCTTTCGGATAAATCATAACATTCATTTCATCACCACTTTTATCTCTGTCTTCAAAATCATCTCATGACACATTTTGTACTATAATTTGTAATAATTTATACATAGCAATTTCATTCATTTCAAATGGACTAAAATTCTTGAACGCATGATTTTTTGCATCATCAAGCAACTTTTTTTCTCTTTTTTTCACACTTAACATTATAGTACTTAGCAAATTGCTCTTCATCCAGTCAGAGTAATTGAGCAACATCAGCAACAACAAGTTTCCTGTCTTGACCTGCAGGACTAATAGTAATTAACGGTTGCATTCATTCTGATTGCGCAGTTGTTTGTAATTTCTCAGCATATGCTTCCGATAGTAATGTTCGGTTCTTTCTATTCCCAAGAATTCTCACCAAATCTCTTACAGTATACTTCGATTGTGTGAGAAGGATAAATGATTTAAAATTTTCTGCTTGTCATCACTCGTCTTCATAACTTAATGACTTTTTTTTAAGAAGAACATTTACACCTGTTTTGCGAAGCAATATATTTGCGACAACTTTTGCTGAAATTGAAAAAGGAGTCGTTGCTAAATCAGTTCACTGAGGAGTTTCAGGTATATTCTTTCTTTGTTCATTCATACCTTTAGATTCTAATTTACCCAAATTCATACAATTTATAGTATAAAAAACGTTTTGTATCATCGATACAATATAGTTCCAAAAAACACCAAAAATGGTACTCATCAGTCATTATAATTTATTTACAATATATTTAAAATAAAAGTCAATAGAAAAATTACTTGCCAGTATTCTTGATATACTGCTGTACTTTTTGATCGATCTCATATGCTGCATCGTCAAGCAGTTTGAGATCAGTAGCAGAAAACTGTCCAAGAACATAATCTGCAACAGAAAATGCTGTATGTTCAGGCCTTCAAACACCAAATTTGATTTTTCGAAAGGTGTTTGTACCAGTTTTTTCATAAATATCTCTCACCCCATTATGTCAACCATGTGATCATCAATATTTTAACTTTGTAACTCACAACGGTAAATCAATATCATCATAAAACAACAAACAATCCTCAGGAGGAATCTTGTAAAAATTCATCAACTGCACCAATGATCATCACGACCTGTTCATAAATAACATTGGCTTTACTGCTATATACTGTACTCACTCATACAATCATGTAGAAACCTCTGCATGAAATTTACTATTATACAAAAAATCAGTTGCATTATGACGATCACAAAACTGCTGTAACAGCAAAAATCATGCATTATGCCTCGTTGTAGCATATTGTACTCAAGGATTTCATAATCCTACAAATAGTTTCATACCAAATCGTTATAACCACCTAAAAAAACAGCAATACGTACAGCTACTATTTTATTTGCGTTTCCCAAAACTCCACAATATCACCTTCTTCTAATTTCTTTGACATTCTTGCTTTGATACCACACTCATGACCTATTGCTATTTCAGAAACGCTCTCTTGTTCCTTTTGTAATGAGGTTACCGTACCTATAATCTCTGGGACGCGATCTTCTTCTTCAGTTTTTACAAGCTCTTCTCCCCTAAATACTTTAATTTTGACACCATTTTTAGCAACTCATTCTATTACTTTTCACCCAAAAATCATTTCTTTTCATCTTTTGAAAAAGACTGCCAAGACAGACAATTTTCATATTCTTACTTCAATTT
Organism: candidate division SR1 bacterium; assembly: GCA_007115995.1. Lineage (GTDB taxonomy): Bacteria > Patescibacteriota > Gracilibacteria > Absconditabacterales > Absconditicoccaceae > SKJI01. Next base: position 17,150 of record SKJI01000006.1, read on the forward strand.
CTTCTTGCTCTACCATTCATTGACCAAGTTGTTCAAGATAATCTATAAATTGATAGATAATATCATACTCTTTTATGGTAATATTGAGCTGTTCTGCTTTTTTCTTGAGTGTCCCGCTCGCTCATACATTAAATCATACTATAATAGCTCAAGCCGCTTGTGCGAACGTCACATCTCAATCAGATATTGATCAGACATCAGCATGTATAATTTTCAGTTCAATGTTTTCTGGTAATGTTACTTGAGCTGCTGCATGTTTAATAGCTTCCAAACTACCAAAACTATCAGCTTTGAGAATAAGCTTTAAGTCTACTGCATCTCACTGTCCTATCTTATCAAATAAGGACTGTAAAACAGCTTCTTTAGAAAGTGTTTGCTCATGGTCTTTGATTGCTGAAATTTTTTTGATTGCTTCTTTTTCAGAACTCACAACCTCTGCGACCCTTCATGGTTCAGGGAGATCTTGGATACCAAGAATCATCACAGGATCTCATCAAGTTGCTTCTTTCAACGGTCTTCACGTCCAATCTGTCATTCTTCTAACTTTTCATGAACTATTATGAATTACAATACGATCTCACACACGTAATGTTCAGGTCATAATCAAGAGTGATGTCGTTACTCATTGTTTTGCATCTTTGTGTGCTTCAACAACAACTCAAACTGCATTTCTCGATGGACTATACTGTAATTCTAGCATCTCATATTGTAGTAAGACTGCATCCAATAAATCATCTATTCATTGTCACGTCATGCTTGAACAAGGCACAATCATAATATCTCATCATCGATCTTCTGGCTGTAAACCATACTGAGCAAGCTGTCATTTAATTTCTTCAATTTTTCAGACTCATAGATCAATTTTTGTGATTGCTACTATAATTGGCACTCATGCGTCTTGTGCATGATGAATTGCTTCTACAGTCTGAGGTTTTACTCAATCATCTGCTGCAACAACAACAATCACAATATTAGTTATCTTTGAACCTCTTGCTCTCAACGAAGTAAACAGTTCATGTCAAGGAGTATCAATAAAAGTTATTTTTTGTTCATTATGAATAATCTGCGAAGCACCAATCGATTGGGTAATTCATCAAACTTCTCATCCTACCATATCTGTCTTTCTCAGATAGTCTAATAACTTCGTCTTACCATGATCTACATGTCACATAATAGTAACTATTGGTGGCCTAGTCGTTAAATCTGTAGATTCTTTATCTTGATCGAGTATTCACTGCAAGTTTCACTCCAAAATATCTGTAATATTTGTTTGCGTTGATTCTTTTTCAACAGTAACATCAAACTCAGCTGCAATCAACGTTGCCGTATCAAAATCAATACTCGCCTGTGCCGCTACAAGAATTTTGTTTGCTAGAAGCACTTTGATGACCTCTGGGAGTGGTACTCACATTTTTTCTGAAAACTCTTTTACAACAATATTTTCAGCAATAACTATCGTTGTTTTTTTCTTGAGACTATCTGATACTTTATAGACTTTTTCTTTCTTGTGAGTTGGTTGTTGTTTTTCTGTAGACTTAGCTGTCTGCCTATTGGTTCTTCAAAGAGTTACTGCTGTTCTTGGCTTTCTATTTTCTTTGATAAATGTAGGACGTGCTTTTCACGATGATGATTTCTTTTGTCTAAACGATGAATCATAAGAGGCCTCTTCACGCTTCTTATTGATAAAATCATCTACACTACTTTCTTTTTTAGGAGACTTTTTAGGTGCTGGTACAGGTGGTTTTGGCTGCGCTTTCTTAATCACTCTTGCCTCTTTCATTTGAGGTTTTATTTCTTTTTCAACGTGTGGCTTTTCATCATTGACTGGAAGGTCATTATTTTCTGTGGATTGATTTCAAGCTACAGCAGATTCCTGTATTGATTTTTTTTTCTCTTCAGCAGCAATTCACAATCACGATAAAAATCCTGCATCATCACCAAATATTCAATCTGCAACTTTAGGTCAATTTCAAGAATTAGGCATACAAAACAATTTACAAAACAAAAAACGTGTTCGTTTCATTGTAGAGATTTTATTTGCTCTTTCAATTGCAAAACGATACAAGTATCAGTACAATGAATTCTATGAATTTGTTATGGTCTCATCTCTCTATCCTGTTCTCATATCAACATAATCTCAAAGTAATCATACCAGATATTGAGATGTTTTTTGTTTGATGAGCATTAAGAGATATTCTCTTAGGAAAGCTTACCGAACCACAAGATATTGATGCAACATGTGCTGCACATCCACAGCAAATTTGGCAATATATAGAACAATATACAGACAGCTCTGTTGATCGCTTTCAAACAGAAAAATTCGGTACTATGAGTCTCATATTCAAAGAAAAACCAACTCCATTTATCATAGAAATTACTCCCTTTCGTACTGAATGAACATATTCAAATGTTCGTCATCCAGATCAACTAGACCGATCACAAAATATTATTGATGATTCACAAAGAAGAGATTTTACTCTCAATGCACTCTATCGATATGGTTATAATAACAAACGATCAAGTAGATCTACAAAAAACGCTTGATCACTTCAAGAAGCAAAAAAACACTACCCTACAAGTCCATATTTAATTGATAATTGTCTTATTGTTCAACAACATAATCACATCAATGAACTTATCTCACAATGAACGTTACAAAAGAGTACACTCACTAATCTACTTGATCAAGCAGTAATAATATCATCTACAGCGCAAACATGATCAAAACTATCCATACTTCTTGATCCACAACTCTGAATTGATGATCTTCTCAGTTGAATAATCCAAACAGTGTGATCACCTGAAGATAGATTCAATGAAGATGCATTGAGGATATTAAGATGAGCAAGATTTGTTATATCTTTAAATAGTACAAATCAGAGCATAGCACAAAACAGCTGATTTGATTTCAAAAAAACAACACGAGAAGCAATGAAAGCTAAGCATGCTCTCGTAAAATCATTATCATTTGAACGTATAAAACAAGAAATTATCAAAATTTTTCAATGAAAGAATCCATACTGATATATAGCACTCCTCAATGAACTATGAATACTTGATTATATTTTCCCAGCTGTCTCAGCAACTAAATATAATCATCAACCAACAAGACATCACGGATTTGACACATATAGTCATACGTTACTCACACTTCATGCGCTCCAGCAAAACAAAAACGCTGATCGAAAAATGAAACTAGCAATGCTCTATCATGATACCTGAAAACCTGAACAATATGCGTTCATGGAAAATGCAAAAGCAAAAAATCCAACAAATCCAGATAGAGAATGATTTGAACATCATGCAGATATTAGTGTTCGTCATGCAAAACATGATCTCCAGCGTCTTTGCTTGAGCAAAAAAGATATCAATACGATTTGTTGGTATATCAAACGACATCATAGACCTTGAGAGATACTTGATTGAAAAGTAGAAAATATTGATAAAAAATTAAGAAAACTCCTCAGTGATTGAGATATTCACCTCACAACCAATCTTATTGATATTGCTATAGCAGATAGATTATGACAATTCAATCCGATACAACCACCCGCGATAGAACAACTACAAGCTCTCAAAGAACGTGTATGAGTCTTACATCATGAAGAGTGAAGATTTACAACCAAAGAACTCTGTATTAATTGAAATCGATTGATAAGAGAGTTTGGTGTAGAACCTTGACCAGCAATGTGAGCGTTACTCAAACGTATTTTTGAACGAGTACTCAAAGATACGCCCGAAAGAAACAATCAAAACACTATTTTTGCTTATGTAAAATGACTCTGATATACTCCCAAAAAGATGAATAATACAAAATAATATTCCTTTATTATATAACCATTTCCATTATGAGTAGTATTTTTACTAAAATCATCACAGGACAACTTCCATCATATACAATCTATGAAGATGAGTATACGTATACTTTTTTAGATTTATATCCACACCAACAATGACAAACACTCATTGTTCCAAAACTAGAACATGATCACTTTTATTCACTGCCAGAACCATACTATCAAGCTCTTTTCAAAACCACACAAATGATAACACCACTTCTTAAAACTCTTACACAAGCAAAACGTATATGAGTCGTAATAGAATGACTAGAAGTGCCTCATGCACATGTAAAACTTATTCCAATCAATGCTCCATGAGATCTGTCAGCCCCACAATACAAAGCAACAGATGACGAACTACTTACAATACAACAAGCATTCCACGATCTTCTACACAAAAAGCAAAAACAACTTTAGTTTCCATTGCATTTTTATATAAAAACTATACTATTTCTCTCATTGTATTCTTTAATGAAATTATTTTACAACAATCATGTCAAAAAAAGCAACAGTACTGTTAATGAAACCCCTCTCATGAAAATGAAACGCTGGGGATATTATTGAAGTAAAACAACACTACGCAAATTATGTACTTTTCCCACAGTGAATTGCAGTGTTGTATGATAAACAAACAAAAAATCAGCACGAAGCACATAAAAGAAAAATAGATCTTTATAACAAAGATCTCCAAAAATCAATAGAAAAATTTTCAGCTGACTTAGAAGCAAATGGTGTGACATTTTCTAAAAATGCAACAGAAAATGGTACTCTTTATGATAGTATTACTGCAAAAACAATTTCACAGTATGCTGAAGAGTCACATAATGTAGTTATTGGATCTGAACATTTTACCGTTGATCCAAAAATTGAAGCAATTTGAACATTTATTGCTCAGTTTGATTACAACGATAGCACTATCTCATTTGAAATTCGTGTCGAAAAATCATAAAAACACATTCTCTGTTCCTCCTCAAAAAACATAGCACTATCCGCTATGTTTTTTTGACAAAAAATAAAAAAAGTATATAATTTATTTATGAACAAACAAAAAATAGGTATCATAGTTTTTGGTGTGTGATTTCTCATTATCATAGGATGATGGCTCAGTATAGTTTTTAATGTTTCTCAAAATGCAAGTATTCTAGACACACAGGAAAATAATAATTGAGTTGAGCTTGATTGAGAAAGTATACATAATGATCTCAGTGAAGAATCAAGTACAGAACATAGTGAAAACAATAAAGAGCAACAAGAAACGCTTGATGATGTAACTGAACAGCAAGCAGAAATATTGCCAGAAGAAATAACGCAGACACGTAGATCTGTAAGTATTTTATTTCCTCCATTCTATACACAACAACAGATAAATGCACTCAGTACACTCATAAAAAATGAGTCATGAATAGACACTGATGCTAGACGTTTAGAATGACGAACACAATATATTACGGCAGTTGATTCATTTTTGGAAAGATGATGATCTATTGATATGCTTGTAGTACCGAGTACACATTTCTCTCGTGCAAAAGACTGGTGAGTAACCTTTGCACTACCTCAAGGATTACAGCGTTTTTATCACAGTAGTTTTCATGAACGAATGTATCACAGACCGGTAACAGTTGTACCATTCGCTCTTGATCCATTAGTGCTTTATAAAAATAAAGCATTTACTCAACAGCAACAATTTCATTCCAACAATGAACTCATTAGATTTATTGCTCAATATACTACACCTACATTTTTGCCTCTATGACAATGATTAGACAGACAAACAAAAGAATCACTACAAAAATGAAAAGAGCCGTTTTTGCATGCACAAGCAATTATGCATTGATTTGTACGTCATGCATTAGACAGTAGTAATCTTGACTGGCTATGAATGTTAATCAATGCTCCTCACTGGTCGTCAGAAAGAGCAAGTGAGCAACTTGAGAGAATTTATACTGTTTCTAGCAATACACCTTGCTTTACTGCGCCCACTCTTTGCTTAGTTACATCATCTCATAGTGCTCTATGATTTGGTCTCCTCTCTGAGTCGTATTATTTTGAAGAACAAATAACTAAAATTGATCAATTTTCTATTGCAGATGTACCATTTAGATCAAGCGATGCATATCCAATGCTTTGACGAGGTATTATCATCAATAAAAATTCTACTCGTTATGATGATGTAGAAAGACGAATTAGTAATTTATTGACTCTATCTATTGAAACAAATCGTATTCCATATCCTCGATATATGTTTGGTCCAACATACTCGATGATACAACGACAATGAATTAATAAAACTGTAGAACTCATACAATCATTTAAATTTAATGGTGTATTAATCGATAATGTATTGACCGATCCATATAATCATTCTATTTTTGATCAATCATTTCTAGATATGCTCGGCTGATCAATGTCACTCAGACAGTACTTACAACAACAGCAACATCTCATAAATGAGCTCTCTCGTTAAAATACTTACTCAAGCTGTTTGACAACAAGAGTATGATCACGCCATACATATACTCATACAGAACGCAATAACAGTAATAGTAACCAAATAATCAATTGGATACATCTAAACCAAAGCGTTAATAAAGGAGAAAACAAGATGAACAGAATAAATACAACTGCCAATATTCAAACTCATTGAGAAACTTTTTCATTAATTAATGTCACAATCACCTCACAAAATGATTGACGCACAAGCTCATGATCATCTTGAAATTGTTGTAGTAATGGATGATTGATAAGCATATCCCATAATCATCATAATGATCACTGTGTAGTATTGAGACCTATCACTTGCTGTCCACGATCTAAGAGTGTAGTTGATCATTCCTGTACTGCATCAAGAGGACTATGAGTGACTTGCTCAAGTTTATCGTAAATTTGTGCACATTGCATAGGTGCTTTTGTAACTTCTACAGCAAAAAATAATGCTAATCATACAGATAGAATCAATGAGAACATCAAAACACCATACGTAGCAATTCACCATATTGATGTCTCAATTCTCGTTGTCAAATAATGTGATTTTTGTTGAAGATAAAAATGAAATCATAAATGAATCAGGACAATAGAGAGTAATTTAAGAAATACCTCAGGAGAAAACGTATGAGTAAAATAAATAACTGATACAATAGACAATAACAAGACAATAGAAACTAATTGTAAAGCACCTTTTGAGAAAGTACGAACGTCTATGCTCAATAAAGTCAGTGATAAGATCGTGATACTTGCTGCAACAACAAGGGCAAATAATCAATACAACAATGCAGAAACATCACTTGGGAAGAATGTCCGTATGAGTGAAATAGTACTATAATATCAAATTGCCCAAATAATAAGTAAAACAACAATTCTCAAAAACTGTTTATTTTTTACTGATAAAAGTAGTTGCTGTAAGATGTACATGAGAAGAAAAACATTATAAACGTGACTGAATAAGATCTTTTTCCCACTTTTCTAGATCTAATGATATCTGATTACTATCAAGTTTCTCAGTACGTTTTTTGGAATAAAAAAGGGTTCATACAGATTTAGCAAATGCTTTTGTAGCCAATGAAACTGTTTCTTTAAGAGAAAAAAACAATTGTGCCTGAAGATTTTTTTGATTGTGCATCGCGCATACTCTACAAAGTAAAAACTACTTAGAAAAAATAATTCTCTCAGTCCTAAAAACGGCAATAGAAATTTTTCCATGGACTCAGTATTGTTTTTTTATTGCAAATAGTGCTCATTTCATATCAACAATTCATTCTGTATTTGGTAAAATAACTCATGATTTATCATCTTCTTGATCAACAACTATAACACCATACTCTTTAGGATCCATTTCTCGAATATTATTTGTGTCTTCTAGTTCTATCAACTCAACAACAATATCGACAACAATATATCACAGTTGTTTTATAACTGGTTCGATATGTTCTTGATATATACTTTCTAACGTTTGATATAATGGAAGATCTGTATCACAGACTCACTGAGAAACAAGTAGATCTTTTGATCAAGTAAATCAAGAAAGAAAAACTCATTTCTTTTCTTCAGCATTATACTCTTTAAAAAGTGATGCTTTTATTTTTTCTAACATTATCGATTGTAAAGAAACTAAAAGTGCAAAGATTATACTCAAAGAGACTTAACATGCTCATATCTCATGAATATAATACATATATACTAATCAATAGCAAATACTACTCTTCTTCTTCATGATCACTCATAGTCCGTGCAATTAACGGAGCAAAACGAAAATATTCTGTGACTTGCAATCACGTATATCTTCCAACTAGTAAAATCAAGAACATTATTGCTAGAACCAATTCTGGATATCAAAGCAACAAATTATGTAATGAATCAAAACGCAACAATGAGAATATAGTAAGAATAACAACACTAAATTGTAGTATCTTATACAATCGTTTTTTGGTAAATATTTTTTGTGAGTCTTTGAATAACACACCACTTATAATAAGCATATACATCATCAAAAATATTCATAATGTATTATTGAGGTGTTCAAGAGGAAAAAATACATAGAGATCTTGTTGTTGCTGTACTACGAGTAATAATATCAAAAACAAAGCATAAAATCATACTATTAGTGCCTGTTTAGCAGTTGTTAATACATAAATTTTTCTCACGACAATAGTAGTAAATACAACAGACAATAAACCAGCAAATAATAAAAGAAATGTCGGAATAATTCAAATCATAAATAACGATAATCACACCAATAATGAACCAAACACTCAATACGTTGCAAATCATAATACATGTCTATAAAATGTTATCACAAGTCCAAACAATGGGAGTAAGAGCAATAAAATAATCATTTGTAAGGGTATTCAATTTAAGAGTAACAAGTCAACGAGATAGCTCATAAAGTACCATGTAGGTTGTCTTTGGAGCTCTGTAGAGTATTTAGTCACAAATCACATTTCATCTAGTGTTCTTCAGGCAAGTCTTCAGGTAATAAATCAAGATAGTGTGTTATGAGGAATTAAGTTAATCTCCTTAAATCATGAGAGCGCTGAATATGTTCAAATCAACCTTCTAAATGCACTATTATTTATAGATGCTAAAACAATCAAATTATCATCATCCAGTCATAGTGGTATTATTTTTTCAACTTCAGGGAGTGCTGCCAAAATGACTCACAGTGATTGTGCATCAAGAATAATATAGTCAGCATTGTCTATAAGTCATGTATATGCTACTAAACGATCAACTACTCATCAAGTCGATTGTAATGATTCTGAAGCAATCTGAATGGCATATAATAAAATATCAGATCTTTGTAATGACTGTGCTGCTATTGTAAACTCATCTGATCATCATCATATATATAGAAACATTGTATTATAGACATTGACTGCTTTTTGAGAAACATATGTACATCACTGTACAGTATTAATAAGCGTTTTGATCGTATATGATCAATAATTTTCAAAACTATACTGAAACGATCACTGTGTAAAACTTTCAAGAAATTCATCTCATAATCGTATTTCATGAATAATATCTTCTATTATTATTCTAGGAATTGATGTTTGTAAAATATACGTCTGTTCTTTATCAACCGTCACTTTATCTGGTCAACTAACCACAACATTATACTCCTGACAAATTCTTACATCACTATCAGTCAGTGTAGTGATCAATCATGCATCTATTTCTTCTTGAGCATGTACAGCATTAACTCATAAAGTTGCTAAGAATATTATACTCCATGCTATAATTTTTTTTATCATATATCTTTTTTAAACAAAATAAACTGTGCAGAAGAAGAGAAATTACAATTAGTGATTGCTATATTTAGTTACTTATATAGTATTCATGGTATCTCTTATACTTATACATCAGCAATGAATAAAAAACTCTCCTTTACGATACAAAAAACATTGTGAAAAGCAAGACTATGAACCTTGCAACTCAATGGTGTCACATTAGAAACACCTATTTTTATGCCTGTTTGAACAAAAGCAACAATTAAGTGAGTGCCGTTAGAACGAATGTGTGCAGAAATGCTCTGAACGCAAACACCTGTACGTCTTATTCTCAATAATACTTTTCACTTATATCTCCGTCCATGAGATACACTTATCAAAAAATTTTGAGGTGTTCATACATTTCAAAACCGAAACTGATTAATTTTGACTGATAGTGGCTGATATCAAGTATTTAGTCTATGACTCTCTAAATCATGAAAATCACTGGTTAAAATTGTTGATGATGGCGTATGGTTTCAGTCTCCTCACGATGGATCTCGTCATTTTTTTTCACCTACAAATGTTATTGATATCCAAAGAAATCTTTGATCTGACATTATGATGATGTTGGATATTTGTTCACCTGTTCATGGAATAAACAAAAAAAAGGTCGCACAGCAAATGTACACAACACACCAACGAGCTAAACAAGCATATCAATACCACATGGAATCATATAACACATACAATTGAGTCTTATTTCCAATTGTTCAGTGATGACTATATACTGATCTCAGAGAAGAGTCAGCAACGATACTTTCTCAGTATGCATATGACTGAATTGCACTATGATGATTGAGCGTAGGAGAAACATCAGAAGAATTAGAAAGAATTGTCTCATTTGTGACTGATAAACTACCAACTGATAAACCAAGATACTTAATGGGAGTATGAACACCAAAAGAACTCCGTCAAGCTGTATATAATGGAATTGATATGTTTGATTGTGTAGTACCAACTAGACTTGGAAGACATTGATGAGCATTTGTATGAGATGATGTACTTAAAATAAAAAATGCACAATATAAAGAGGATTTCTGACCACTTGATAGTACATGCAACTGTCATACATGTAGAAACTTTACGAGAGCTTATTTACATCATCTCATTAGAGAATCAGAGATGATGGGATGAACATTATTATCATTACACAATATAGCATATCTGCATAAACTTATGGAAACTATAAAAGAAGAAATAAGAAACACATAAAAAAAAATGTCAACCCCTACTCACTTAAAACGAAAACAATAATTGTCTTTTCTCTTAAATTCATTAGAGTTATACTAGAGTAGGTAAAAGTACATATACTTTAGATAAACTAAAGTATGCGTACAAAGAATATATACTCCAAATATTTTATTCCTAGCTATTGTTTGTTATGCCAACAGCAAAAAAAAACACATCAACATGAGATCAAGAAAAAAAGAAAACTTGATCATCAACTCGCACAAGAAAAACAAGTACTACTTCTACAAAACGTACTGCTAAGAGTGCTTCTGCAAAAAAAACAACTACTGCTCGTACACGCAAAACACCAACTAGCAGCAATAGTCGTACTAGAAAAACTACTGCCAAAAATAGTAGAACTACTCGTGGTATTACAAAAGCACAAACTACAAGAAAATCTACAAAAAGTAAGAGCTGAGGAGATAATAATGATAAGAAAGTATTTATAGAAGATTTACAAACATCAGTCAAAAATCTTGGTAAACTGCCTGGTATTATTTTTGCACCAGTAATTGCATATGTAAGCAAGAAATATGATACTATTCCTCAATCACGCAGAGAAAAACTAGAAGATATAATATGATCAATCAAAAAAAATTGAAGTGAATGATTACAATCACTCAAAGATCGATTTAATAAACGTAACGAAGACAATGACGAACAAACAGCAAGTAAAAAACAATCATCACGCAAAAGTACGTCTACAACAAGACGCAACAACACAAGCAGTACTAAAAAGAAACCAATCAAATAATTAGAGTACAACTCTTTTCGATAGAATCTATAGTCAATCAAATAATTGTTCTACTTTCTTACCAAAAAACACAGCATACGCTGTGTTTTTTGTTATCATGATAAGAACCATGATAATGAAGTAGGCGTAGTAGATATCAAAAATACTACACAGCATATCGAGAAATAATACAGAAGATATATTATCTTTAAATAAGTATGTTCTCTGATTACGCTCAATATGCTTTATACTTTTTCTTGGAAAGAACTCCCCCGCCCCAAGTAATAATATAATATATATTTTTTTATAAATGTCAATTATTTAATGATTATTTTATTGTCGTTCATATTATGATAAAATACTACAATACTTAAAACTATCAAAGGGATCATTGATCAATCTCGATAGTTTTTGTTCGCAGATCCATATCTTGAATTTGCTGCGCATGGGTAACGACATAAAGCTTAATCATCGTTTGATGAACGAAATTTTTGAGGAGTTCTCAAACACGACCCACAGCTGATGCATCTAGACTGGTGATTGTTTCATCCAAGAACAAAAACTTGCTCTGTTTCAGTCTTGCAACAGACAAAATCCAGCAAATTTTGAGGATTGCTCTCTGTCATCATGAAAGTGCTTTGACTGGTCTCGTTCATAACTCATCGACAATCATGATATCCAACTCTAATGTTTCATCAACTGACGCAGGAATTTCAAAGCGTACTTGATACGACACTACTTGTGCAAGGTTCGCATTAATTACTTCTTGTAACTGTGGTAAGAAATCTTGTAAAACAACAACCATCAACTCCTTTGCGAAGATAGTATAAAGTGCTTTGACTCTTTTGAGCTCTTGCTCAATCGTATGTTTTTGCTGTTTTTTTTGAGCAAACTGCTCAAGGAGTTCACCCAAGCGACTATATGTTTGTTTGAGGGTACTGATGTGGCTATAAATAGTATCAACTCATGCAAGTGCTTGTTGATGGTAGGTTTCTTGCAACGTTTGAGTCTGCTGGAGAGAGGTTTGATGGTTTTGGGCTACCTCATCTATCGATTGTTGGAGCAAGTGTACTTCCGTACGGATTGACTCCAAACGCTTTTGGTTCTCTGCAGAACGCATCTGCTCTTCCTGATACTCCAAGAGGGCTTTTTCGACCTGACGCACCTCCTTCTCAACAGCTTGATACTGTACCAACAACGATTCGATAGTTTTTCGATCAACCTGCTTAAGATTATTTGCAATCTGTGTTCTTTGTTGGTGCAACGTCTCCAATGTTTGTTGGATCGTATGTATAGTTTCTGGGAGATCATCGTGTACATAGCGTTGTTGCTCTTTGTGGATATTTGCTGCAACAAGTTCACGTTGTTGCTTGAGTGAACGTCATGCTGCTCACTTAATCATTTCAACATACGGACATGCACCCTTTATCTTATCACAATGAAACTGCATCTGTTGGTCGTATTGTTGATCCAAAACAGCTTGTTGTTGCTTATAATCATCGATAGTTTGGTGATATGTTTGCTCGCGTCTTTGGCACTCATCCAAACGTTGTTGTTGTAATTTGATCTCAGCGTTGATAGTTTTTCACTGTTCGATTCGTTGGTTGATGAGTGCTTGTGCCTCTACAAGGTGCTGGACAGAAACATCATATACTTGGAATGCTGCTGGAGATCGTTGTGTATCAAGCTGATCGATGGTTGCTTGCAGTGATTGCTTCTGGGTAGTGAGTGTCTGGTAACGAGTATGATCAATCTGCTTAAGCACTGCTTCAAGCGATGCTTGTTCTTGGCGCAACGTGTGCATCGTACGTTGCTTCTGCTTATGTTGTAGCAAGAATGTTTCCGATTCTTTTTTGGATGCATCGATACGAGACTGTAATGCATATGCCTGTTGTTGTATCTGCTGCAATCCTTGGAGACATGCTTCGAAATTACTCATTGCATGATCATCCAGACTAAATCATTCGATACCAATTGTTCCGTCCAACCATGTACTATCTTGTACCAACGATAACGACTGAATATGCTCCCAAAGCGTTTTGAATTCTGTATTTTTTGCAAAAAAGTCACTCTGTTTGATAGTCGTTAGTGTCGATAAAAACTCTTGCAACAAACGAGTAAATTGAGCTTGTTCTTGGTTCGTATCGTCAAGAATAAGCAGCATTCCTTGGAGCTCCTTTCTTCTTTCTTGGAGTGTTGTTTTGGCATCATCAATTCACAACATCCCAAATATATGTTTAAACACATTGATTCTTTGCGATGAAGGAAGCTCAAAAATATGCTCACTCTCCTGCATCATCAAATAAATAGCACTCGTTACTTCCCTTGGTGGTAGTAGGACTGACAACGTTGTATCAATTTCTCTTTGGTTAGTTGTTTCAAACTCAATACCATACTGCAACAGATCATGACAGATATCTTCTCACCACAGTACAGTCTCCTTCTGCTCCAGCGCTTTGAGTACCTTCTCCGCACCATCCTGATCAAACGTCCAGAGACGACTTTTGGTACTATCATTTCATGCTTTTGTAGCAGTGATAGTTCTTTGGATACAACACATCGTCTCATTGCATGTAAAGATACACTGTATCACTCATTGCTTAGCTTGACGTGACAACATTCCCCTCGCAGCATACTTATACAACGCAAACAACGGCCCATCAAAAAACAAAAAACTCTTCCCTGTCCCAATAGGCGCCTTGATCAGATACGACCCAGCATGAAACACCACAGAAACAGGTTTCTCATGAAACGGTCAAATATTTGTATAACTTATACAATGTATATCCATCACTCCACAAAAAAACAAAACTTCCCCTATAGTATCATTCTTGCTCGATGATACAAGTCATGAACGAACAAGTGTAGAAAAAAGTTTTTTTTAACAAAGTGTTGACTTTTTTGTAAAGATGGTTATTTAGAGAGAGACAGTTATTTTTCTTAAGGAACCTCTGAAAAATTCATCATTTACTACCAAAAAAGCTATACTCATCAAAGAGTATAGCTTTTTTGTTTGAAACAGTGGGAACTACATACTAGTATAAAGCACTAGTATATTG
>SKJI01000019.1 GCA_007115995.1 candidate division SR1 bacterium
AAACTACGCTTGAGAATTACTGAGTGCGATGGATATGCTATGAAAAATTGAGGATAATTGACTTCCAGATGCTATGAAAAAACTCAAAAACGCGGATCAAAACAATCCTGTACGAAAGAATGATATCATTGCACTCCAAAAAGAACTATGAATCACCGGCAGAGATATAGATGGAGTATTGTGACCAAAGACCTTGAAAAAGTTGGAAACGCATTTGCACAATATGAATGTAAATAAAATTACAAAAGAAGACTTTCTTATTACAAAAGGTTTATTACGTGAAGATGCAATCAAAAATTGAATCGGTGATAAAAAAGCATTTTATACGGAAGCAAAAGCAAATGGATGAAAATTAACTATAGATGGAGTAGAATATATGGTTAGACAATGAAGAGACAGAATTGAAATCGCAACTGCATGAGTATGATGATGAAAAAAACCATTGTCTGATCTGCAAAAATCAGATCTTTTTCGTAAGTATCAAGAACAAAAAGTACAAGAGTTTATCAATAATCATCCTGATATAAAATATGCAAAAATTATTGATGATGCTGTTGTAAACAACAACAAAGCAAAAGTGAAACAGTCTATTTCAATTGCTGAAAAACAACTTACTGAAATTACTATTGAGGGTGTGAACATTCCACCTGCTGTAGCAACCTATTTCAAAAATAATCCAATTTCAGAATCTGTTGCAAAGAAACTCACTCCAGAAGATATTAGAAGTATTGATGATTTCTTGACCAGTGACGCATATAAAAACGGAGCTATTGTTAAATGAAATATAGTATGAAAAAATCCAGAAGAAGTAGTGAAAAGATTTCTTGATGATGCTGTAGCAAAAAGAGTAGAGGCACCTGCTCGTGTCGAAGCCAAAGCATGAGACGTAGTTAAAGTTGTAGAATCATCATGATCAAAAAAACCATTTGATTTAGCAAAATCAGCTGATGATATTGCTGCGCAAGCATTTAAAGAAGTGCCAGCAAATACTACCCTAGCAAAGTCGAGAGTAAAAGAATTTGGTATACGACTATGAAAAAATGCTATTTGACCAAGCATGAAATTTATAGCAGATGCTGTCACATGGCTAAGATCTATTGAGATCAAGTTTCCATCCTTGAAAGATCAAATTGCAAAAATTAGTAAAACCTTAGAGTCGATGAGAATAGACAGAAGTATCAAAAAAATCAATGCAATGCAGTGAAAAAACGCTCAAGAAAAAATTAATTTCTTAGAAAAATTTGATATAGATAATGCATCAAATGGTGAATTGATTGCTTTGTATAAAATGACTTGATGACAATGAGATCCATTAGATTGGGCAGTAGTTACATTGAAAGATTGAACAAATACCTTACAGACGCGTCTCAAATCAGAAATAAACGATAATATAAACACGCTTCGCAAAATGATACCAAAAGCACAGACAGCTCCCAAAAACGCAATAGAACAGCAACATCGTGAAATCACGGATCCAAAAGATATTGATATTTACCTAAATCTTGCTGGTTATGGTCAATACGACTACTCAAAAACAGGTAAACTTAATAGATTTAAAAGAGAATTAGTTTATGAAGTAGAACAAAGTCCGATCGCATCAAAAATTGATCGTGGAAAACGTTTTGATGGAAGTAGTAATACCGTAATGTACAACAAAGATCCTTATGGTAATAATGTCTTTACTATAATGGTATATGATGCTTTTGGTAGAAGTACTTCTCAGTCATTATTTTTTAGATTAGAAGGATTATCAAAAAATCCTCAAAAAATTCAAGAAATCAAAGAAATAACAGCAGCTTATTTCATAAAAAATTTTGATCCAGAATTTTCTCAAGGTGGACATTATCAAGTTGCATTTTGAAAAAAATCTGAATTGACAGATCCCAAAGTAATACTAGAATTTGAAAACAAAATCAAGAAAGCCTTGTCAAACACTGAAGTGAAACATACTAAGATCGAACGTATAAATCATGATTTTAGAAAATCTCCAGAAGTGAAATTATTAAATCAAGAAATAGTAATACAACCAAAAAAATGAGAATTATTTGAAATGAGTTTGGGTAATACAAATTACAAGCTCTACCAAAATAATGCATGAACTATGATGTATGTGATACCGTGAAATCCACCAAAACAAGTAGCGCTAACAATCTGAAAAGAATATAAAATATGACGCGACCATCTTGAACTTACAGGTGAGATAAAAGATCAAAAGATATCACGTAATCACATGAGCATTAAAGTCGATAAAGATGGAAATATATCAATCAAAGATTTGAATAGTACTAATAAAACGCACTTGAGGAAGGTGCATAATAAAGAAAATATAAGTAGTTGATTAGAAATTTCTATACAAAAAAACAGAATCGAATGATTTAATAAAGTTAAGCTTTCTGAAATATCAAAAGATTTTGTTAAGAATTTTGGGCAACCAAAACATTCAATAGATATTAACTGAAATAAATTATATGTAACTGATGCATTAATGTATCACTGAAGAAAATTTTTAGTATGATATTCTAATACTGGTGAATTGAGAATGTTTTATAGATCATGATCAGAAGCAGAATGGAGATCATGTCCTTGATTAAGAATTGTATATAGTAAATTAGAAATTGATTGATATTCGTATGAAACAACTACCAAGATAGAATCAAGAATTAATACTTTTTTCGATACACTAGAGACAAAAACGATTTCAAAAGATCCAATAGAATATTCATATGAGTATTCATATAAGAGAGATGGAAAATGATATAATA
>SKJI01000003.1 GCA_007115995.1 candidate division SR1 bacterium
AAACATTCAATTATTTTTCTTGTTTTTTTGGTTCCCAACTTGGAACTCATTCTATAGGGGTTTTTTCTAGTCATAGTCTATGTTTATACATTATTCATAGCTATTCAACTAGTCTAGACCCATACCTAAAATTTATCTCGGACAGTAGTGACCCGAAATAGATAAAAAAGGAGTATGAAAATACTCCTTTTTTACATATATCTTTCTGAGATCTTTTTCAGAGGAACCTTTAAAAAATTACCTTTTAAACGATTATATGAAACAATTATGTACCAACCTACCCCTCACAACCACTACACGTAATTTTTCTTCCGAGTTGTTGTGCTGCGTTCATACTGTGTTGGTAGTAGAGCGTTTTGATTCATTGTTTCCATGCATCAAGGTAGAGTGCGTTGATATCTTTGACTGGCGTTGCTGGATTGATCATCACATTGAGTGATTGTCCTTGATCGATGTATTGTTGTCTGTCAGCAGCTTGATCGATGATGACGAATTGATTGATCTCTGCAAATGTTCTGAAGACTGCTTTTTCTGCGTCAGAAAGGAAATCAAGATGTTGTACTGATCAGTCGTTGTCTCTAATTGAATTCCATGTTTCTTTGGTATTGTATCATTTTTCTTCCAAGAGTTGCTCGAGATATTTGTTTTTGATTGATACTTTTGCTTTTGCAAGATCTTTGACATAGTAGTTTGAAAACCATGGTTCAATACTTTGTGAGACTTGCCCAATAATAAACGCTGAAGAAGTTGTTGGTGCAACTGCTAAAAGTGTTGTATTTCTTCTTCCGTATCATGTGAGGAGTTCTGGTTCTCCATAGATTGTTGCCATTTCAGTAGAGGCTTTGAGCGCTCTTTCTTGAATACATGCAAAAATTTCTTTATTGAGATCTGCTGCTTTTTGACTTTCAAATGGAATCATTTGAGATTGGAGGAGTGAATGCCATCATAACACTCATAATCACAATGCTCTATGTCTTGTTGCAAATCTATGTGCTTTTTTCATGAATGTAAATGAGAGTTGATCATCGTCGTTCTCTGAATCTCTCAAATCTTCTAGTTTTTCAATAAAATCAGTCATGACTGCATCGAGGAAGTAGATCATTGTTTCTACTGCATCAGTATCTTTCCATTCGTGATAGTACAATAAGTTCATAGATGACAGATCACACACAAATGATTCATCAGACGATGAAGGAAGCATAATTTCACTACACATATTACTTGCATGGATTTTCATGTGTTTGTCTTTATAGACATCAACGGTATTGTTGTTAACATTATCAGTAAAGAAAATATATGGGTATCACATTTCTCATCTTCTTTGAATCACAAGCGCCCAGAGTTTTCTTTTTTCTTCGTCTCCATCAACCATAGCTTGTAACCACTCATCAGTCGCCGTTACTCAGTGGGTAAGTTTTTGTATTGGATTTCCTTCTGTTCCTATCTTGAGAAATTCTTCAGCATCTAGATGTTCTAGCGGAAGATATGGAGAAAAATGTCATCTTCTTACTGATCATTGACTGACTACATCAATCAGTGTCTCAAAAAGTTGCATGAAATGAACAGCTCATGATGAGTGACCGTTGTTTTTGATTGGTGATCATCTATGACGCAGTGCTCAAAAATATCCTGATGCTCAACCACCAAACTTGCTCATCATTCACACTTCAGCCTGTGTAAACAAGATTTCACCCATATTATCACCAATAAATGAACCAAAACAGCTAATAGGTAATCATCTTTTGAGTCCAAAGTTTGACCAAATTGGAGAAGATAATGAGTAGTATCATCTTCACATATATTCATAAAACTTTTCTGCAAATCACGGTTTTTGTAATATTTCTTCTGCTCTTTCTGCTATAAAACGTACTCTTTCTTGTGCGGTCTGTCAATCAGTGAGATATCATCTTTCCAAAAATAATTGCGAATATTCATTAAGCCAATCAAATGCCATCGGTATAGTAGTATATAAACAAATAAAAAAACAATATAAAGAGACGAATACGGGTATTTAGAATAAGTCTGCTACAGTCACACTTTTTGCTTTTTTGTTGTAGTTGGTCGATCTTTTCACAAAGAAATCACCATGCTTTGTCGCAACAATTTCATCGTCAAATCGGTCTGTTTCTTGGAGTATTTCTTCGTTGATATCAAAGATTTTTCCTTCTCAAATTGCAACGAGTGAGTTGTTGAATCTATTTTTGATAAACTCATCGATAGTAGCAATAGGGAGAAAGTCTAACTCTCATGCTTCGAAGATCCATGATACGATTTTCATTTCTGCATCATACGCTTCTTGACATGCTTTTCTGATTGCATTGCTATATTCTGCATCAAACCAGTGTGGATTTTCTTGTTTGATGATATTGATAAGATCAATACCAAATAGTCAATGAATTTGTTCTTCTTTTGAGGTCGCCTCAACAACGTTTGAAATTCATTTAAAAAGATTTTTGTGTTTATTGAACGCCATCATAATCAAGAACTGAGAGAACAACGAAACATGCTCTATAAATAACGAAAAGAGAAGGAGCGCTTGTGCATATTCTTTGTTGTCGTCACTCTTTGCAGTAGCAATCGATTTTTCTAGGTAGTTTACTCTTTTTATCATTACTGGGATATCTTTGATTTTTTCAAACTCTTCATTGAGTCAGAGTATTTCGATAAGATGCGAGTATGCATCTTGATGACGTACTTCACTTTCTGCAAAGGTAGCTCATACAGATCCAAGTTCAGATTTTGGCATTTTCTTGTAGATATCTCATCGGAATGTTTTGACTGCAATTTCAATCTGTGCTATAGCAAGCATAGTGTTTTTGATCGCATTTCTTTCTGCATCGTTGATGTTGATGTTATAGTCTTGGACATCACTCGTAAAATTAAATTCTGTATGGATCCAATATGAATGACGAATTGCATCTACATACTGCAACAGTTCTGGATATTCGTATGGTTTAATGTTTACTCTTTTTTTGAAAATATTTCTTTGTCTTTCTTCAATTCTTTTTTGTCTGTAAATAATATATGCTTTTGCTACATCGTAGTATCAATTTCTCATGAGTTCAAGTTCTACAAGATCTTGTATTTCTTCTACAGACCAGATATATTCTGGATTATTTAAAACTCTTTGATCAAGAGTGTTGCTTACTTTCTCCGCCATGATTTTAGCATCTTCAAATCAGTTTTCGTGATTTGTTGCAAGCATTCATTTGTAAATAGCATTGATAATTTTTTCTACATTGAATCATTCAAAACTTCCATTTCTTTTTTTGATGTGTAATGGGCTCATAGATATAGTGTATATTACAAGATAAATAAACAAATTGAGGGTAGAAGAAAAAACACGCAAAAAATTTAGAGTGATATCACTATATATTGTGTCTTAAAAGTGTTTTGTATACTATATGTAGTATTTTTTTATTCAAGAATGATCGTATTACAAGAGTAATATAGCACTTGTTTTTTTTCTATATCTTGTCTATATAAAGGGGAATTTGCTCTTTTAGTATCGAAACGATGATGGTTTTATCAAAGATGAGTTACACAGCAAAGATTTTATCTTCTCTGATTGTTAGGTTAGCTTATTTTATCGTGATTCTTTGAGGATCCGTTGGTAATGTGTCATACCATCGAGGGCTAAAGCGAATTATTACATCACGTACTTGAGGGTATTCAAGAAGTATATTTCTTGCTTCGGTGCGTCTTTTTCATGCAATAGCATGAATCATTGAATCAATAATTCACATATAATCATCTTGAAATGTATAATGCCATATTGAATTGATGCTGATTGGAATTCTAAAGTATTCTTCATGTTCACTATTTGGACGGAACTCATGAAACAGTATTGATTGTTCATCAAGAGCATGTAAGTATTTATTGTTTTGTGGTCTTTGGGAGATAAATGTATGGACTGCATCTAGAAAATCTTTTCTATAGATATATGTATATGATACTCTTCCAGAAACTGCACCATGTACAAATGTAGCACTTTCTCATACTGTTGATGTGCTTACGAATCTTTCTATTCTTAAATCCATAAGCTCATCATATGGAATTAAAAGAATATCGTCTTTATTACGAATTTGTTCTTTGAGATGATTGACTTTGTTTCTTCTCATTGATGCAATAATTTGTTGTTCAATGAGATCAATATCATTTTGTAAGACAGTTCATTTTCAAGTTGTTGATCATCCAGAAAAATTACTACTTGCATATGCTACTACTCTTTGTTCTTCGATACTTGCAGGAAGATTTTTGATATAGAGTGCCGTAGACCTGGGAATATTAGATTTTTCTCAAACAGGTAGTCCATCTTCTCCGCTAGGACGAGCAGTAACAGTCATTGTTGCTTTTCATGGATTTTCTTGCGTTCATCACGGGATATTAACTCGAGAATCTATTGTAAATAAAACCCCTCAGGTAGTTACGAGTTGTGTTCATCAAACAAGTGATATTTCATCAGATAGTGTGTTTTCAAACGACACAGTTCAGCGTGCTTGTGTATATGTATATACTACATCTTGCACATCAATAGTCATATCTTGATTATAAGGAATTGATGCGGTATAATATGGAATGATAATCTTATCAAGATGCTCAAATCTACTCAGAATATCTCATCAGGCTGGATAGAATCAATACTGGTATATGATTGGAACAATCTGATTTGCAGGTGTAATTGTAAGCGTTGCTTTGGGTGATATCAATCACCAGAAAAATGTACCAAAAAGTATCAAAACAGCGATTTCTGTTGCAAGAACAAGATATGATTTTGTGTTTTTTTTATTTAAAATTTGCTTGCTTGCAGAAGGAGAAGCAATAATTTCTTTCACTGTTTCTATCAATCATCATATTCAAGCTTTTTTCTTATATCTAACTGATAATCATACATCATTAAAGTATGCAAAATGATCTTTGGTTGTGACTAAAAATGTTGCATTGATATGTTGTTCTTTGATAAGTTCCGCAAGTTGTTGTGACCATCGTTTGTGATTAAAAAGTTCATGCTTATTATCAATAAAAATCTCCACTTTTTTATATGGTGGTATTTTTTTAAGCATAGAAAAAATCTGATAAAGACTGTCAGTCTTTTTATAATGTATTTTCATTGAGCGCGGTTGATCATTCTTTGGATGCTTTCTTTTGTTTTATAATCCAAAGCGTTAAAAAAAAGAGAGTAATACCTCGTAAGACAATTTGTTTACTATCCATCGTTGTTCATCAGAGAGTAAATACTAAACGTCTTGGATACTGTTGAAATATAAACAGTATAGACAAAGCAAAACTTGTTATTGCATAGCACAAATAGATATGACGTAGAGATAATGTACGATGAATAAGAAACATAATTGATCCTCAAAGAAGACCAAGTAACGATAAGTAAAATCCTAATGGGATAACTTTATCATATATTGCAAGATTACTATCATGTCTTATTGCTGAAACATAAAATCATCATTCAGTGGGAAGTCAGATAAAATTATCTCACAAAAGTAAAAAGAATCCAAGTGGCACTAATCATCGGATAAGACCATAAAAAAAGCTATGGAGTCGTGCAGTTCTTTTTTCTTTATTTTTTAGAAATTTTCGTCATCAGAGTAATATTCATAGAATAATTCATACACTACTAAATGAGTACTGATATGGGCTAATATAGAGGAGTAATTGATTTATAGATAATGGAAAAAGAACAAATGATTCAAATAAATAGTAGAAATAGCTACCAGATAGATATATAATAAGTATATAAAGAGGAACAAACTGTAAAAATGATTGAAATGATAATCATCTCCAGCGTGCTTCTCTTGCTGTAATAAACAAAAATGTTGCCAAAAAAGCGATAATTCATAATCAGGTCATATGGACTGTTATTCATGCTATAGTAATATAGTGATACATTCTTTAGTAGTAAATAATCAAAGAAAGATGTGGGAAATTATTCTTATCTTAGGTAGTGAAATGCTTTATTTTCTCTCACTCAAACTATTCTGATAGAACCAGGATAGTCTAGCTGTTCTTCAATTTTTTCTCAGACTTCTTGGAGAATTTGTTCCAAACGGAGATCATCAACTTGCTGAGGATCTACAAAGGTCATTATTTCTCTTCAAGCTTGCATAATAAATACTTTGTTGATACCAGGAATTCAACTAATAAGATTTTCCAAGGTACTCATTCTTTCACTAAATATTTCTTTTGAGTCATGTCTTGCTCAGAGTCTTGATGCAGAAATTGCATCAGCTGCTGTAACTACCCATGCTTCTGGATATTTAAGTTCTGTATCGAAATGGTGAGCTTCTGCAGTATTGACGATAACATCATGCATTTTATGTTTTCTAAGAATTTCTGCTCATACTTTTGTGTGTGCTTCTCCATTTCATGCTTCTATTTTTCCAATATCGTGCAGTAGTCCAGCTTTCTTTGCCAAATCAGCATTGAGTCACATTTCGTTTGCAAGCATTTCAGATAGTCTTGCTACTTCAATACTATGTAAGAGAAGATTTTGACCATAACTATATCTTACATGGAATCTTCAAACTAACTCAACTATCTCAGGTTTCATCATAGGAAGATTGAGCAAGGTAAGTGCTTCTTTTCACTTTTTGATGAAGAGCTCTTGTGTGTTTTGAATTGTTTCTTCGTAAAGTTTTTCAATATATACTGGGTTGATTCTTCAGTCTTTGATAAGTTTTTTCATTGTTTCAGATGCGATATATCTTTTTTCAGGATCAAAACTTGATATTTTGATTGTTAGTGGCGTATCATCAATCGTTACTTCTACTCAAGTGACTCTTTCAAAACTTGAAATATTTCTTCATTCCCTTCCGATAATTTTTCCTTTCATATCTTCAGTTGGAAGATCAACCATTGTGACAAGATGTTCGTTATTTCATTCCTGTGCAACTCTTGGTAGTACTTTTGCGATAATTTTTGCTGCTTCTTCCTTTGCTTCTTCTTCTTTGATAGTTTTATATTTATTTATAAATCTTTTTATTTCTGCTTCATGTGTTTGTTCTAACTCTAGGAACAGTTGTTTTTTTGCTTCATCTGGACTTAATCATGCAATTTCAGAGAGTTTTTGTTGCTGTTCATCAATGAGTGTTTGGAGTTCTTGTTTTTTTTGAAGATATTCTTCTTTTTTATCTTCCATTTTTTCCATTTTTTCATCAAGTTTTTGCTCTTTATTCGCTAACTTTTCTTCATACTGTTCTGCTTTTTTATGTTTATGCTGTATCTCTTTTTCGGCTTTATCGATAAGTTGTTGCGCTTTTTGGTCTCCAAGATCATAGATGCGTCTTGCTTCTTTTTTTGCTTCTGCTATTTCTTTTTCTACTTCCTTTTTTCTGCGTGTCAGAATCTGATCAAAAAGCAACTTTCATCAGATTATTCATAAAAGTACGCCTACTAGTCCAGTAAGTATAAGTGTAATCATTTTATTATCAGTTTTTATTAGCTAAATGGTAAGATGTATATTATGATTTTTTATTGA
Source organism: candidate division SR1 bacterium (assembly GCA_007115995.1). Lineage (GTDB taxonomy): Bacteria > Patescibacteriota > Gracilibacteria > Absconditabacterales > Absconditicoccaceae > SKJI01. The sequence continues at coordinate 7,490 of SKJI01000003.1, forward strand.
TGAATAATACACATTGTATTTTTACAATATTGATTGGGTATTTTTTTGCAAGCACGTCAAAACTTTATGCTTGTATTTTTTTGTAAAATATGTATGATATGTTTTTAAATAGTGTTAAATCTTTTATGTCTAGAAAAGTGTGTTGGAGCGATACTCATAGAAGATCAATTGATGAAAATCAAAATGATTTAACGGAGCGTTATAAAAAAATTGTTAAAGATATTATAGATTCTATTGCTACTATTCTTTATGAAAATATAGAATCTTTTTATGAGTGAAATGATGAAAACATATGAATAAGATATGATATTAAAGTATCAGAAAATATCCCTAAAAAGTCTCACATATCTAATCTTTCTCTGGATTCAAAAAAAATTATTGAATGATCCATTACAAAAAAACTTGAACAAATATTTTCTAGTTCCTTTGATTTTAATACGCATATCGAAACAACGTGTAAATGAAAACATACTGCATTAAATAATATGTTCAATAAAGATGATCCTGTCTTTTTTTTCGAAAAAGAGTTTATAGAATCGTTTCAAGAATATAAGTTTCCAAAACAGAATAAATACTGATTACAATTTGTATGGAATAATGGTTTTTTCCAAAAATTTTATGAGTTATGTGCAATGAAAAAAACAACGAATCAGAAAGTACTAAATACAAGAAATTTTTCTCATGATGATAGTTTTATTAATCTGCAAGTTGTTATTCTAGAATGAGAAAAATTTTTAATGTCTAAACCTAGCTAATTTTTTTCAAGATTGAGTTTTTTATAAGAAATAGCTTCTCACCCCTATCCTCCGTTGACATCAATGTCACGATTAGTATACTTGTTCGGTATACTTTATCATTTTTTAAATAATCCTATGGTACAAAACACTGATGCAGCTGATGATATCAAGAACACATCAGAATCAGAAACACTAGATATTATCTTGCCTAGACCAGTAGAACAAGAAATTACACAGTCATATATAGACTATGCAATGTCTGTGATTGTATCACGTGCATTGCCTGATGTGAGAGATGGTTTAAAGCCAGTACTGAGAAGAATCATCTATACGATGTATGAGATGCGTTTATGAGCAACTGCTAAGCACAAGAAATCGATGTGAGTTGTGTGACAAACGTTAAGAGATTACCATCCTCATGGTGATTCTAGCGTCTATGATGCGATGGTGAGATTATCACAACCATTTGCTATGAGATATCCACTGATAGATGGACAAGGTAATTTTGGTAGTATTGATGGAGATTGAGCAGCTGCACCAAGATATACAGAAGCAAGACTCACTAAGATAGCTGAAGAAATGCTTGAAGATATAGAAATGAGTACTGTAGATTGGCGTCCAAACTATGATCAAACCAATGAAGAACCAGTTGTTGTTCCAACAAAATTTCCTTATGCATTATGTAATTGAACAATGTGAATTGCTGTAGGTATGGCTACTAATATGCCACCTCATAATCTCACAGAAGTAATTGATGCATGTTTATTACTGATAGACAATCAAGAGGCTACAATTGATCAGATTATGGAAATTATTAAATGACCTGACTTTCCAACATGATGAATTATTTTTGACTCTTACAATATCAATGAGGTTTATAAAAAATGAAGATGATGAATAGTTATGCGTTGAAAGGTTTCATTTGAGGAATCTAAAAAATGAGATAGTATTATAATTCACGAGATACCATATCAAGTCAATAAAGCTAATTTGGTTGCAAAAATTTGAGATCTTGTTAATGCAAAAAAATTAGAATGAATTATTGATATAACAGACGAGTCTAATAGAAATGATATTAGAGTTGTTATACAGTTAAGAAAATGAGTATCAAAAGAGGAAATGCTCATAAGATTATATAAATATACTGATTTACAAACAAACTTTAATGTCAATAACGTTGCATTGATAGATAAGTGAAAACAACCAAGACACTTGCATATTAAGGATTTACTTATGCAATTTGTAGATTTTAGAAGAGAGGTAGTCTTAAGGAGATCAGAGTATCAACTTGATAAAGCTAAGAGTAGACTCCATATTCTAGAATGACTCAAGCGTGCTATAGATGTTCTTGATGAGGTTATTGAAACTATAAAATCATCGAATACGAGAGAAGAGGCAAAACTTAGACTGATGGAAACGTTTGAATTTTCTGATCCACAGACTGAGTATATTTTGATGTTGAGATTACAGACATTAGTATGACTAGAAATTCAAAAAATTCTCAATGAAATTGATGAAAGAAAAGCAGAAATTGACTATTTAATGTGAATTATAGAAGATCCAATAAAACGTGATGGTGTAGTAGTCGATGAACTCCATTATATCAAAGACAAGTATTGAGATGAAAGAAAAACTGAGCTTTCACAAGATCCATCAATATATGAGCTAAACCAGAATATGAAAGCACTCAAAAAACTTGATGAACTTATCAAAGAGCCAGTGATTGCATGGATAGGGAATGATTATAAAATCAAAGTATTGTATCAATCAAGGATTCTTAATATTCCAGAGGATACGTTTATTTTGACTAATACGCACAACCAAGATAGAATGGTTGCTTTATCAAATAAATGAGAGCTTGTCGTTCAAAGACTCAAAGACTTATGAAAATTTACAACTAAATCAGATGCTTTAGATGTTGTAAAAGAATATGGTATTAAGCATAATCTGATTTTTTCTGCAACATTAGCGTTTGATTTTGATTTCTTGATTTTTATTACGGATCAAAATAATATCAAAAAAATCAAAAAGGAAATTATTTTGAAATTTAAAAAGTTTCCAACAATTGTTATGGGTCTTGCAAAAAATGAAACAATCAAAAAAGTTGTTGCTATAAAAAAATGAGATAAGATTTGACTTATGTCAGAGCAGTGAAAAATGTTGATCTTCAGAGAATCATTTATCAGACCTATGTGAAAGACTGCATGATGAGTAAAATGAATTGATTTATCATCTGGTGATAAAATTGCTGATATGTTTATCTATCGTGATGAACCGTTTATCTTTGTGCATGATGGACAAGCGTGAAAACTCATATCTTCTGAAGAGATATTCCTACAAAAAGCAAGATGAGAAATGAAACGCTGACAAGCAGGTGTTGTATGTTGTCCTACAATTATGTGACAAACTATGCAATGAGCAATTGCTATGATAGAGTGAGCAGTAAATCTTGTGTTGGAAAACTGAAGAGTAGATCTCTTAGATACTGATAAGATGGATCTTAAAATGCCTGATGACGGACTGTCTAAAATTACTAACTCTAAGATTCTTCAAATGTATAGACCATGGTCAGAACTCGAAGAACAAAAAGAATGAAAAGAGGATGAACAAAAAGCATAGTCTTCTTTTGAAGCGGGTACTTTTTGTATATTAATGCTTCAACAGTCTCGTATGTTTAGTGCAATGACGTTTTTTATTCGTTAGATTTTATTCTTGGATATAAGGCGCAAAGATCATTAAAATAATGATGTTTGTTGTATTCATGGTGTTTCGCGTTCATGTATTGCATCTTGCGAACTATTTTTTAGCTGTTCTTTGATCTCTGGATATTGATCTAGGAGTTCTTGATATGAGAGTATAGGAATTAGTAAACTTTCTGCTTTTTTGCGTTTTGATCATCATCATGTTCATGCAATAAGCATAGTTGTTTTTTGACTAATTGATGAACTAACATGCACTCATAATGAGGCAAGTGTCTCAGTGAGTGTATCTCTACTGACTGGTAATGTCCCAGTAAGTACTACTGTTTTTCCTGATATTGCACTTGATGCCGTTTTCGTATTTGTTTGAGTTTTTCATTGGTCAAAACATCATGCAGCAATCAGACTGAATAGAGTATTTTCTTGTTGTCTTATAAAGTGATCTATTGCTTCTGCAGTTACTTTTCAGATGCCAAAAATTTCTTCCCATGCGTGCGTCTGACTATATGTTTTACATGCTTCATAAAATTTAGAAGGATGTGCTGATGGTAGCTGATTATTTTTTGTAATGAATGGTATAATTATCTCTTCTGTCCATCTCTTGGCAAGAGATTGTGCTCATTTTTTTCAAATTCATCATATTCAGAGTCAATGTAAGAGTCTTCGAAGTGGTTTTTGGGGAATAGCATTGATTTCATTGATAATTTGCGTTACTTTTTTTTGTCATATTCATGGTAGTGCAGCAAGCAGTTGTTTTTTTTGCGGAGTAGGTAATAAGAAAATATCACTCACTGTACGAACAAGTCCTGCTTGCACTAAGAGTTCAATAAGTGCATCTCACAATCATACAATATCCAAACATTGTCTTGAAGTAAAGTGTTGGAGTGCAGCAATAATTTTTCATGCACAATCTGGATTTGTACAAAGGAGTGCAACATGCTTTTGGTCATTAACAAGTATATGCTGACATGCTGGGCAGTGTGTTGGTATTGTATATGGACGTGAATCTTCAGAACGTCTTTGGGGTATTGGTCAAATAACATAAGGGATAACTTCACCACTTCTTTTGATTCGAATTCGATCTCAAACTCTAATATCACGTTGGTCAATAAAATCAAAATTATGTAATGTTGCTTTACTAATTACAACTCATGAGAGTGTTACTGGAGTAATATTAGCAAGTGGTGTGATTACTCAAGTACGTCATACTTGTAAACTGATAGATTCAAGATATGCATCTATTTCTTGTGCAGGATATTTAAATGCAATCGCTCGCTTGGGATGATGTTGTGTCGTTCATAGTGATTCTCTTATAGATAAATTATCAACTTTTATAACGAGTCCATCACAGGTAATTGATCCATCTTGTGTCTTTTTTTTGATATTCTCATCAGCACAAATACTCCTTACTTGATCAATTGTTTGTACTGTTTTATATCGTGGAAATATAGGTATTCAGACTTGTTCTAAATAGTTCATCATTTGTGATCAGTGTGTTATTTCCTCAAATCATGATGATGCATATAAACATTCAAAACAGTATATTATTAATCATCTTTTTTCTACTAGACTTGGTTGTAGTTGTCTTAATGTTCATGCAGCAGCATTTCTTGTGTTTGAAAAAACACGTTCTCATTGTGCAGCGAGGTTATTGTTAGTTTTTTCAAATGCTTTTTGGGGCATAACAATCTCTCATCTTAAGTGTACTGCTTCGATTTTTTCCCAAGCTGGTATAGTACTAGGAAGGTTAGTCAAATAACGAACATGTTGTGATATATCTTCTCAAATTTTTCAATCTCATCTAGTAATTCACGCAGTGAGTTTTCAGTATGTATAGACTATCTCAACTGATGATCAATCCATTTTAGCTTCAATTAAAAAACCGTCAATATGTTCATTATATTGTCTTGTGAGATAGTCTCATCGTTCTTTTATATCAGTATGATTATAGGTATTTTGCAACGATAAGAGTGTTTGACGGTGTTCTTTTTTCTTAAATCATTCTAGCACTGTAGAACCTATTTGTTGAGAAGGTGTTTTATGTTTTATAAGTTGAGGGTATGCATTCTCTCGTTGATGTAACATATCTATGAGTGTATCATACTCACTATCTGCTATAAGAGGATCAGCCAAGCTATAATAGCAATGATTATGAAATTTTATACTTTCACGGAGTATTCATATTTCTTTGCATGCTTTTTCCAAATCAGGTAGATATGGTTTTTTTTGTGACAAAAAGTACTGTGTTTGTTGTAGAGCTTTTTCTTTGTGCATGAGTTTAGACACTTGTTCTTGGATTTAAATTTCTTGAGATTGATTCTGACACATCAATAATATTTTGAATACTATCTCTTAAGAGATTTGGATTAGATATATAATTGAGTGTAATATCTCATTGTTGGCTTGAGTCTCACTCAGTAAAAAAAACAATACTTCAATAATTGAATATGCTTCTTAAGAGTCACCTTTTATCGATACTGATAGTTTTAATTTTGAAAATATCCAGTGATCTTGTTGTTCTTTGTAGTATTCATGTTTGGTCATATTGCGTTATATTTAGAGGAGTTACTATTGTATAGTCCATATAATAATCAATTAATTTTTTGATAACTAAATATATTAGTATCAGTCAAGTAATTATAATAATAAGTCGTAGTAATCATCAAAAAAATCTTCCAATCGGAGATCACATTCATACATATGTGTAGAATAAAATTAAAAATAAGCCACAAATAAGTAACCAAATTCATAATCTTAACCAAATTTTTAATATCAAATAAATTTTGTCTCTACGCACAAAAAGTACTTTATCTTCCCCAAATCTTTCGACTGCTTCTTGATAAAGACGGTCGTTTAAATTTGTATCAAAGTTAGAGAATATTCTCATTATATAGCTATATAATAAAAAAGATTACTCTGATAATAATAATTTTGACTAAATAAGTCAATTGAATTTACGCAAGCGTTTTGTAATGCATTTTTTGTATTTTCTTATGAGTAGATCTTTAAGAAAATTTTAGTAATTATTTTTTGACGATATGATACAATAGAGCAACTGTAAAAGAAATCGATGCTCATTTCATCAAATTTCATAATTTTTTTAGATTTTTTTAAATAATGCTAGAAAAATGAGATATACACTCTTCTTTTAAGAATATTTCTCTCTTATTTTTTGCATTATTATCTTTTCTCTTTATACTTTATATATGAACAGTATACCATGTCATACGTATGAATAACCGCCCAATACTTTACTTTTGTACATGCTTTAATGCTTGATAACAAAAAGCCTAATAAGAAATTCAATATTCATTTTACGCTATGGTGATCAATTGCTTGAGTTTTTTTGATTATAAATATTGCAGTTGTTTTATATTGGTGATATTTAAACCTTGAAGTGAGGAAATATGATAGAATTGTAGAACAAAAAGAAGAGCTTGTCTTAGAAAAGCAAAGAGAGCTTGCAAGAGAGAGAAATAATCCTGCAATTATAAGATTTAACGCATCAAGATATATCGAACAACAAGCATGAATAAGAAGTTGGAAATGAAGAACCATATATTTAATTGACTTGTATAACGTACTTCTTGATTTGGATGCACGTGATAGAAACATTTCATTCCAAAACTACTCAATTCAAGATGATAGAATAAGTCTGAGAGGACAAATAAATTCTATACAAGTTTTGTATAGAGAGTGATGATTATTGACTCGTTTGGAGCAATTACCTTTTATGAAGGAGATAGAAATTCAATCATATGCTAGAATTACTGAAGAAGATGATGAAGGAGTTCTTCCACAGTGATTTTCATTTGTTTTAACTGCATTAATCCAAGAGTATGAGTGATAAAAGGAATGATATATGATCAGAAGATGATATTATTCAGCAACAACAAAGAAAAAGAGAAGTTGCTTCATTAAGAAATAAAGTATATATATTTTTTTTATGATTATTTTTATTTATTTTTTGGCCAACTTTCTTAGGAACTGTAGAGGATTTAAGGTGAACTGATTCTTTCTCTTTGAGTATAACTGATCCAATTAACTCATTATTACATGAAAGATGAGAATGATGAATACTCAATAATATTGAAGAGCTAGATGAAAGAATAATTTGACTTATTGATGAAATTGAGGTTGTAAAAATACAACAAGAAGTTATAGAAAATTTGGTCGATCAAGAAAAACAAAATACTATTATTAACTGTTTAAATTTTGATATTTGTGATGATATAAATGAGTGATTATTTCAAGCTATGAATTTTTTGAGAATATTTATAGTATTATGAAATCTTCAGTGAGGTAAATTTGGAATTGATCAGCAATTAATACTGAGAAATCTCTATGAGTTTATCGTAGATAATTGACGTTTATGAGAAATTACTTTTATTAGATTTGGTAATGCTGGATCTGTTTCAAGTGATTTACAATTATTTAAACTTCCTATTTCAATTACTTTATCTTTTGAAGACAATACTAAAGAAAATCTCTTAGCAATTTTGGATAATATTGAAAATAAAATTTTTATGTCTTCAAGAGTTATGTATGTGATTAATAGCATGAATTATAATATTCATCAATATAATCAACCACAAACAATATCATTAGAACTCTTTGCATATTATTTTGTTTGATGAGAAGATCAGGATGATTAGTAAACTTAATAAGTTTGTAGATAAGTATGTAGATAGTTTTCTTCGTCAAAGAGAAGAATGATATTTTTCTCTCAAGGAAAAGATCTTTTTATATAGAGAACTTGCATATTTGATTGAATGATGAGTAGCAATCGCGGATGCTGTGATTGTTATAAAAAATTGAACTGATAAATGATCAATCAAGAAAATTGTGGAGAAAATGTATTGAGCATTGAATGAGTGAGAAACATTATCATATTCTATGTCGCAACTACCTACCTATTTTAATGATTGAGATGTGAATATTGTAAGATCTTGAGAAGAATCATGAGAAATGACTCATGTATTGAAATATCTTGCAGAAGAATATGAGTTTATGGCAAAGATTAAATCAAAATATATTAGTGCAATGATTTATCCATCGTTGCTTTTTGGTGTTGCTATACTTGCAGTTTTTTTACTCTTTACAAGAATTTTACCATGAATTTTTGATATGGTAGAGTCTATGCCTTGAGTTGATATTCCTGCAATGACTGAATTTCTTATAAAAATGACGAATTATATGAAAAATAATACCATACAAATCATCTTATCGATATTTTTTGGTTGATTTGCATTGATGGTAATATTTTCTACAAAAGAATGAAAAAAGTTTCTTGATGAGAATATTTTTCATGCTCCACTGATTGGTAAAGTAACACAATACTATGACTTGGTTAAATTTATGAGATATATGAGGTTACTTATGGAGTCATGAATGAATTTTGTTGAAGTATTTGTTTTTTTGAGAGATATTATGTGAAACTTATCATACAAAAGAATGATTGATGATATTATAGGAGCAATTAATAGATGAGAAACTATTGGAACAACATTAGAAAAATATACTGATTTTATACCCAAAGATGTTGTTGCTTTGTTGAAAGTATGAGAAGAAACTGCATCATTTGAAAGTGCATTATCTAATGCAATATGAATTTATGAAGATGAATTTCAAAAAATGCTTGATGGTTTATCAAAAGTGATTGAACCAATTTTGGTGGTCTTTATCTGATGAATTATTGCAGTAGTTGCTATGTCTGTATTTGGTGTGATTTGAAGTCTTTTAGATTGAGTACAAATGTAAAATGAAAAAATTTTCATGAATAACCCTTGTTGAAGTGTTGGTTGTTATTATAATAGTATGAATTTTATTATTCATGACATTATATCTTGGGCGAGATTATTTGAGAACGGTTCAGGTACAGACAGATAGAGAGTATTTTACATCGTTTTATAGTCAAGTTCTAGCAACCGCAAGAACATCAAACTATTTTCAATCTCTACCATATGATGCTTTGTACATCACTTTTTCTTCTTGATCAGTTATGGCTCAAACCAATGATGCGCTTATACTGTGAAGTTATGAGTTAGATTATGGTACATTAGTTTTTTCTTGATGAGTAGCTCCTGAAATTATTGTAGAACCTTATTCTTTAGGTTGTGAAATTTATCTATGATTTGAGAGTACAGATAGAGTAGATTTTACGTATATTAGCGCTCTAAATACTAGTGAGTTTTGTTATCATATTGATGCTGCAACATGTAAAATGATATCATTATGATGTGTTGATTAGTCATTTATATACAGGAGTATTATGTTACTTTATAAAAAACTTGTTTTCTGTGTGCTTTCATATAAACTCTTGTAGGTTGGATTTACTATTTATCTAAACATCGAGTATATGAAGAAAAAACAAATATTGTCTTGAGTAACACTTGTTGAGGTATTGTTTTCAATTATTATTTTTGGTACATGAATTTTGGTGATATTAACTATGTTGACTTCAAATGTTTCTTGGATTTATGATATTAGAAATAGAGATACCGCCTTAGCGATAGCAAAAGAATGAATGGATATCGTTTATCATATAAGAGATTCTAACCTAGAGAGATGACAACTACGAAACTGTGCTGATCTACAGCCTGAATGTAATCAGTTGTTTTTTACATGATCGACAGCTCAATTCCTTTTAGATTTTGATCCTTCTTGAATGTATTCGTTGATACCATTAGATTCAATAGATGATGCAAGGATCTATTATCATACATGAATTATTTGAACATGAGCTATTGAAACATTTTGGTATAATCATGATCCAGTTTGAGGTGAGGAAACAATTTTTTCAAGAATTATAGAGTTTGATACAGTTGATTGATTTTCGTCAGATAGCTCTTCTGTACTAAGACTAGCTGTACGTGTTTTATATGGTACACCATCTAGGCCTCAAGAAATTACTCTAGAGAGTGTTATTGGGAATATTAGATAATTTATTCATAGAGTAAAGATTATGAAAGTAAAAAAAATTTATTGATTTACCATCTTGGAGACTATCATTACAGTTGTAATAATAGGTCTATTGATTGGAGTGATATTTCAAATTTTTGTTGTTGTAGGTCGTATAGCAGTTTTTGTTCAACAACAAAGACAAGTACACAATGAAATGATATATGTTATTCAAATTTTACAAAATTTAATAGATGATCAAGCAATAGTATTGGATATGAGTTGATACTGAAATTTAGAGTGAAATTTTTGATATGCACCAGTATTGAGACTTGTTGATACTGAGACTGATTTGCAATACAGATTCTCTAATCTTTGTGAGGATGAGTGATGTTATATAAATCTTGAAATAGTATGAGATATTGATTTGGAAATTGATATTATTAATGTGCCTCTTACTAGTGTCAATCAAATTAATATCGAACATCTTTATTTTAAGATTTTACCATTTTTGGAGATGAATACATTCGAAACTACTATGCATCAATGATTTTGGATGTTTATTGATGCTCGTTCACCGATTTATGATCAAGAATTACGATGGAATCGTGTTTTTTATAGAGGGCAATTATTTTTTAATCAAAGAAAATATTAATGAAAAAAATAAAAGCTAATACAATGATTTTGGTTATGTTTATTATGCTTGTTTCATCATTACTATGATTATTGGTGACGCAGTATGTAAGAGATATGATTACTATATCATGACTTTTTACACAATACTATACGACATATTTTCATGCGTATTGATGATTAGAGATGTGACTGTCATTAATTAACTATCGTTTGACAAATGAAATAGATCAACAAAATCCATTTGGTTATGAAGATAATATTGTGTTTACATGATATACTAACTGTTGATGAGTTGCTTGTTGATTTGCAATGGATATTAGATCACGTTGATCAGTTATTACTGATTCATCAAGAGATTTTGATACTTGTATACAAGCAGTTGCAGCTGATAGTTCTACGAATAGAACTTTGTATACTATCTGATGATGAGATGGTTTTATTATTCCATTGTTCTTTGATCGTTCTACTTGATTTTCTGTTGTTGATTATGAAGTTATATTATGAAATGATTGAGAACCAAGCGAGTTTGAAGCACTTGATCCTCAGATTTATAGTAGATATGAATCAGAGTGAACTGATGAACAATACATAGTAAGGATTATAGATGAACAAGTATTAAACTACAACTTATCTATTGAGCCTGATGTGTCAAATTGAACAGTACCTCAACCACTTGCAATCACTTGATTAGTTCCATTTGAATCAGCCCAATGATCTGGGACACCTTTGAGTGGACAAAATAAAAATTATCTTGTCATCGCAAATGCAACAGGGTCAGTGAAACAGTTCTGTTTGCAACTTGATGGTATGTGACCAGGATGAACCCCACCAGAGTTGCCACAAAAATTTATGAGAATTGAAAGTATTGCAGAGTATGTAAATACCACCGTAGCATTTAGAGCTATTAAAACTAACGAGTTACCATCATTTCTTATATATTGAACTATTAATCCATAATAAATCATTCTTATAGATAATACATCAAAAAACTCTTGGCATTAGAGCAAGAGTTTTATGACATTTATATGCAAAGTATAAACGATAAATTTATTCACTATGATGATGAAATACATCTGTTTCAAGTTCTGGTCGCTCTAGCTTCATACTTTCAAATGTTTTCACAAGAATCTCAGCAACTTGATGTACTTTCCATCGATTTTTATCAGATGGTACAATATGCCAAGGTATTGTATTACATTCTTTGAAAATTTTATGGTATACTTTTCTATAATCATCCCATTTTTTACGACTTTCTCGATCATTATCGTTATGTTTCCATTGTTTATGTGGAAGATGGATTCTTTCTTCTAGTCTACTTTTTTGCTCTTCTTTAGAGGTGTGGAGATATATTTTTACAATATGAGTATTGTGATCTGTAAGAAGTTGTTCAAAATTATTAATGTGTGTATACCTTCTTTGGATTGTTTTAGCATCAATATACTTATCAACACTTGGTACTAAAATATCCTCGTAATGTGAACGATTAAAGATTTGAATCATTCATTTTTCAGGTGTTTGTTGATGTATTCTCCATAGAAAATCATGAGAGAGTTCTTTTTTCGTTGGTTTTTTGAATCATGTGACAGCACATCATAATGGATTAATTCATGTAAATATATCTTTGATTGCTCAGTCTTTTCATGCTGCATCCATTCATTGAAAAACGAGGAGGAGACTGTACTTTCCTTGAGCATACATAATACGTTGATACTCAGCAATTTTCGCTAGAAGTTTTTTCGTTTCTTTCTTGACTTTTTTCTTCTTTTTTCATTCTGGTGGTAAAGTGTCGATAGTATTTAGGTTAATAGTCATGTGTATAAATAAATAGAATAAAAAATATTGACATAAGTATTGAAATAATTAATATCACTTTTGCATATTAAGAATATTATTAAAAAACTTATATCAATACCTTTAAGTATATAGAATTTTGATAAAATTTGCAAATATTGTTAAAGTTTTTTATTCATTTTCGATCAACCATGTCTTTATTAGAAAAAGAAATTAAAGTGTTGCATATTGATCTTATCTCTTTGATTGTTAATTTAGAAAAAATTGGTGCTCAAAGAGTAAATATGGGATCGGTTTGTGATCATTATTATGACCTGCCTGATGACTCATTGCAGCAGACTTCTTCTAAACGTATTAGAATAAGATATCAAAAATGATGAAATAAATTGACTATGAAAAAAAGAATTCCTTCAAACTCTATGAAAATCGCTCATGAAAATGAGTTTACTATAGATAATTATCATTCAGTAAAGGTATTATTATGAGAGTATGGTTTAGTTCCTAAATGGCAAAAGTATAAAACAAGAATGACTTATGTGTTTGGGGATATTCAGTATGATATAGACCTTTACCCATGAATACCACCACTCGTTGAGATAGAGGCTATGAGTGAAGAAAAAGTTCGTTATTGAATTGAAATTGCTTGATTAGGTAATTATAAGACATCAACTTCTGGTGCAGTATGACTTATGAAACGTTATGGGAAAACTCCTGTACCGCTTCATGAATAGTTTCTACTGATTTTTTTTCAGAGCCAATATTTTGAGTTTGTAGTGATTGAATAGAATCTAAAGTTTTTTGAAAATGATTATACGTGTCTACTTTATTGAGATGGATGAGTCATAAACAATACTTACTACATGCTCCGTGTTTTTTGATATTGAGTGCTTTGAAAATAGATGCGCTCGGTGCAGGTTGCGTTGCTGCTTTGCTTTCAATGATCGCAATATTTTTTAGGAGATATGTGTTTGTTGGATTTACTGGATCTGTAAATTGTAGATTATAGTCAATAGTGATTCTTTCATCATTATTTTTACTACAAAATGTAATTCTATTGTAAGAGTTTTTTAACGAAGGAACTATAAGTTGTTGGAGTGGTGTGTTGTAGATTCAGGTATATATTTTTTGGAAAAACTTCATTCATTCTAAAGTTATTTTTCAATGTTCTTCAGCACTCAGTTCATATCTGTATTTAGAAATTTGTCATTTATTTCTTTGTTTGTACTCAAAAAATTGTATATTACTATCAACATACTGTCTCGTTCTGACTTTTGTTCTGATTTTTTTTCATCACTCATGTTGATGGTAAAACTTATAATCTTGTGTATCAAGATATACATTATCATAATTGAATATGTTTGTATCCTTGATAGTGAGTACACTAAATTTTTCTTGTAAGCAACTTATTAATTGAGGAAGCTGTTCCAAAGAAAGGAGAAATTTTGTTTCTTTTCTTTCCATAAGTGCCATTGAATTATTGAGGTCTTCTAAACTGATAGAATCAAATCATTGAATAGCAGATCATAAAGGATTTATTATATTTTTTTTGATCATAAATGGAATAAATGATAAGGAGATAAAACAAGAGAGTAGAATATATGTTTTTGTGCCTAATAAAATGTTTAAGCTTTTGTAATGATTACGAACTATTTAAGAGTATACTCAAAAGTTTTGAGTTTGTCAAATTTTTACTCTAGTTTTTTTTATTTTTTGTATAGCTCATATGAGAATATATATGTAGAATATTTAAAAAAACTCTTTTAGAAAAGAGCTTGTTTTATAGTAAATTTACTACATACTCGATCCAGTATTTTTATTTATAACGTACATCTGGAATAGAATAATACTCAATTTTTAATTGATAATAGTAGTTACATCAGGCCCAGAGAGATTTGAACTCCCGACGCGAGGCTTTGGAGACCTCCGCTCTACCCCTGAGCTATGGGCCTACAGTATAGAAAAAACATACCGTTATTGTATAGTAATCTTGTTCTTTATTGCAAGCAGAGCTCTTTAGGAAATAAAATGTTTTGTAGTGCATTAGTTCATTGATATTTCAAAGAGTTTTTTATTTTTTTTAATAATTTTTTTCATTTTTTTTGTAAGCTTTTTTTGATGCATAGTCTGCTCTGCAAGCAGAAACTTACTCATATGTGAAATGTCTTTTCATCAATATTTATGTATTTCTTTGATAAGACGCTTGGAAGGTCAGTCCATTGATTTGCTTTCTATAATAATGAGATTTTTGAGAAATAATGGCATTTTTTTAGATGATTTATGGTCATGAATAACAAAATTATAATCTAGATTCAATCTTTCTGATCTTCTTTTGCTATATAAAATAACTCTCTGAAAACATACTTCTACGGTTGGTATTGGTAAAAAAGGAACTTTTTTTCATGTTATACTTTCATACATTCAATTCCAAAACATGATATTTTCATTTGATAATGCAGGAGTATTTACTCATCATGGTCTGTAATGGTAAGCGCTTTTTCTTTGTCTGTTGGTATGAATAATTTGGAATGTATGTATCTCTCTTGTGTGATTCTTTCTCATTCTTACAGAAAAATGTTCTTTCTCGTAATCTTGATTTTGTTTAAAAAGCTGATGAGTCAGTCAGTCCATATATATATCACTATATGAAAATGTTGTAGCATCTCAAATTTGTAATATATTATAACGATTTTGGATTTTTTCCAAAAATTTTGTAGCTCATTTTTTTTCGATACAAAATTGTTTTTCTACTATCCCAAAAAGACTCTGTGTGCTATCCCAGACATTTGTGTAAGTTTTTTCCATAGAAAGAAGTGCTCGTAGGAAATGTGATTTATTTTTTGCTGTATCCATAATTGCATTATATACATTTTATGATAAATTGCAAAAAATATTGCATTATAGATAATTATACCTATATACAAGGTGTTTATTATTTTATTAAAACAATATGCATCATTGAATACATTATAAAAAGTGACTAACCGCTCTCAAAAAAGCTCATAGTTCATTAGGAAATGTGATTAACATGGTTGAAGAAAGTGGAGAATCTAAAGAGTCTATACTCCAACAAATTCATGCTGTGATGTGATTATTGAAATCATCAGTCTATCATCTACTTACTGAGTTTGTTTCAGATGCTTTCGAGCGTATTGATTTTGGAAAAAAGAAATCTAAAAAAGCTGCAGCATCAATTGTAGAGACGGTGTGATCTATTATCAAACTTGCTCAAAAAAAATAAATATGTTGTCACATAGTTATTATTCGTATGTTTTTGCGATTTGCTAGAGTGTCAATTACTATAAATTAATTTTTAGACGATGCTTGTTTTCACTTTATATTTTGTAGGGATATATGAGACGTATAGTTGCTTTATTTGTAGTAGCAATGTGTATAGTATCTATAGGTATTTCACATACTTTTGCTCAACGTTTATATTTGGAAGCTAATCAGATACATATTAATATCAATGATACAATACATGTTCAGCTTGTTGCTGAATGATTAGAGTCTCTTGACCAAGTGCGTATTGCATGAATAGATGCGTTTACTGTATTAAGCCAGTCTCAATCTACGATTATGCAGTCAATTGATTGAAAACTACAATCATCACATACACTTGCTTTTACGTTACAGTGAAATGAACAGTGAACGTTTGTGTTGGGCCCTGCTATGATCACGGTAGCTGGTGATGTTCTGCTTTCAAATACTATAGAACTCACTATACAGTGACAAAAACTTTTTGTTGGAGAGGCTCCAGTATGATGGATGACACAAATACAGGATAATCAATTTGAAATATTGCAACCTTGAGAAAAGACATGATGACTATCATTAATCTTATGGATAGTGATTCTTGTGTTGTTATTTTTTGGAGTGGTATATCTTTTGAAGACATACATTCCAACTATCACTTATGTATTGAAAAATCTAACAGATAATACTCAAGAAAAACGTGATACATCACACCAAGCCGTTGCACAAGATCAACTACATTTGGATGAAACAAGTTCGTATGAGGATATTTTTGTCCGAATTCGCCAGTATATTCTTTGATTTATTGATGGAGATTGAGCACAATTTAAACATATTTCTTGAGTCACAATTAGTGATTTGAAATCTTTATTGGAGAAGAGTGATGCAAATCTTGATGAGAGAGTTGAAACTTGCCAGAAAATAGTTACCTTACTTGAAGAGTGATTATATATATGAAAACCAATAAATTATAGATATGTTCAAGAACTTTTAGATAGCTTACCGTTACAGAATGAATAATGATCAAGTATCAACACTTCTTACTCATGAGCAATTTATGCAAAATATAAATTCATTGACTACTGAAATAGGAAAGATTGTTGTTTGACAACAGACGCTTATTAGAAATTTACTTATAGCTATACTAGTTCATGGTCATATTTTGCTTGAGTGAGTACCATGATTAGCAAAAACGCTGTCGATAGAAACACTCGCAAAAACACTATGAGTTGCGTATGGTCGTATTCAATTTACTCCTGATTTACTCCCGTCTGATTTGCTTGGAAGTACGATATTTAATCCGCAAGAGCAACAATTTGTCGTCAAGAAATGACCGTTGTTTACCAATTTACTGTTGGCAGACGAGATTAATCGTGCGCCTGCAAAGGTACAATCCGCACTGCTTGAAGCGATGGCTGAACGTCACGTAACAATATGAGACGAAACTTTTCAGCTTGATGAACCATTTGTGGTCATGGCTACTCAAAACCCATTGGAGCAAGAGGGTACGTACGCACTTCCTGAAGCACAGCTTGATAGATTTTTATTGAAAACAGTTGTTACCTATCCAACACCAGAAGAAGAGTTGCTGATTATGAAAACAATGCACTGAGGAGAAAAACCAACAGTAGACACCATGTGGACACATGAGCATCTTGCAATAATGCAGTCGTATGTTCAGCATATGCATGTTTCAGACGCGCTGTTACAGTATGTCAACAATCTTATTTTTGCCACCAGATTCCCTGATGAGTATGGTTGTGTTGATATTGCACAGTATATTGCGTTTGGTGTCTCACCGAGATGATCGTTGTGATTGATTAGTGCTGCAAAAGTAGTTGCTGCAATGCAGTGAAGAACGTATTTGTTGCCAGAAGATATACAAGCAATTGCATACGATGTGTTACGTCATAGAATCGTATTGACGTTCCAAGCTATTGCAGAGAATGTGACTACTGATGAGATTATTCGTACTCTTTTAGCAACTGTTCCAGTCGTGGATGAGTAACAACACATGGGTTGAACAACAACTTCTTCAGCAGATTTGAGTGCATACTCATACTGTTGCATTGCAACAATTTTTGGGTGCATGGAAAAGTATGTTTTCATGACAAGGACTCACCTTTGCTCAAAGTAGACAGTATCAACCTTGAGATCCACAGCATCGTATTGATCGAAAAATAACAGCAAAAAAACAAGATCTCTATAGTAAGGAGTTTGAAGAAGATAAAATGATGCATCTCTTGTTTGCATTGGATGGAGCAGCTTCTATGCATTTTACCTCATCACCATACTTTCAGACCAAATATGCATATGCACTGCAGGCGATCAGTATGCTATGGTATGCGACAGTAATGCTTGGAGATAGTGCATGAGGGATATGATTTTCTGCATCATCATACGCATATAGTCGTCCAAAACAGTGATTATCGTGATTACTGACTCGAAAGCATATGCTCACCAACTATCAACAATGATGAGAAATCACGCACTCATCACTCGATCGTCTCTGTACTGATCTCCTTCGTTATCGTCTCAAGCATACTCTTGTGGTTGTTTTTTGTGATGACTTATTGCAGGAAGATCTTCCATTGCTGCGTGTGCTTGCTCAGTATAACGATTTGATAGTGTGTCATTGTTTTGATCCGACCGAAAGCGA
The DNA here is from genome assembly GCA_007115995.1 of candidate division SR1 bacterium. GTDB lineage: Bacteria > Patescibacteriota > Gracilibacteria > Absconditabacterales > Absconditicoccaceae > SKJI01. Next base: position 26,164 of record SKJI01000003.1, read on the forward strand.
TCTGGATAATCATGATCGTATGGTGCAGTGGTGACATATGTCGAGTGGATCGACTACACAGTTTCATCTGTTGAATAGTACCAAAAAAGCTCAATACAAAAAAACATTTACAGACAACAGAGCACAGACTGAATCGATTATACGTCGTGCGTGATGAGATTACTGGTTGTTGGACACATCAGCAGATATGTTGACGCAACTTGTGGAAGCTTTATATCGTAGAAAACATATGCACTATGCTCAGAGAAGATAATATTATGCTTGAAACATTGTCGGTCTGGTCGATCATGGATCGATCAATCAGTCTTGTTGTGGTGATTTTTTTGGTGTGTGGGTGAGTAGTGTATGGTCTAATCTCTCATTATACTACCAAAAAAGCAACAGTATACGAGACAACTGATGAGCTCGTTGATTCGTTTGATGCAACGTTATGGTATTGATCATGGCAGTATTTATGGAATCATGCTGATGATATTCCTGATGTGCAATTCCTGCAAGAGTTGTATCTATTATTGTTGGATGCAGTCAGTGAGTACTATGCATGCGCTGATCTTGAAACTAAACACTTGGATGAGATTATGCGTGAGAAAGCTCTAGATCATGATACAAAACAGCATATTGCAATAGTCTATACAGCCTTGTTTACTACACAGGGAGTAGATCTGACACAAAAACACGCATATCTCGATGCAATCTATTATCACGTTCTCCAGTGGTTTCCTTTAGACGATAAACCAGATACGTAAATGTATATCGCTGGTATGTATTGTTCATTAGTACGACTTGGTTTTGTAAGTATCTGCTTACTTTTTTTGTTTTTTGTGTGATTTTGGTATCGTCCACAAGCACAGTCGTTTTATTTTGCAGAATTATTACCTACATCGTGGTCAGATCGTCTTGTCAAGATTGTGTTTTTTTGTGGTGTCAGTGTGTTGTTTATCGTGGTGACGGTTTTGTTGATGAGTCCGCGTCAAGTAGTGTCTACCACGCGTTCGTTTAGTGGTGTAGACGTTGTGTTTGCTGTTGATGTCTCGCTGTCGATGCACGCTGATGATATTCTTCCAAGCCGTATGGATGCGACAGCACAATGACTTGCGCAGGTTGTGGGATCGTTGGATTGAGACAGAGTAGGAATGGTGGTGTTTGCGTGACAGCCGTTTCTTTCCTTGCCTTTGAGTTTTGATTATGGTCTTGCTGCAACACTGATTGAGAGAACAACGCCTGAGAGTATCGATCAATCTGTTGCCGCCTTACAATGAACAGCAATATGAGACGCGCTCCTTGCAAGTATGACGATTTTGCAACAATGAAGAGCGTCGTTGCCAGCATGAGAACACAGAGAACAGCTGATTATTTTGCTGACTGATGGTGATGCAAATAGATGAATTGATCCGCACTTAGTTGCTCAACTTGCACAAGAGGAGTGAATTTCAATTCATACGATCTGAATAGGAACAGTAGCATGATGATCGATGCTTGTGCAGACATGATTTGGAACGAGAAGAGTAGCTATTGATTGAATTGATGAAGGAGCATTGCAACGTATTGCAGCAACGACCTGATGAACCTATACGCATCTTATGGATAGTGAGTGATTTTTTGTTATAGATGATATTCTTGCACGGTATACGCCATCAGAACTGAAAGAAGAAACACTGATAGTTGGTCGTCCATACTGAGCTTGGATGGTATGGCTGTTGCTGGTGTGTAGTATTTTACTGGTGTTTGCCGACCGTGTGATGGTGCAGTTTGGTGCTTGAACGTTTCGTCGCTGAATCGTTATAGCCATTGGTGTGTGTAGTATCATTGTGTTGTTTCTCCCATACTCATTGCAATCATCCGATCCTTCTAGTCGTCCTGTGATGATCATGCTAGATCTATCGACCAGTATGTATGTGCGTGATATTACTACAACTGATAGCTGAACATACACCTCAAGACTCAATGCTGCACAAGCACTGATCAAGCATTTAGTTGTGTCGTCATGATGAGTATCGGTATGATTGTGAGGGTTTGCATGAGAGGCAGTATGAATTGTTCCGATTACCTCACAGCACGATTTTCTTTTGAGTGTACTGCCGAGATTGGATGCATGAATGATGCGTGTACCAGGTACGGACATTACTGCTGCGTTACGTGTCTGAGCAGAGCGTTTTGTATCGTATGGATTTGGATCTGTCGATAGACCATTATTTGTTCTTATTACTGATGGATGAGATGATCCAATTCCTTTGGATGATGAGCTTGTGTCACTGTTCCAAACATTGGGTATAGAACTGCTTGTCTATTCGTTATGAACTGTAGATTGATGACCAATTTCTATTGGTACCAATACGTTTGGTCAGCCAGTCTATAGAGAGTTTGCATGAGAGATTGTTATCAGTCGCGTCAACGAACAGTGAGTCAATGAGTTAGTTAATACCCTCTGATGAACGGTTCATAAAATGACTGCGCTCGATCAGATTCGTTCGATCTCGCCAGTAACTGCATCATCAATGCACTATCACATCCTTGGACGCAGTGCGTTATCGATACAGTATCTCTTGTTACTTGTCTATATGCTCTGATTGACGAGCTCTGGTCAGCAGTTGTACGTGATGCTTGCTCGCTTTGTTCGTGACCGTTTTACTCGTTTACCATCTGACCATGCATCATAGATCATACAGGACGTTCTGGCGTCTCTATTGTGTGTTGTTGTTATTCCTCCTCGGATTGTTTGGTCTGCGTGTTTTTCAGTGATACCAGGTTCGTCATGCAGTCCTGACATGAAACCGTCTTGTTCTCGATCGATCAACAACCACTCATACAGAACTTTTAGAGCAAGCGCTTGACGCTTATCAGTATGCGCTCAGTACCGAAACAAGGCAATTATATCAACAAAAAATACAGCACAATATCGATCTGGTCAGTGCATTGCTTGCCGATCAGACTCCAAGCGATTCGTCCCATGATGCAGGTAATCAATTTGGAGATGATGACAGCGAATCTGGAGAGAATGATACTCCATGATCATCACCACAAGACGATACGTCCTCGTCACAAGACGATCCACAAGGAGCGCAACAAGGAGATCAACAATTAACTGACCTTGACCTCTGATCATCTGTTCAACAACCATCAGACAATCAACCAATCTCACAGACGCAACCTGTTTGAGACGATCGTTCTCAACCAACTGATGATGGTACCATACACCATCTCGATCAAGTTGATCAATGATGAGCTGAACAATGACTATCCGATGAGCTGAGAACACAACTGTTGCACTATCAAGAGTTTATTCAGGATCAACAAGGACAGTTTGAAGATTTCTTTGCTCCACTTCCGTCAACGATGCACGACGATTCAGTCTCATTACGGGATATGTTCTTCGATCAACCATCGCAGCGTTTTCAGCAACTCCCAGTCTATGAGTGAATGAAAGACTGGTAGTGTTGATGAGGGTATGAAAAAAGACCGAGGAGATGCCCGGTCTTTTTTTTGGTGTTGTAGGATTTTATTTGACTTTATATCCTATTGTTACACCATCTTTTTGCATTGGGAATACGCGTTGTATAGCTTTGTTCCCTTGTAATACTTTTTTTTCATCGATGGAACCACATCCATCTAGGGCAAAATGCTTGGCCTTAGTTTTTGCAGATTCTAACCGCTCTTCAGCAGTCTCTCCTTTACAGTTTTCAGCTAACACTATACACATAAATTTTAAAATTTTTATTT
>SKJI01000011.1 GCA_007115995.1 candidate division SR1 bacterium
ACATTTAAAAGAATGTGAATATAGATTTAACTGTAGATTATGATCAAAAAATATGTATAATGAATTATTGAAATTGCTTAGAAATTTTATTTTAGAGTAGCTTTGCTAGTCTAGACCCTTAATTGATCCTAAAATTCTCCTTAATTCTCTCCAACCAGTGCTTTCTCGGAAGCGGTAGTCAATGTTTGACTAGGAACTTGTACTCCATCGGAATGATACGGTAGAAGTTTCACTGTTCGTCTTGGATTACTTGTTTGAGGACTTCTGCGTTGATCGTCCAGTTTCATTCTGGATCAAATCACTCAAACTGATCGAGATCGCTACTCTTCACAACAACTGCATCTTCTGGAATATCCACCTTAATCGGCTCGTCACGTCGGAGGTATCATTTTGCTGTGACCTCTTCTTTGGTAAACGATGGATCTATCAAGTATGCTGCTGTATCGTTGAAGTAGAACGGGTTCATCGTTGCTGGGAAAAACTCCCCAAGCGTTCCGTCTTGTTCCATCTGTGAGAAGATCTCATCAACTTTCTCGTATCGTTCTTCTTTGGTGTATTGTTTGTTGAGAATGCAGTACGATTTGTTTTTTAGTCAGATGCAGCCGAGGCAGAACGAGCAATTTTCTAAGTGATATGAATAGTAAATATGCGATGATGATGAGAGCTGTGAACTACAATACACGTGTTCAGAGTCTATTCCTCCGAGTGCAACTCCATAATAATCTTGTACTTGGATACCAAAATTTACTACATCATAACAGTTTTGTGCTTTATCTCCTGCATCTCAAATTACACAATTTCTTCACGACGTTATACGTTTGCATCGTAATCAATTGACAAGATCTTCACAGTGCAACAGTCCTTTTCATGTACAATTTTTTGAATTTATATTTGTTGCTTTCAATGCAGCATATTGTTCAGTCAGAAAATCATCTCACTTTCTAAGTAATGCAACTTTGGCGTGTTCAAATTCTTCTTTACTGACTTGTTTGTTATCGACACAATACGATGCGTTTGTTAATTCATTACAGTTAATACAAAAAGAACAACCAATCAAGTTCGCACTGAGAAATATATCGGAACAGTCAGTAATATTTTTTGCATAAAATATATTAAAAGATTTTGAAATATTGCTAGACATGTAAATATTCTCACTCTGCCCTACCATTGCAGAGTTGAAAACATTGCTTCCAGATGGATATACATCAGTACTGTAATACACATTCTCGCTTCAGCCTCAGACATTATTAGTTAAATAGGCATTCTTCGCACCAAAACACTGATCTGCCCATTGGGTATTTTCATTGACAAAACCAAACTGTATGTTCATCGGCTTACATACTCACTGCCATAAATCAGTAAAAGCATCAAAAAAAATCTTATTCTCGTCAAGCTCTCATACAAAATCCTCATACCATCAACTTGTTTTATGACGTCATCTCCTTTGCTCAGCATACCTCGTTACAGAATTTCCATGTTTTGTTAACACAATTGACACCCAACTTGCTACATCCATCAAAAAATCTCTTCGTGGAGTTTGCTTCCTCTTCTCTTGAATTTTTAATTGTCGATTTTGTAAGCTATTCATCATAAGAATGAAAAATAAAATTAATTGATCCTAAAATTCTCCTTGATTCTCTCCAACCAATGCTTTCTCGGCAGCGGTAGTCAGTGTTTGACTAGGAACTTGTACTCCATCGGGATGATACGGTAGAAGTTTCACTGTTCGTCTTGGATTACTTGTTTCAGGACTTCTGCGTTGATAGTCCAGTTTCACTCTGCATCAAATCACTCAAACTGATCAAGATCGCTACTCTTCACGACAACAGCATCATCTGGAATATCCACTTTGATCGGCTCGTCACGTCGAAGATATCATTTTGCTGTTACTTCTTCTTTGGTGAAGCTTGGATCGATCAAGTACGCTGCGGTGTCGTTGAAGTAAAATGGATTCATCGTTGCTGGGAAGAACTCTCCGAGTGTTCCGTCTTGTTCCATCTGTGAGAATATTTCATCAACTTTCTCGTATCGTTCTTCTTTGGTATATTGTTTGTTGAGGATACAGTATGATTTGTTTTTGAGACCGATGCAGCCGAGGCAGAATGAGCACTCTTCTAGTTTGTACGAATAGTAGCACATGTAACACTTACCCATTCATCGCGAACAGTAAATATGCTCAGAGTAATTTCATGAATTTATACATCCATAAACATGTTTACATCATGCACCTCACACCATAAAATCAAATCAAAACTCTCATGAATCAACGTTCCCAATCATTATGAGATTTCTTCCATTTCTCCAATTATTGACCATATGTCATCTTTCAACATTCATAGATTGTAACACAAACGTTCACGTCACATTTTCACTTCAATAGTTATTCTCACCTACACTAGCAAATTGTGGTGATCAAAACGATGCTTTTTCTGCCAACAACGCTGCTTTTTGTTTTTCATAGTCGTTTTTTGAGTACTGTTTAGGAAGGTCTGAAAAACTCTAAAATATAGTGAAAAACATCAAAAAATATCTATACTAAGTGTATTTATTTGTTGATAAATAATTTCACCATGTCTTTTGAAGCAAGCTTTTTATGAGC
>SKJI01000045.1 GCA_007115995.1 candidate division SR1 bacterium
AGAACCGTTAGTAAACTTCTCAACAGTTAGTACTTTGTTCATTGTAGTTGTGTTATACATAGCTAAATAGTCAGCATATAAAAGTGCGAGCACTTCTTATTCTACTGACAATTTAACTTGAATTCAACATTGACAGTTTAACTGGGTTTCTACATAGTAGCAACAAAAACCTTGCAAAATCAGCCAGAATTGATAGACTATGCACTTGTTCCCTGATTAGCATTTGATAAAGAGTGAATAAGGTTATGACGTGGATGATGACGATATGATAGATTTCTAAGTAACCATCCAGAAACAACAACTATTGGACTATGTCGTCATGAGCAAGTGCTAAAAACTGGTACTATTCCAGTAGATACACGAGATAGAGCTATGGATTATGTTGTACCGCTGTCTCTAATAGAATAGATTTTTTATTTGCATTACTTTAGTATTATTGACTATGGAGACTATAGAAAATAAATTTTGATGACTAAAAGGGTATGAAGATTTTCTGAGTAGCGTTGATGATAATAATGCCATAAAAATCACCAATAATAGTGACCTATCACTATCTGAGTCTGAGTGACCAAGTGAGAAGGTATCAACTATAGATGTAGATGAGTTGATGGGTAGATTTCCTCATATGCCATTGTTAACATATCATTATATACAAAGACTCATTCCTGAGACAAGAAAAAAAATGATCGAGTATATCAATAAAGGATATGTGCAGTTTTTTGAAGATAGGGTGTTATTTTCTGATAAAAATGGTCCTATTGTAGCGATAAAAAATAGTCCATTTAATCGAACAGAGGAACAACTAGAAGAGTATCTAGCTCCTTTATCACGATCAGATCGTTTATCTGCTGTCACAATCGATGATGATGCAATAGAAAATGCACCGGAGAGTATCGACGAAGAGAATAGTAATGATCATCGAATTTTACCAAAAAAACAAGCTAAGCAGTTAATATTTCAACCATCATGGTCTGATGAGCCATGATCATGAACAGTATACTACAACAAAAAATTTAAGAAACGCTCAAGACAATGAAGCGTGTTGAAACAAATTACCTCGTTATTACAGTCAGGAAAAGAACGCTTGGCGACTGTTGATAAACAGAACAACACTACCAACTTTTTTCCAATCAAACAGTTAGAGCAAATCATAGAAGATCACTGATATGTGCTCATATCTCAAGAACAAATAGATCGTATTAAATATTCACTTTTTACTGATGTATTTCAAAGTGAAGAAGATAATGATTTTGAGGTATTTTGTCAAAATACAATATATAACCCTGAAATATATGCATTATATGTTCTTACCTGATGAACAGGAAAGGAATTAGAACTCTTTGAGAAAAAAACAGACAATAATGAGACTGTACAAGACATACCAAAAAATTATAGAATGATTACTAATCCGCCATGATGATTGATGCTTTCAGCAAAATCATGAATGATGGTCAACCACAATAAGGCTGAATGAGTTGTAATATTACCATCATGAGCGGTGCCATTGCTTGTAGCATATCCAAATATACGTGAATAGGGTGATGTCTAAAGCATATTCAGAAGATGATTTAACATGTAAATATTTATGGTGCACCTAAAAGACGCCTTGATAGCTCTTGTCAATACAATTCCACCTGGTCGTGTAGCATCGTACGGACAGTTAGCACCGATCCTTGCAGAGCAAACCAATAAAACTATAACCGCCCAGATCGTTGGGTGGCAACTTTCTCGTATGCCAGAGCATGAGCGACCTTTCCTCCCACGACGAAGAGTAGTCAACAAACAAGGCTACATCTCAGCGATGAAACTCTGAACAAAATGACGAAAGCAACGCCAACTTCTCGAAGCAGAAGGCTTGGAGATTATCAATGATACCGTGCAGGATTTGGATGTAGTGAGATGGGAGTTTGAGAGTGGTAATGGTAATGAATAGCCTTTACTATATTATTAAAGACGATCTAAAGGACTTGTAATCTTATCTAACGATGGTTGCATAACGTGAGTGTATCATTGTGTTGTACGAATATTATTGTGACCAAGGAGTTTTTGTACATAACGAATATCTGTTCACTGTTCTAGCAGGTGAGTGGCAAAACTATGACGTAGTGAATGAAATGAGACATTTTTTCCAATATTAGCTCTTTTGCATGCTTGCTTGAAAACTGCTTGAGCGGTTCTTTGTGAGATATGTCATCATTGATTGCTATAAAAAATAAATTTTCCTTCTTTTCATGGTATTTTTCAAGCATTTTTATAATCTAATAAGCGTGTTTGTATCGATAACGGTACCATTAGTAGTCTTTCTTTTCATCATTTGGTATTTTTTAAATGGATTGTATTGCGATCTCGATCAATATCTTTCCATTGTAGTGTAACTGCTTCTGAAACACGTAATCCACATCCATAACTCAATGCAAGAAGTAATCTATGCTTAGGGTTTATAGTAGCTTTTAAAAGTAGTGCAATTTCTTTTTGTGATAAAATAACAGGTAGTCTACGATTTTGACGAGAGAGTTGTAGTGTAAGTACAA
>SKJI01000024.1 GCA_007115995.1 candidate division SR1 bacterium
GAGGAATTTGAATAAAATCACTCCTATTTAGTTTGATTCAATATCTTAACTAACTCATTTTTTGCTTCTACAAGATCATTAATATCATATTCTTTATTAATTGCTCATAGGCTACAAACAGTAAAACAAGCTGATGATATAATTATTCTTGACCAAGGAAAAGTAATCGAACATGGCACCCATAATGAGCTCGTAAGCAAGTTAGGTGAGTATGCAAAAATGTTAGAGCTTCAAAGTTGTTTTACTTCCCTTTTAGTAGTAAAATAATCAATTCTACCACTCTATCTTTATCCTTAGGATCACTGGTAGCTACTAACAACGTAAGAGCAGTAAGTGCCTCAGGTGTTATAGCATGACGAAACGCTAGACCTGCCTTTTGAAGAAATCGAATGAATGCAAAGGCTCAACTTCTCTTATTCCCATCTGTAAATGGATGGTTTTTTACTATAAAGTAGAGGAGATGTGCTCCTTTTGATTCTATACTCGAATAGACTTCTTCTCATCAGATTGTTTGGAATACATTTCCCAATATTCAAGCCAAACTCTGTTTTTGTTTTTCCTGAGCAAACAACTCAGTAGCTTCTCCTTTTTCTTTAAGTTGTTTTTTGAGTAGTGCTATATCTGCATAGAGCTCATCTGCATGAAGGGAAACGCTTTGCTGAGTCTGTCATTTCGATGAAAATAACTCTTTATCATACGCATCAAGTGAAAACCACGTATGAGCAAACATCTTAATTAATTCGACAACTTGGTCACTTCATAGAGTCTGTTGTGAGTTGATTTTTTGTACTTCCTCAACTGCTTCTAAAAATGCTTGATAGTTATGTGTGATACGACCAGGATTAATAGTGTATCATTGAGTAATATGCTGTCTGAGTGTTTGTGTCGCTCGTTGACGAAATTTTACTGCCATAGAAGATTTAACTCTATATCCAACAGCGAGTATTATATCAAGATTATAATACATCACAGTTCTTTTTTGAGTTTTCCCTGGGATAGCACCATGTTGAGTGGTATGTGCAAATTGTGCACTAACCAGTTCTTTGTCTAATTCATTATCTTTGAAGATGTTACTTATATGTCTAGATATAACTGTTCTATCAACTCAAAAAATCTCTACAATATGAGATTGATTTGCCCAAATCGTTTCATGCTCAATATCTCACTTAAGTTCAATGGCTCCATTGGGTGCTTGATAGACGAGCATCTCTCATCACGATGGATTTATGTTCATGGTGACTATAATAAGATAAATACATAAATACAAATGTGCAAATAACAATTCTATATATACTTATTTTCTCTGAAATATACAGCTCAAAGGTAGCATAAAGCATATCTTCTTTTACAACGAAATCAGTGGAGGGTAGAGTAGTAAAGACTTCATGCTAATTCTTACTCTCACCAATCTTCAATCCAGTCAATTGATTTATTATCTCATTCTATTACTTTCCAGTTTCATAAATTATCAACTGCGATAGACAATACTGAACAATAAACGTTACATTTGTATAAAACAGCAATTTTCTTTCTTACTCAATCAACATTTCAGTCAATTTGCATAAATGAATAACCCTCACTTCAAAATCATCGATCTTCTCACACTATTTCTAAATGCACATTCTCTCATCCAACATACTCTTGCACACTTTCAACTCATAAAGTATACTTATAAACATATCTAGAATAGATCTCATTTTTATGATAAAAAACAATCATAAAAATTAAAAATAAAACTACTACTCAAACAATTAGTTTCTTATTATACATAGTTTAACTTACAACTATAAAAGACTTCTAACGAAGTGAATAAAAAATACTCTCTACCTCGTGAGAGAGTATTTAATTAAACAAAAAAAACAATGAAACATGTTAAACAAAAAAATTATTTATTATGTAACTTCTCTTTTTGTAATTGTGTTTCTTTCTTTAACATCCTGTACACAGATACCTATACGCCAAACACGAAAAAAATCACCTTCAGTGATCTTAGCAAGCTTGTATCCTATTATGAAGCACAGTTCATCAATACTGATGAAAATGGAAAAGAATTTACGCTCACTATACCAAAAGCCTACAGTATTGAGAATCTTCAGCTAGGCTTTGTTTCTGACGATGCTGTTGATGAAACCATGAAGGTGCCTATCAAGCTCACAGCTTTCCCTGATGACAACAATATCATGCTGCATATTGAGGATGAGCAGTCTGTAGTATAATTTTTATTGAACATTTCTAAGATTATAATTCTGGATCAAACTATTTATTGATAGTATAGTTTTGAATATAAAAGAATTCACACGACAAAGTATTTTTATAATACTAATTGATGTCTTGATATATTGATATATATTATTATATATTTGTCATTTACTATAGACATTGTAACTAAAATATGGTAGAAAAATCCATTCTGATATTTTCATTACCTCGTAGCTGATCAACATACTTTTCTTCTGAATTAGTAGTACGCTCAGGTAAACAACTTTTGTATGAAAATTTAAGAAGATTCTTCCGCAAAGATTTTAATCATCCACTACATGCCAGTCACGCTTTATGAGATACCTCAATTCATCAAGCATTACATCATGTTTCATTAAGTGATAAAATAAAATATACAAATTTTCTTGATACTATAGCGAGTACGTCCTCAATTGTTAAAGAAACAGATGCAATCTTCCATATAGAACAACTTAGAAAAGTATTATGAAAAGAGGTTTTTATTGGTCTAACTAGATCCCTGTTTGGAGTTCTAAACGCTCATCTAAAAATAAGTAATATATGGGATAGACGAAAGTACGAATGAAGGTCGAATACAAACTATGCATCAATATGAGATAATATTAAAAGTTGATTGTGATACGAGTATCTAGAGTGCTTTGAATCTGCAAAATGAAAAGATTTTAGATGAATTGATTGGATTCCAAACTTATGTGTTCACTTATGAGTACAGCTTAGTGAGCTAAAAAGATTATGTAAGAATAATACATTACTTGAAGTAAAATACGAAGACCTATGAAAGGACGAGCTCAAAGAAGCTTATTTTTATGACATACTGCAAAGAGCATGAATTCTAGATACGTGAAATAGGAGAGAATTGACAAAAAAATCACAAAGCAAATGAGTTCATACTACTAAGCATACATCACTTAATGCATTACAATGGATAGATAATTTCACGTATCAAGATATCAAGTTTTTTGAGTCACTATTCTCAGATACTGTTTTGCAAAATATGGATCTCTGATATGAAAACCTAAAATTCAAATCTGAAAGTATAGTAGTTCCAAATTTTACAAGCAACTATTGATTTATTGAAGATTCTAAGCCAATATGAGAGAAATGAGAAACATATGAGGAATCTATACAACTAGATTACACTGTCAAAAACATTTTATGAAGAGAAGTGAGTATTAGTAATTTACCAATAAGAAATTTGGAATTTGTTGAATTTCTCAATTACTATTTAGATAAATGATTTAGAAATATTCATCAACTAATCCATTCTGATATTAGTAGTAAAGAAATTTATTTTGATCAGCAAAGTTTGACATACAAAGTGAACTCAAATGCATCATTATGCCCTGCGGTTAATTTATCAATTATAGGTTCAGCATTGTATTGCATTCACTCAAAAATGAAACTTCTCAATCAGTGTTTATATAAAGAATTACATAATTCATCAACTACACCTTATATATGAAATTACTGAGAAAAGAATTCTACTACAACGCCTATTTGACAATATATGCAACAAGATTGATTATACGACCTATACTGAAACGTTAAAGAGCTTTGCCTCGAATCTGATTGAAGAGGATGATTTGAAGCTTGGACATATTGATGAAGCTATAAATCTGAGGCACCATTTATTGTCTCTGGAAAATTTAACAAAGTACCACTATTTGTTTGTGAATCAGATATTGGATTTAGAATATGCAATGAATGAGAAATTGGTAGTTGAGAAGATAATTCTATATATGATATATCATGATACTTAATAGCCATATCCAAAGCACAGAATGAAGAAGAGTTATTATCTGTATATTATAAAATATTATCTGAAGCTGTATTTAAATTTTAAATTCAAGAATGAAATCAGAAGCAAAAAAAGCCTTTAAACTAGAATGATGAGATAGTACTGAATACTATATGAAACGTATGAGAAGAAATAATGAGAAGAAAGTTGAACATTTTGCAAAAAGGATACAGTCAGTTATTGAGACATCTCCTGAACTAGAGTGATGAGTTTTAGTTGATTTATGATGTGCTGATTGAGATCTTTTAGCTTGAATAAAAGATATTTGATTCAATTTTTCCTATACATGAGTTGATATTAGTGAAGATATGATATGAATTGCAAAAGAGAAGTATCGTAATATTGAGTTTAAAGTATGAGATGCACTAATAAGAAACTTTGAGGATGATATGGTTTCTATCTATATGCTATCTTCGATATTACATGAACTATATAGCTATTTTGGCAAATGATTCGATCAAGAATGAATAATTAAAAGTTTAATGAGTATAAAAAAATCACTAAAAACCAATTGAGTAATTTTGGTTAAAGATCCAATTTGACCAAATATGAAATTTGATATTATACAATGAAACTTCAGAAATCTTTCTCCGTATATTGAAAAAGCTGAATTATTAAACTTAGAAAAACAAAGTTACAATGTAGCAGATTCATCTATTATACATCTTGATGATACGACTATTAATGCTAGAGACGATAATACTCAGAATTTATCTTGGACAGAGAGTTTACTTAAAGAAAAAATGGATTTTCTTGAAGTATATCTTAGTAAAATATGAAGTAGTCTAGATAAGCTGATTGCTTGAACAACTTCTGAAATTGAAAGAGTGAATAATATAATTATGAATGATATACTTAATATAGATATAACCAACATTAGTATTGAAGATATCCATTTATTACAACTAGTGTCACCTCCCAACTTATTATGAAGAAAATTAAGAATGATCAGATTTATTTATGAGTTTAAACCAGCTAGAGATGAACTTCATGACTGAATTTTAAAAATATGAAAGAATTGAGATTTTAAAATTTCACGCTGGTTATTATCAGAAGTAGCAAGACATTTATCTCCTGGAATATGACGTACAAACAGAGGATGGTACTCTGAACTCATGGAATTCTATTGACCATTAAATAAAAATGAAATATTAGAGTTATGAAAATCACTGTGATTCGAAGTGAGTGTAAATGAAATTTACAAAGAAAATAGTCATGCAAGTTGGCTTAATGATGAAATGGTCTTAAGTGACTTAGAATGAAATCAATTGTTACAAAGTAAAATTCTACCTACACACCAATATACAACTTTTAGAAAAACTTAGACTATTATACATGGAAAAGACATTTGTTGCGTTATGCTCACCTTCTACTTGATGAAAAACTACTTTAGCTGATATGCTTAAAGAGCGTGACAACTATTGAACTCCAGAACATTTTACCACAAGGGATAGGAGAGCATGAGAAGAGGTTAAAAGCTGATATACTCATATTTCTGAAGAAGATTTTATCTCAAATATAAAAAACTGAAAGATTAATATTTTTACAGTCTTTAATTGAAATTTATATTGATATAACGCAAATAGTTCATCATCAGAGAAAGTTATTTTTGTTATTGAGCCAAAGGGGATTGCCCATCTAGAAAGATATTGTACTGAGAATAAGATTAAATTAGTCAGTATATTTATAGGGGTAGATGATGCCACTCGTAAAAAAAGATTTCTTAAGAGAGAATGAAATTTAGACAGTTATTACGAAAGAAAAATTACCGATGACTATATATCGACACTATGACAAAAATATTGTGATAATATTATTTATTCATCTGGCTGACCTGAACGCATGTATGAAAAACTGAAAACGATCATACAGAATGAAGAACGTTGATCATTAATCCATAAACTAAGAAAAGTTTGAAAAAAAACATCATTCCAAATAAAAGATACTTTACTAACTAATAATAAATAAATGATAAACTGAACATTCTGAGACCACTCAACGTGGAAGTTTGTTGAATCTAAAAAGCTTCCAAGCGACGATAAAATAGTTTCTGTATGTTGAACATTTTTTTTTGAGGATAAAGTTATTTTGGTTAGAAATAAAAGGTGATGGGAAATACCATGAGGACATAGAGAAAAATGAGAAACTGTTGAGGAAACTTTATTCAGGGAAATTAAAGAAGAAGTTTGACTAGATCAAAATCAGTATAGGTACCAATTTTATTGATATAGAGAAGTAATAACTGAAATAAGTATGCATAATAAAGCATTAGATGTCCCATATCCTATACCATACTACTTAGCACATTATATTTGAATAATTAAAAACCCTGATATTTGTGCTACTTGAGATGATGTACTTGAAAGAAAGTTCTTTTCTATTAAAGAAGTAAAAGAAAGTTGAATTAAAGCAACTGAGCTAATATTACATGCGTATGATTACAAGAATAATTTACTATCAAGTTAATAAAACAAAAAGATTTTTATGAAAAAATCCTTTCTTTTAATTCTTTTTCTTTTCAGTTATAAATCATTTTCAGAACTTCTAAAGCAAACTCTTTTACTTTAAATTTATCAGAAGCAATAAAATCTAAAAATTCTTTCCAATTTATTTCTTTTAATTTAATAATTTCACCTCAATCATCTAAATTTTGCTCTTGTATTATTTCACAATCTTTTGCAATAAATATATGACTTTCATATGCTAATTTTGAAGATATTTGATAAGATCCAAATAGATCTAAAGCCTGTGCTTCCATTCAAGTTTCTTCTAACAATTCTCTTTTTGCTGTTTCTATAGGTTGTTCATTTTCTTCACAAGTTCATCACACTAGTCAATAAAAAAAATCTCTTCATGGTTGTTGTTCTTCTAAAATAACAATTTTTCAATCATTTGTGACAGCTATAATATCAATAGTATCAGATCTTGCAGCTTTTTCAAATATTTTTTTCTTTCAATTAAACATTTCTTGTTCCCATTGATATATAGAAAAAATTTTTCATTTAAAAACACATTTAGCATTTTCTGATAATAGTTTCTTTGACATTTTCAAAATGTTAAATAATTAAAATTTTTTTCAATACTTAAATAAATTGCAATCATATTGACCTAGCGGACTATTAGATCATTATTTGAAGTGTAGCCATAGCGAAACGAAAAACAATGTTTGATATCCTTGATCCTTGTGTTGAACAAAGTCGCGAAGCAAGTTAGGTGAGGAACTTGCGACGAAAGCGTAGCTGTTCCATGAGCGGATCGATTTTGATCAACGTTTTCGAGTATGAGAAGTTTTGTTAAAGTGAAACGAAACAGAATTTGGGTCAAAAATATTCTTTTGTTTCGAAAACAGCGAGAGGAGTAAGTAATGAATCGCTTTTTTCGAAACTCATTCTTAGTGATTGTGTTGCTTAATGTTGAAAATGTGTGAATCTTCAGGTGCGGAATATTCAGAGAGTAGTAATAATTCAGAGTTTCCAAAATGAAACATGGTCAAAACTTTTTGCCAATCTAATTTATAGTATGCAGCATAAATCATTTTGCCACAATCACCATGCGTAACCAGTAGAATATTCTGTCCGGCATGCTTAGACTCAATAAATTCAAGCAATTTATTTGCCCTATCGATCAGCTGGGAGAAAGTTTCAGCACCTTCTGGCGAAAGAAAGTATGTTATTGTGTCGGTTTGTAAAATGTCAGGTGAGCACAACTCTGTGATATCTTTTATTGGCTTGCCGGACATAATACCAAAATCACGTTCGATTAATAAATCATTTTTTTCTGGACTGTTGATTTGTAAACAGTCTGTAATTATCTTTGCCGTTTGATAAGCTCTCTGGAGCGGGGAGCTGTAGACTTTGTCAAAATGTATTCCAGAATCTTTAATTTTTAGTGAGACCTGATTTGCCTGGACAAGGCCGATTTCGGTTAATGGCATATCGCGATGTCCATTCAAAATACCCATTTCATTATCCTTGTCTTGTCCATGTCTAGCTAGATAGATTTTTGTCATTTATGTGATTGAATAAATAAATGATAGGTTTGAAGTGGGTGAGTAGTAAATAAGTTTTAGATTATCTTTTTACCTATAGTTGTTATTGATCATTTATTTTGAAATAGTTTTATTTTTTTGACAGAAATAAATTATTACATTATATATAATTTTATTAAAAAAATGTTCAATAGAATAATAGAATATAGACACTCAGTTGTACATTGAATAACAGACCAAAGATGAAGCAAAATCTCCTGAAACAAGAGATATCATCATGCATCATTATTGAGTATTCATGTACCATTCCATTTGCTATTAACATCTTCTTTGCTATACAATATATAGTTGATAGAGTTTTAAATCATACAATATGATAATAAGCATGAGTGTAACATTTGAACTAAAAAATAGAAAGTGACAAAATATTGTTGGACTCCTTTCTAAACCAAATACAAAAATACTCTGAACTGCTATACTACAACATGGATATAGCTGAATGATGCGACAGAAACATATTCTTGCTGCTGAAGAGATCTTTCTAAAACATTGATTTCAAGTATTTAACTTTGACACCACTAATTCCTTTGGGAAATCAGATGTGCATATTCGTGATGCTCGTTTATGACTACACGCTGAAGATTTTGAAGACGTGGCTAATCGAGTTCAGGAGCAAAAACGATCTACGTGAAAAATACTGATTTCATGACATTCGATGTGAGGATAGTCAGTTATAAATTATGCTAAAAACTATAATGTAGATTATATCATCCCTATTTCTCCGGTAATCAGTTGAAAACTATTACATGAAGCATATAAGAAATATCAACTAGAGAAATATACTAAATGGCAAAAAGAGTGAGTAATCTACAAAGAGTCTACAAGCATTCCTTGAGCTATAAAAGAAACTCCTTGGGATGTCATGGAAGAATACTTAAATCATAACTCACTCAAAAATGCCACCAAGATTCAATCGCCAATACTATTAATTACATGAGAACATGATACATCATGTCCACCTGAGCATGTAGCGCAACTATACGATGCTATTTCGTATGATAACAAAAAATTCGAAATCATCAAATCAGCACCACACACATTCAGAAGCGAAGAACATCTAGAAATACTGAAAGAAATAATTGATAACTGGCTTTTCAAACAGCTTTCCTATGATTGAAATTACTAGGCGTATCATCATATTCAGTTGTAAAAGTTTCACAACAGCAAAAGCAATTCAACTTGTTAAACCTCAGTAGAAATGTCAGTAGTTATAACTCAAGTTAATGTTAAACCTCAGTAGAAATGTCAGTAGTTATAACTCAAGTTAATGTTAAACCTCAGTAGAAATGTCAGTAGTTATAACTCAAGTTAAATTGACATAAATATAATAATAACTATTATGCTATTGCTACATTCAAAGAGCAGTGTTCATTAACATATATCCATTAACCCGGTGTGCCAGATACCACAATAAGCCCCAAAGGCATGGGCAAGTTATATATGAAGAAATTATTTAGTAATGACTTTGCATTATTGAGACATGCACAGTATCAATTTGAAGACCCAAAAAATAGACGGGGAAATCAATTGTTAA
>SKJI01000039.1 GCA_007115995.1 candidate division SR1 bacterium
ATCAATATACTAGTGCTTTATACTAGTATGTAGTTCCCACTGTTTCAAACAAAAAAGCTATACTCTTTGATGAGTATAGCTTTTTTGGTAGTAAATGATGAATTTTTCAGAGGTTCCTTTATTATTTATACAGTATGATTGGTTTTGTAGATCATGACACAACAAACACTCACTACAACCGATTAAATTTTCTGAAAACCAAATATTGTTTGAATCGATTATGTATTTTGAAAAGAAAACCGCTGCAGAATTTACAATAGCAACCGAACTATACACTATAGACGATCAATCAATTACATCGATCGAATTCAACACATCATTACTCTCCCTGGTCATCACTGAATACAAGATATTTTGTGATCATTTCGTGACCGTAAAACTCAAATATGAATTTTTCACATTTACAGCAGTCTCAGTATACTCAGCATTTTCGTTTTGTCATCGATGATTTATCGCAGGCAACGCACTACTCTTCATCAATCATTGCAGATCACACAAAAAATTACTTGTATACTCTCTATGAATAGAGTCTGATTCTAAAGCGCTTTGCAACGAAACTACTGTCATTCTATCCGTATAAGGATACGTTGACGTCAATCATCTATTTTTATAAAACGTCAACGAATACCAACTTGCTATCTCCATCAAAAAATCCCTTCGTGGAGTCTTCTTCCTCTTCTCTTGGATTTTTAATTGTCGGTCTTGTAAGTTGGTCATGGTGAGTTGGTGTAGAAATAAAATCTTAAACGGCGTGTAATTTTCTGAGACGGTGGTGGTTGATTGCCTAAATTTATAGAATAAACTAAAAAAGTCAACTATTTCAATAAAAGAAAGTTGTAAAAAAATAAACAACAAAAAATTAATTTATTTATTTGATTTATGGGTAATTTTTGTTTATAATAAAAAAATGTTATTATAATTTTAACAAAATTTGCGATGCAGACATCAATAATCGTTCCATTATTGGAAAAATTATGACTTTCAAAAAATGAACAGACGGTCTATTGTACTTGATTGGAAATTGGGGCTGCAAGTATTGCACAACTTGCGCAACATACCGCTCTAAAAAGAGTGACCGTGCATCATATTGTAGAAAAAATGGTAGATATGGGAGCTTTTGTTGAGATTATTTATGGGAAAAAACGTCTTGTCTATCCGAACAGTTATGATGGATTACTACTGTTGATCGAGGAAAAAAGATTTGAGCTCAGACAGCTCGAACAGACACTAGAGTCCAGTAAATCATTTTTCGATGCGCTCAACAATCAACGTCACAACTTTTCCAAAACTAGAGTATTTTATGGAATCGAGTGAGTGTCGACAGTACTTATCGAGCAAGCGCAAGACAAAAAACAAGTATATAGTCTGTTTGATACTCATGCGATGGGGAAGATTATCGATGCAAAGAAGTTTTATCGATCGTATCAACAAAGAGCTCTACATAACATAACAACACATCTTATTGTACCGACAGATTTTCGTGATGTGCGACATCTTGAACGGCACGATGATCATCCTGTTTTGGTAAAAACTATCGCAAAAGATGATTTTTGCGGAAGTAGTATTGAGATTCGATGATCTAAGGTTGCGCTGCATAGTTTTGAATGAGGACAATATAGTACTACTATTATCGATCATACCCAGACCGCTCAGATGATGTTGATGCTGTTCAAAAAAACACGATCTCAAGCGGTCGACTACCAAGAGCAATACTTACTCCTCTAACGAATCAATCACACTGATCAATAATGCAATATCATCCCGATCACATGCTTCGAGTCTTTTTGTAAGTAACGTTGATGGTAGTTTTTCGATAAGAGCAGGATCGTACGAAGCGAGCAACAGAGACTTACGTAAAGTCTTTCTTTTATAGCTAGAAATCGTATCCAAAACGGTAATAAGGCGCTGTAAAGTGAATGAGTGATGCTTATCGTGACGATCTACTGCAACGACCGCACTGGTCACATTTGGTGGCGGAGTGAAAGCATTGGCTGGTACACGCATTATATATGAAACATCATAGGCATAATTGAGTAATCGCCATAAAAACGACTTTTTGGTAGCACCGGTGGTGATTTTTTGAGCGACCTCATCCTGAATCAAAAAAGCACCTCATTGAAAAGCGTTGTCACAAAAACACTTTCTGAAAATCGGAGAAGTTATATAGTATGGCAAATTTCACACGACAAGCGTCGATGATTGATCAAAACGACTAATATCCTGTTGCAAAAAATCTCATCGCTCAACGTGCTGATGAGGATGATTATTTGTCCAATCAACCAAAAATCCCTCTAGATTCTTATCGATCTCAAAGAGCGTTTGTGGTAGGGTTATTTGCGCTAACTTTTTTGTCAACGCTCATCTACCAGGACCAATTTCTATGAGATGAGTACAATCATACTGCTCTATTTGAGTACGTATCGTATCGATTGTTTGATCTAAGACAGACTGATCATGGAGGAAATGTTGTCCAAACTTTTGTCACATAGTGCGAGTATGTACAAGTAGCATATGTTTGCAATATTATTATGTAGTCTACTGTGACTGTAGACGAATCTGATAGACTCCATCACGGACAGAGCGACTATCTCATCTTCAGTCTTCATTACTTGTTGTGAAGTATAGTGATCAGTCCGATCATTGTCAGACAAATCTCACTCTTCCATACGAGTCGTCGACAATCTTTTCAGTTTGTATGATACGGTTTGGGTCTTGAGGATCGATCTGTACTTTCAAAATTCACTCACCTGTCAGCATACCTACAAAAATCTGATCTTGTCGCCTTGGAAACATCGATCATGAGTAGATCAGCAATGAAGCAGGCGCTATCGCAGGCGTATAGACCGCGATTGGATCGACCATTCACTCAGCTGTTCTTTCATGACTCACGACCGGTCGTCCATAGTTTGCTCACGCAACGATACGGTTAATTTCATCACCTCATGGAGGTCCGTCAAACGTACTTGGTCAATGCTCCGACGAGTACATTTCGCCAGCGCTCGTTCGATCAATTCATTGAGGATTTCTATGTCATAACGACCATATCGCAGAGTCTGGAATTGGATTGTCCGCAGGAATCTCTCCTTGCGCGGTAATTCTCAAAATTTTCCCATGATACACATCACGAGATTGCGCTAACTGTTTATCAGTTGCATCTCCAACAGTCACATACAAGTACCCATCTGGACCAAAAGCTAACGCTGTTCACGCATGTCGTTGCGCAGCAGGAAGTCCTCCAATCACTACAAATGGATCAGTCAACGTATCTCATTGGTCGGTATATCTTACTACTTGGACTTCCATACCTCCCCCTGCTGCTTGTGCATATGCTAGATAAACCCATGCGTTCTGATCGTAATCAGGATCAAGAATAATCGACATCAATCACTCTTCTGCTCTATTACTTATCTGTGAAAGAACAAGCATCGGCTCAGCCCATAACTCACCATCGACAATCTGTCTCACACGTCCTGCTCTTTCAGTAACAAGCAGTCTTCACGGTGTAGTTTCCACAACAGCCCATGGCACTGCAAGTCACTCAGCAACAGGCACTATCTCGAAATTATACGGAGTATCATTAGCTGGTTGTTCATCAGTCGGAGTTTCGTCAGTCGAATCGTCATCAGTTCATTGCTCAGTCGGATTTTCATCGACTGGTTGTTGTTGCTCTTCTGCTTGAGAAACTGTTCACTGATCAAGCAACGGAACGGTGTCTATACGGGTTGTACGATCTGTCGTTGCTGGATAGAAATACGTATATAAACCGTATCCACCAAAAATCAATCATCAAATAATGATTATAATTATGAGCGATCTCATGAGTATATTTATAAACTAAATAGCGGGATTGCGATTAGAGCTGGCTATCAAGGTGTGCAAGTGCTTCTAACTGAAGACTATATGTTCTCAGTTCTGGTGATCATACTGGAAAGAGTGAAACCATCAAAATAGAATTGATTTCGTTTTTCTTTTTCTCGATACGTGCAACTAGTCTATCAATTTCTGCTGGTTGTTGTTGCTGAGAAAATTTCTGCATATGTCTCTCCAATGCATATTGGATAAGTAACTCATGATTGGTAGTAAGATAGACAAAATCATGCGCAAGACATTTTTCTCTTTCGAGTCTAAAACAAGCCATTTCAGTACATGCACCTACTACTCAATTCTCTACTGAGCAGGTATTACATCAATCAAACCAACTCGTACACGTACTATCAATTTGTTGTTCTTGTTGTGGCGTTGTATCAACA
This sequence comes from candidate division SR1 bacterium, assembly GCA_007115995.1. Taxonomy (GTDB): domain Bacteria; phylum Patescibacteriota; class Gracilibacteria; order Absconditabacterales; family Absconditicoccaceae; genus SKJI01. Next base: position 4,251 of record SKJI01000039.1, read on the forward strand.
CATTCACCATCATATGCACGATCTACACCAGCACAGTCCATAGCACATCTATTGCCATATGTTTTACCATCTGCACCACATACTGGGTTGTATTCCATCGTACAGATACATTCATTTTGTGGCTGTTCTGGTAGATCATAATACTCACTAGCAAGCATATACGGACATGGACGACATAATGCTGAAGTAATAGTTTCTCCATCCCAAGTTACTACAACGTACTCTTCTCATTCTTCGAGATCTGTACAACTTCCTCATCGAGAACAGTATGTACTATCAACCGTATGCGTAAGTGCAGTTGTAGAAGAAACGTTTCACTTTAACTGCTCTTGTACAGAAAAAGTAAACGTATGCGTTCATAACTGAGAAGTGTCTGCACCCATATCGTTACAGTACTCAAAATCTTCGTCATCATACACAAAATTTACATCAGTCACAACACCACGAAACACTATCGGTGCATCGTCATACATATCCTGAAACGTCGGAGTCGGCGACGCACAAGAAAGTCAATAAGTAGTAGGTGTTTGGATAAACGTCAACGCACAAAACAGTACTCATAATAATAGAAATTTTTTCATTGTTAAGTAAGTAATCAATATAAAACACGCTTATAAGTAATATACTTACAAATGAGCAATACGCAATAGCAATGATTTTGTGACATTATCGCTACTTCCTCAACGCTAACCTTTCCAAGTGTCTCTGATCTGGATGTTTTCTTGGAACAGGAATATTGTGTTTACGATAAAACGCTAATTCTTGTGGCTGTATACGGAATAATTTTCCAGTCACTTCACATGCGATTGCAAAGTGTAATATGTCATCTTGTAGTTCTTCGATCGACTCAGGCAGATCTTGTGCTTGTATCACTTTATCTGAAACTGGAGTTGGCACCTCGTAGTCTGATCGTTTGTAGCCATTCTGTGTGATTTCAGTTTTTGTAGATGGATAATATTCTTGAGCCACTGTTTCGTTGTATCAGAATGGACTGAGCGATGGATCGAAAAACTCTCCCCACTCTCCTGTTTCTTGCATATGAGTGATGATTTGTGCTACGGTTTTTTCGTACTCTTCTTTGGTGTACTGTTTGTTGAAGATGCAGTATTGTTTATTGCGGAGTCAGATGCATCAGAAGAGATTTGAATTGTTTCAATAACAATAATCTGAATAATATATATTATGTGCAGGTCACCATACAAAATTTAATGATATTCCATAGTTAGTATTTACAACACTTTCAGATTCTAAAAGCAGTGCTGTATCAAATCAAGAATGATTGCAATCATATGAATCCTTCAATTTATATACCAAAGATGAATATGATACATCTTCACAGTAACCTCACCATGTAAGCTGATTACAATTTTTTGAATCATAAACTCGTTTTCAAACAACATTCTCATTTTGACGATTTATCGATCTATTAGAATTTTGCATAGTCCACTGCTTCACATACTTTGATCTCATCCTATCAAATTCTTCTTTGCTCAATTGTTTATTTTGATAACAATACGATTTATTTTGCAATCAGTTACATTCTATACACATAGAACATCAAATACAATCATCACAATAATAACAATAACTACAATCTTGCATCAAACTAGAAGAAAAAATTGTATTACATTTTTCTATATAAAAACTATTAAATATATGTTCTGAATTAAAAACCCAATACGAATCAACAATATCTGATGAATGAAAAGCAAATGTACTGTACATATAGTTTCTTCAATATTCGCTTCCAAATGATAGATAACAATCTTTTAGTCATATAGACAAATTAGTATATTCTGAATTTTCTGACTGCTTTATTTGAAGGGCCAATCTAGGCACATCCCTCATCAACTCGCCAAACTGCTCTGTAAATGTCTTTCCAAAATCAAACTCCCTCCCATAATCTAAACCATCTCGACTGTCTGACCACCAAATCTTTTGATCATAGACCTTGTACGGTTTGTCTGGCGAGTAGATCGAAATTATCTGCTTTCCACTCGCATCACACGTTCTGCGATACAAGTTTCTCTCATTACGAAACCCAAGTCTTCTCCTCTGACGTTCGTCTGGAGAGCGTGTTGGTGTCGGGATTTGGAATTTCTGACCAGCAAACGTTGGCGAGATCTTGTTATAGAAATCAAGATCTCATTGTGTGATAGAAAATTCATTTCCTGAAATTGGACAGGTTTTCGTTTGTACGATTGGATCGTTGTTGTTACTCATGTGTATACGATTAAATTGATAAATATAAGGTTTTCTTGGCGCTTCTACTTTCTAAACACCTCTACTTCCTCAACGCCAACCTTTCCAAATGTCTCTGATCTGGATGTTTTCTTGGTACCGGAATGTTATGTTTACGATAAAACGCTAACTCTTGTGGTTGTAGACGAAACAATTTTCCAGTCACTTCACATGCGATTGCAAAGTGTAAAATGTCGTCTTGTAGTTCTTCGATACTCTCTGGCAGATCTTGTGCTTGCAATACTTTATCTGAAACTGGAGTTGGTACCTCGTAGTCTGATCGTTTGTAGCCCTTCGACTCGCTTTCTGATTTTGTCGATGGATAGTACTCTTGAGCCACTGTTTCGTTGTATCAGAATGGACTGAGCGATGGATCGAAAAACTCTCCCCGCTCTCCTGTTTCTTGCATATGGGCGATGATTTTTGCGACGGTTTTTTCGTATTCTTCTTTGGTGTATTGTTTGTTAAAGATGCAGTATTGTTTATTGCGGAGTCAGATGCATCAGAAGAGATGACTACAACTATCACAGTTAAAACTATATAATAAGTATGAACAACCAGTCCGACATCTAATACAAAACGAGTTATTTACAGAATCCAATGCTGTATTGATCGACTCATAGATCCAAAATGAATTATATCAAGTTGTATCAACATCAATGCAATTGCCAGAATTAAACCATACATGTCTTGAATATGAGACGTTTTTTGCATCATATATCTCATATGAATCCTTAATGTTTGTCGAATCAGAAATATACTCACCAGTCGCATTCTCAGAATTTCTAATATGATTCTTCTTCTCTGTTCACTTCAAATTGAGGTATTTACTTATTAGATTCTTTTTCACATTTTCATCTCATTCTAGAAAATTTTGTACAACCTTTTCATACTCTTCTTTAGTAGATTGCTTATTAAAAATCATGTATTTTTGATTTTCAAGGCCTACACACCCAAAACAGAACTGACAGCTTACGCAATCATATAATAAATATCAGTGAGCACATCATTTACAATAATGACTAAAAAAGAGACCATAACAATCATCTAAATCAAGTCACTCATAGCAATTCTGTGAATTATTTACCATTCCACAATCTACACAATTTATAGATTTTTGCATCCAATATGAATGATAACAATCCTCGTTATTAGAGCTCTCAACCAATAAATAACAATTTTTATTGTATGCGCAGATATTTGTATAATCAGAATTTTGACTACTAATATTTATAATTGAGCAATGTGGCACCTCCCTCATTAACTCCCCAAACTGTTCCGTAAACGTCTTTCCAAAATCAAACGCTCTCCCATAATCCAACCCATCTCGACTATCCGACCACCAAATCTTTTGATCATAGACCTTGTACGGCTTATCTGGTGAGTAGATTGAAATTATCTGCTTTCCACTCGCATCACACGTTCTGCGATAGAGATTTCTCTCATTACGAAACGCAAGTCTTCTCTTCTGACGTTCGTCTGGAGAAAGTGTTGGTGTCGGAATTTGGAATTTCTGACCAGCAAACGTCGGTGAGATTTTATCGTAAAACTCCATATCCTTTTGCGTGATAGAAAATTCATTTCCTGAGATTGGACAGGTTTTGGTTTGGACGATTGCGTCGTTATTGTTACTCATGGGTGTAAGATTAAATTGATAAATATAAGGTTTTTTGGCGTTTCTACTTTCTAAACACAGCTCTACTTCCTCAAAGCCAATCTTTCTAAATGTCTCTGATCTGGGTGTTTTCTTGGTACCGGAATGTTGTGTTTACGATAGAATACTAATTCTTGTGGTTGTAGACGAAATAACTTTCCAGTCACTTCACATGCGATTGCAAAGTGTAATATGTCATCTTGCACTTCTTCGACCGACTCAGGTAGATCTTGTCCTTGTATTACTTTATCAGATACTGGAGTTGGTACCTCGTAGTCTGATCGTTTGTAGCCATTCTGTGTGATTTCAGTTTTTGTAGATGGATAGTACTCTTGAGCCACCGTTTCGTTGTATCAAAATGGACTGAGCGATGGATCGAAAAACTCTCCCCACTCTCACGTTTCTTGCATATGAGTGATGATTTGTGCTACTGTTTTTTCGTATTGTTCTTTGGTGTACTGTTTGTTGAAGATGCAGTATTGTTTATTGCGGAGTCAGATGCAACCAAACAGATCAGAAGAGTTATGACAGTTCATCGTATAAAATGCATTCTTACAATGCCAAGAGTAAACAGAAAAATGCACTTGATATCCATTATCTGGAGTGATTCAATAATAACATAGTTCTGACTTCCAAACAGAGAACAGATCATGACAATTAACTAATCTATCAGAACCATCGGTAAATTTCACTCACTGACAATTAAATAAGTTTGTTCAAATAGAATTTTGACAATTAATTAAGTTATCTCATGATGAGTTTTCTGAATTCATGATAAATGGTCTGCTAATTGCCTCTTTTACTGCACTTGTAGCAAAAAATTTCTCCATATATGCTCTACTTTCAAGTTCTTTCACTTTAGCGAAATACTCTTCTTTTGAGTATTGTTTATTTTGAATACAATACGAAGCATTAGTCAATCAGACACAACCAAAACAGAACGTGCATCATTGCAGTAACACTCAATATGAACAATCAGAACAATCTAAGCTTTTGATTAAGTATTTACAATTATATAAGTTGCTTCAAATTATACATTCATAACTGTATGATGCTCATCATGTGACAATATTACAATCGAATAAGTTATTTGATCAGTTACAGAAATAACAGTACATGTCGTTTTCGCCATCTCACATATGAAAACACATATAACAGTTTTTTCATAGTGCAAAATCATTCGTAAATGCACAATTTGTACTTGCTCTTCCATCATCATTTATCAAAGGAAGATGCGGCACCTCACTCATCAACTCCCCAAACTGTTCCGTAAATGTCTTTCCAAAATCAAACGCTCTCCCATAATCTAAACCATCTCGACTGTCTGACCACCAAATCTTTTGATCGTAGACCTTGTACGGTTTGTCTGGCGAGTAGATCGAAATTATCTGCTTTCCACTCGCATCACACGTTCTGCGATACAAGTTTCTCTCATTACGAAACG
>SKJI01000032.1 GCA_007115995.1 candidate division SR1 bacterium
AACATCATACACAATACGATGATCACCTTACACGATTGACTACAGATTGCGGTTGGCTCAAAAAATCCTGTAAAAATAGCTGCGGTGACCGAATCGTTTGAACGTCTTTGATATAATCATTGTACGATTATATGATACGATCATCCTACAATGAGATGAATTAGTCATCAACCACTTACAAAAGAAGAAACACTGCTGTGAGCTCAAAATAGAGCGAAATACTGCTTGACCGTAGACACAACATCCTCTCTTGCGTTTTGATTGGAATGATGAGTATATCTTGACAAATCCAACGATAATCTCTACTTATTTGGTGTTGTCGCCGTAGTAGATAGAGAGTGATATCATAATCATGCATTTTGATGAGATATTCTTCTCCCAACTATCGTAAAAGATCGCATATTGTCGTGAGAGGAATTGTGAGTTGTCATGGATCAAACAATTCATACGCACAACATCAAACAATGATCATGAACGATTTGATACCTCACAAAGTGAATACTCAACAGACAAAAATGATTCCACCTCACAGCTATACAAGCGATAGTGCCACGGCTTCATACAGAAATGAACTGGTATTAGGATAGTTATTTTTTGAAGTTAATAAAAATTACCAAGATTCTACAAATCTTTTCATATTTTCTTTTAAATTAATTCGGTGTTTTCCCGATAAATTACCTAACTTTGCTTTGATTATTTCTCAAGATATAGTTGTTAGTTTAAATAGCCTAATTAATGAATCTTCACTACGAAGATTGTTCTCATCGTCAGATTTGATGTATATATCAAATGGTCATCATTGTTGTATCTGTGTAGAAATTGCACTTACTAAATAATCTCATCTATCATTGGATAGAACTACTGCTGGTCTATATTTACCTGGTGTTCAATTTGAAAACATCATTGGACAAAGTACAATATCTCATGGATTATATAAAATCTTCATAGAGATCTGGTTCATCAAGTAAAAATGTAAAAGCAGGATTATTTGTTAAATTATTCATATCCTGTTCTAGTTTTTCTGCTCTTGCTTTGGCAGAGTATGGATATAAACGATGATTGGCTAGTATTATATCTATTAGATCCATGTCAGGAGTAGCTTGCCATGGAATATCACCATGGCTATAATCAGACACTTCTGATGCATTCATATCTTTGAGTCTTTCTATGATTGTATTGATAAATATTTCTTCTTCTGATCAGAGAAAATTGTCAGATATTTTTTGGTTTATCATATATCTTTGTTGCGTATATCACATATATTTTGCATTTACAGGTATGATAGAACCTTCTGCTTCCATTTTTTTTATAGCATAATCAAACCCTGCAGGAGCTGGTCATTTGGGTAGTTTTACAAAATCCAATCATGTAAGTCTTTGTCCTGTAAGTTCATATCGATCAAATTCGCAGAAATACAACATTTTATATATCACAGTTTTTCATACATTTGGCAATTGAGAAGTTTTACTCAAAATATACAGTATGAGCTTTTTTGTTTTTTCATAGGTATGTTTGTCTAATGTACGACTTACTGGTTTTTTGTTTGTGTTTTGTAGAGCAAAAAAAGAAACATCAAAAATATCTTGCAATTGTTCTCTATATGAATCTCGAGGTGTTTTACCGTTCTCAAGAAGATTGTATGTCACTCTACTTATTCAAAGCATATCAGCGACTTCATCTTGCGTCCACCTATGCTCTTTTCTAAGTTTTTTTATAATTGTATGGTCCATGAGCGTTTTTTATGATAAAATTGTGTATGGATAATAATATCCAAAACAAATACTTTTGCAAGAAAAATGTAATGATATTTTATAAAATATCTTAACAAAAAAATGTATTATACGTAAGAAATAATAGAAATATTTTTCAAACTTCTCTTTATCAATTCCTATTTTGTTGGTTATATCAAGAAATTGCATAAGATCTTCTTTATCTTTTAATGAACCTCTGAAAAATTACCTTTTAAACGATTATATGAAACAATTATGTGCCGTTCTATTTACTCGATTATATGTAAAAGAGAGGTTCCTTGAGGAAGGTCCTCATGCGGGGAAAATTTCATTATATCAAATTTTATCCCTTTTTCAGACCTTCCTTAACGGTTATTGATATTATCAAGAACCTCTAAAAAAAATCATTTTACACGATACATAGTCCATTCAAACTAACACCACTCTTCCCACCCAATTTTTTTGAAATTCACACAATTTTCAGTATACTTACGCTATCATCTTTATAGCTACTGAACAAACATGGAAATGCTTGCTACATTCTTACTCAACAACCCGCTTATTGAGTTATGACTAATAACCTTGTTTTTGGCGTTTATGTGATGGTTGATGAAAAAACTCAAACAGCCAGTATTGATTGGGTATATTTTGTGATGATTACTGTTGGGACCACAGTTGTTTAATGTGATCCAACACTATGATAATATTGATTTTTATGCACATTTTGGTGTGTCGTTGCTGTTATTTATGGTCTGACTAGGGCTCAATCCCAAAATCGTCAAAGAAGTTGGGAAAGTTGCTACGATTGCGTGAGTCTGACAAGTGCTCTTTACGTTTCTTACAGGATATCTCATCTCACTTGCATTGTGATTTTCTCCAATATGATCGCTGTTTATCGCTATTGCACTGACGTTTAGTAGTACGATCGTAATCGTCAAGCTCATCACTGATAGATGAGACTCCAATACAACGTACGGGAAAGTTGCGCTCTGAGTACTGATCGTCCAAGATATTATCGCAATGCTCATCTTACTGACAATCTCTGCGTCTGCGCTTGATGTCTGAGCCGACTGATTCCAGATTGGCTATATCATTCGTATCGTCCTGAATGTGTTGTGGTTATTGGGTGTTGCGTGGTTTTCTGCGGTGTTTATTCTCCCAAAGGTCACCAAAGTCTTAGCAAAAGAAAATGAACTCCTTCTGCTGTTTGTTATTGCGTGGGCGATACTGTTTGGATGATTGCGATACTATGCGTGATTTACGATGGAAATTTGAGCATTACTTGCATGAGTCACCCTCGCAAGCTCTCGTTATAGATTCCATATTTTTAGTGAACTCAGACCTTTTAGAGACTTCTTCCTCGCATTATTTTTTGTCTATTTATGAGGACAGATTATGTTTGATAATATCGGAAGATATATCCTTCCTATTCTTATTTTTTCGACGCTCGTGTTGATTGGGAATCCAGCAATCATTGTGACGTTGATGATGAAGTTATGATATAACCGCAAAGAATGATTTATGGCATGATTAACCGTCGCACAAATCAGTGAGTTTTCGTTTATTATTGTTGCACTTGCGCTCACCTCTGGAGCACTCGCTGATGAGTCTATTTTATCACTGATTACGATTGTATGATTGATTACGATGACTGGATCAAGCTATATGTTTGCTCATGCAGAATCACTCTTTGTCAAAGTAGAACCATGGATCAAAACAATAGAAAACAAACTCCACCCAGCGACTCCCCCACCAACACCACCCCATCATTCCACACAAGCAATGATCATTATTGTATGATTTGGGAGACTCTGACAATTTATCTGTTCACAACTCAAAAAACATCAAATTTCGTTTTGTGTTGTTGATAACAACACCGATAAAATCAACAAAGCAGAGAAAAAATGATACACCGCGATCTACGGAGATTGCAACGATGCGATGGTTATTGACTGACTAATTAGTGCAGAGACAAAAGCAGTCTACTGTACAGTAGAAAGTCACGACACTAACCTCAACATCGTCACCTTTCTCAACGACAAACATCCATCCATCAAGGCAATTGGCTTAGCACTCTATATAGACGAAGCAGAAGACTTATACAATCACCATGCTGATTATGTGATTGTCCCTCATCTGGTCTGAGCACAAGATGCACGACAAGTGATTGAAACACACTTACGACAACCTGAACAATTACTTATCGAAAAAATTAAGCATCGTGAATCTATACACTATCACAAACAATCTGTTTATCATCACGAATAAAGAAGCAAAAACAAACTATTTATATTATAGACTATACTTATGACACCAGAAACGCGCGACGATAATATAGAGTGAATTACCTCTTATAGATTACAACCTGATGAATATTCGCGTATACAACAAGCAATAGAAGATATATTACAGTTCACAATCACTGAAGATTTGACACCAGCAGATGAAAACAAGATCAGAACATATCTTGAGCGTTATCCAAATAGCCGTTTATGATTACCAAAGCCTATATTTCAAAAACTTGTGTATCAGATATATATTTCTCGTCTATATCAGAACTATTGAGGGGATACACAAGAAAGCAGCTTATGAAAATTATTGTATGAATTTGAAGTAGCTTCAGCACACTACTCTTTTCTCATTAAGATGATGAAAGATGATAAAAGAATTCAAGATACAATTGTTCAAAACCGTACTCAATACCTACAAGAGCTTTTAAAGTTATATAATTCAGATGATATAACATGAATAGAGTGAAGAGAGAAAGACTTACTCTTTCTAACAATAAAAAATTGCTTAGAACGATTCACCTATCCTTTTATAGCAGACTCTACTATATCACAAATTTCTCCTCTTGCATCCAGTCTCTTCGCCTTACACTACTCATCATTCCCTGAAAATAAATTAAAAGACAGCATTGAAGTAGCAATTGAGCGAGCATGATTTGAAAAGTATCTGAAAATTGACGATATCATAAGACAAGCAAACCACATCATAGAACAAGAAAAAAACTGACAACAAACAAGATAAGAAACAATATATTACATTGCTCTACAAAACTCACTACTTCGCAGCAATTTTTCTTTCTCACTCTTTGAGATGAATTTTTCTCATTCTAATCGATGATGGAGTTATCTCTACATACTCATCTGGTCCTATATATCCCAAGGCTTCTTCCAAACTCAATGGTACAATAGGTGTAATCAGCATATTCTCATCTGCTTTTCCAGTACGAACGTTTGAGAGATGTTTATTTTTGGTTAAATTTATAGTCAAATCTCACGGCTTTGCAGCTTCTCAGACAATCATTCACTCATACAACTTTGTCTGTGGTGGAACAAATAATCTTCCTCTCTCCTGTAACTTCCAAATACTAAACTTCATCGCTTCACCATCTGCCATTGATATCATCGAACCGTTATTACGCTTGGGAATATCACCCATATACGGCGCATAATGACTAAACGACGAGTACAAAATACCTTCTCATTTGGTCAACAAAATAAACTGTGATCTCATTCCAAGCATTCACCTTGTTGGTACATGAAACTGCAACGTCGTCAAACCATTTTCAGAAAACATGTTTTGCATCAATCATTTTTTATCTGACAACATCTGAATCACACTTCCAGAAAACTCATCATCAACTGTCACAAAGACTTCTTCAACTGGCTCTACTTTTACTCCATCGTGCTCTTGCATCAATACTTTTGGTGCAGACACTTGTAGTTCAAATCACTCTCTTCTCATTGTTTCTATCAGTACTGACAGATGCAACTCACCACGTCCAGATACTGTACAACGATTTCATCACTCTTTTACTTCTACAGCAAGTCATACATTTGTTTCAAGCTCTTTTTGTAGTCTCTCTACAATATTTCTTGAGGTTACATACTTCCCCTCTCTTCACGCAAATGGAGAATCATTAACCAGAAAGTCCATCGATAAGGTTGGTGGATCGATGTGAATTGGTTCATATGGAATCGCTCATTCATGAGCAATCGTATCACCAATATAAATATCACTCATTCAAGCAACCATCACAATATCACCACATAATCACTGTTCTACTTCTATTCTCGACGTCCCCAACGTACGATAAAGCTTGGTAATTTTTCCTTGATAGGTAGAACCATCAGCCTTATGTACTATAACTGGTGATTTAGTCTGTACTGTTCACTCAGCGATACGACCAATTCATATTCTTCACACATAATTATCGTACGTCAAATTGACCACTTGCATACGAAACGGTTTTTCTGCGTCTTGCGGTGCATCTGGCACATTGTCCATAATAAACTGCAATAACGGCTCCATTGTTGGCTCTGCTTGCGCTTGTTCTAGTGTGCTTTCGTCCAATAACGCATATCAATCACGCGCTGAGGTATAAATCACCGGAAAGTCTGTCTGTTCGTCACTTGCTCATAATTGAATAAACAAATCAAACAACTGATCGATCACCCAGTCTGCTCTCGCAGTAGGTTTATCTATCTTATTGATCACCACCAACGGTTTTAATCATTTCTCCAACGATTTCTTCAAGACAAATTTTGTTTGTGGCATCGGTCACTCATACGCATCGACAACCAACAACACAGAATCAACCATACCCAACACACGTTCTACCTCTGATCCAAAATCAGCATGTCATGGTGTATCGACAATATTGATAATCGTATCCTTTCGCGTGATTGAGGTATTTTTTGCATAAATCGTAATCCCTCTTTCACGTTCTTGATCATTACTATCCATAATTAAATCACTCTGATCGACAAGATTCATCGTCCCAGACGATGTCAACAACTTATCAACTATAGAAGTCTTCCCATGATCAACATGGGCAATAATCGCAATATTTTTAAATTTCTTCATTAAAAAAATTCCAAAAGAATAAACAAATTACCGAAGCAACTTCTCCCATAGTAGTGAAATCATATAAAAGTGCAATCAAGAAAGTAAAGAGAAAATTTGCATATTGTTATACTTTTGATTATAATAGAAAAACAAATGTTTCTTACATACACTTTTATATTCTTAACAAGAGTTATTATGCCATGATTAGAAGACAAGCTACAGGAAGCAAAAAAAATGTATGAAGAAGGAGAAAAAGCTACAATAGCTAAACAAAATTTACAAACATTTAAGTCTACAATAGAGAGGATATGACTCACTTATAAGAAATTCAGTACTGATATAAGAAAATGAAAAGAACATTTATGAAGAATTCATGTAAAAATTGCAGAAAGCAAAAATGATTTACCTGATGACCTAGCTGATCAATTTGCTATCCAATGACCTGTATTTGCAGTATTTTAAGCCAAATGAAACAGTTGTCAAACTTTGAGACTGATCGTATGGTGACCAGTGAACATTTGCACTGAATCATGAAGAGTGAATAAACAAAGCTGTAAAAATAGCACAAAAAAACAATCTTATCAAGATTCCAGAAATCAGTCTTTGATACTAGACTACAATACTCTTAGAGAAATTACCTTAATTTCTTAGGAAATTCAATCCACTGAAACTCCAACAACGCAGGAGTAAGTACTGCTCGGTCATCTGCGAGGTATTCAAAACACACTACTCATGCAGTAGGAAGATTATCGCAATCAACGCGACACCACTGAATAAATTCATTCAATGCTGGATTATGTCCAACAAGCAAGACATTCGCATAGTGATGTGGAATCTTTTTCATAGTCATTACCACCTCATCACGACCAGACTCGTAGATCGTATCATCAAGCTGTATCCCAGATTTTTTGTACCCAAGATGTTTCGCACACGCATTAGCTGTTTTGCGTGTTCTTTTTGCACCGCTACTTATCAGCAAATCCACTACTCCGATCTTCTCCGCAACTATCGGTACAAACTCCTTTAGATCACGCTTTCATCTAGCATTCAATCAACGATCATAATCCCTGCATCACCAATCAGACCAATCAGACTTAGCATGACGCATCAGATAAAGAAATTTGTGTGTGTTCATGATGTTCTCCAATTATATAAACATATGGGTTACCATTTCATAGTTGTTATCAGTGTCGATTTCGTATCTCATATTGGTGGTTCAACTCTTACAGTTGTTGAACTGTTTAGAGACTCTCAAACAAACGTATGAATTCACTCAAAATATTTTGAAGATTGCAAGACAGGATCCGAAGATGCTATAGGATATAAGTGAGCATTCCTAACTACATCAACAAATATCTGCGGAGGTATTTTGTTACCTACAAATGGTTTTAATAAAGCATTAATCATTTTATTGCTATAGATCTTAAAATATCACGTATGAAACTCATGTAATGGCACATCTACAGATCATTCTGAAAATAAGCCTACTCTATCAACAAATTTCTTAAATTGATGTAATTTTCTATTTTCTAAGTGTTGTAATGATCAGACATAAGAATCTTCACCATTATTAGAATAAGCAATTACTCATTGAGTATTATCCACGAATTTGCTTCAAACAGGAGAGCTCATTTTAATAAATTTCAGATGTTTCCCATTACCAAAAGCAACATTATAAGTATCATCTCAAGTATTTTGAATCAAAGAAGTTCAACTTCATAACTCCTTGTTAAACTCATCAATATTTTTTTCACTCAATTCAGTACCGTAAAAGAGCACTTCATTAGATTTTTTCTGAGCCTCATTGAGTATTTCTAAAATTCTTGACACAAATTCATTATTCTTATCTCGAAACTCCAAAGGTTCTCAATTATTAGCTACGATTACTGTTAATTTCATAAGCAATTATTTAAAAATAAAATATCAGATGGGGAATATCTACACATACACATAAGATTATCCAGAATTGAGCAACAATATTATAAAGAGACATAACTATTTAATAGTATACTATACATATTTCACACATTAAAACAACAAAAAAAATCAGTACTGAACACACTATCAAAGTAGCTATAATACTGATTATGATGTATTTCTAGAAGTTGGTTATCAAGTTTTTATGGGTCCACTGGGATTCGAACCCAGGACCACCAGCTTAAAAGGCTGTTGCTCTACCAGCTGAGCTATGGACCCATTAAGTTTTTTTATCTCGAGACAAAAAAACTAACCTAACTAATTAACAAACATACTTCTATATTTTTTATAGTATCTTGATGAAACTTTTACTGTAAAAGGTATACCATCAATTAACATTTTTTTCTTGATAAGATTCACCTTAAATGTTCTTTTGGTAGCTTTCATAGAATGCGATCTATTATTTCAAGATGTTGTCTTTTTTCAAGATATCATACAAACTCTAGGCATTGGGATAGAAAAAAAATAAAAGATACAAAATAGCATATATTTACTCTACAGACTCTTCTGCTTGATCAACTGTTTCTTCTTCAGTCAGTGTTTCCTCCTCCTCTTCAACTTTTTCTTCAACAAATGAAGTAGCTGTTGCAATTGCTTGCTCGAGATCATCCATGATAACAACATTTTCTCATGTTATTACATCTTTCACAAAGATCACTTGACCATCTTGTTCTATTGAAGAAATATCAACCAGTAATTCTTGCGGGAGGTCCAATGGGAAAGCTTCAACCTCTAGAGAGTATTTAATTTGTTGAACACTTCCGAGTGCATTCTTCTCAAAAGGAGAAACTCACGTAAAGACCAATGGCACATCAGCAGTCACTTTTTTGTCTTTTTCTACTGCAATAAAATCAACATGCATAACATGATCAGAAACAGGATGCACTTGAATATCGTGAAAAAGCACTAACTCATCAACACCATCACCAGTTAACTGCAATGCAGTACTCATACCAGCGGCATTATATGCTTTAACCAATTGTACTTTATCGATTGCAATACAATGAGGAGACTCTAAATGTGGACCATAAATAATACATGGAACTAGAGATTTTTTTCTCAATGATTTAACTTTTTTACCTGTTATAGTACGTTTTTGTACAGCTAATTGCATTGTATTCGCAATAAGAGAGTAAAGAATATGAATTATTTCGTTTCTGTTTTTTCAGCATCATTGTCTGATGAGTAGTCTGCAGCATCTTTAGGATTTGCTTCTAGTTGATCTTCTTGCTCTTTTGGGTCCTGTTGGACTGTCTCTTCAACTTCTTGTGATGTTTGTGAAGCATCTTCTACTGATTGCTCAGTTGTTTCATCAGATTCATTTGCTTCTTGATGATTTTCTTGAGATGCATTTTCTTGCTGATTAGACTCTAGTGGTTTTTCATTCTCTTCTTGAGTTGTTTCTTCAAGAGATTGTTGCAAAGCTGCAATTTCTTCTTGAGCTAACTTCAATAAATCAATTCACTTATCTGCTTGCGTTAATTCACTTTTCATTCTTGCATCTTTACCTACTTTTTCTCTTATATAATACAGCTTTGCTCTTCTAATTTTATACTGATCAAGCAACATAACTTTATCAAAATGTGGAAACGATAACGGATAGATCTTTTCAATAGTATTACCTGCAACCTTTCATCTAATAGTAAATGATCAAGTAGCATGATTTGGACGCTTAACAGCAATCACTAATCATTTAAATCTCCAAATTCTTTTGTTATTTCCTTCTCAAACATGTTCATGCAATTCTAACTGCATTCCTGTTTTGATAGGAAGTATATGATATCACTTAGCAACTCTCATTGCTGCAATTCTTTTTTCGTTCATGACAATAACGATATGCATAAATAAAATACAAAACTCTACTGATTATTTTTCAGAAGTTTTTGAAGCAGAACTTGTTCTTTTGACAACTTCAGCTTTCCATTTTCTTTGTTGTTCAAGTTGTTTTCTAATATCCATAATCACAACTTTATGAACTCTGACAAGAGCTTTTCTAAGCTTCTTTTTTCAGTTAGTTTTCATTCCTCACATCAGGAGATACAAATAAGAGTATAAAAATTATTTCTGTAACACTGCGTCAATCTGGGCAGTAGTAATTCACATTTTTTTTATTCTTGCTTCTGCTTTTAGTTTGGTCTTTGCTATCCATTTTGTTAGTCATTCTTTTTCTTGTCTCTTTAAGAGCATAACATACCATTTTATTGCTTTAATATGCTTTTTACCAGACTTTTTTCTTTTCCTTCAAAGATTCTGATGAACATGTTCTGGTTTTCCAGATTGATTTCTTGTAGGCATTGTACGAATATAAATAAATAAACACGATATGAATAATAATCTATTATTTTATATATTTAGCGAGATATGCAAATGCTTTATTTGCTTCTGCCATCTTATGCGTATCTTCTTTCTTCTTGACAGCATTTCACTGATTTGAGTAAGCAGCCAAAAGCTCTTCAGCTAATCTCAATGACATAGGTGTTCATTTTTTTGATCTAGCGAAATCAATAATCCACTTACATGCGTAAAAAAATCTTTTTCTTGCAGGAACTTCTACTGGCACTTGATAGACTGCTCAACCAATTCTTTTTGATTTAATCATCATATTTGGAGATGCATTTTCTATAGCTGCTTCCCAAACTGCCAACGGATTAACATGACCATTCTTCTTAATTTCATCCAATGTTTCTTGAAAAATTCTTCTTGCTACTATTTTTTTACCGTCAAGCATGATATAATTAATAAATTTTTCTATTTTTTCATTGGTAGACGGGAGCTTAAACATCACTGGTTGTTTATATTTTGCCATTTCTGGAATTGTTATCAAACATAAATAGAACACATAAATTTATATGAAGATATTATTTTGGTCTCTTTGTACCCATCAACGATCTTCACTGCTTTCTAGCTTCAACAGGATTTGCATCATAGACTCATCTCACAACGTGGTACTTCACACCTGGGAGATCTTTTACTCTTCATCATCTTATCATAACCACACTATGCTCTTGCAGCGTGTGTTTTTCTCAAGGAATATACGCAATAACCTCACTACCATTTGATAGTCTCACTTTAGCAATTTTTCTTTGCGCTGAGTTTGGTTTTTTTGGTGAAGTAACAGTTACTTTCAGACATACTCCTCTCTTAAATGGACTCGGCAACTCAACACGCTTATTATTTTTGAGAGTATTGAGTCTAAATTGTAATGCAGGAGCTTTAGACTTTCTCACTTTTGGTCTTCTTCTGTTTTTTACTAACTGAGTAATAGTTGGCATGTTCGCAACATCAATGTTAAAAAAAATTGAGACTTTACTTCCTTATTTGGAGGATTTTTCAAGTCAATGAGAGAAATTTATGAATGTTTTATCTAATTGCAAGAGATTTTTTAAGATTTTTCAAGATTTTAAGAAAAATCTCCATTTGCAATATTTTCAAGCTTCATTACTATCAGCACGCATTATAGTACTTTATTCTCGTTCCAACATGATACTCAAACTTACCAGTATACTCCTCTATGCATTTATAGCATTTTTACTTGCTCTCTTTATCTATCCTACATATATTAAACTGCTCAAAAAACGAAAAGCATGACAGTCTATTCGTGAAGCAGACGTAACGGGTAATAGTGCAACTATTTATAAACAACTCCACAAACACAAATGATGAACTCCTTCTATGTGATGATGAATCATCTTATTGATTGTTTTTGTCATGGTATTATGATCACTGCTTGTCCAAGAACTTTGACGAATCAATAACTCTCTGCTTACAAGACAAGAAACATATATGCCACTTTTTTGATTTTTTAGTATGGGAATACTTGGCTTGATTGATGACTACATCAACATCAAATGAAAAACTCTCATAAAATGACTCTCTGCAAAAATTAAGTTTATTTGGATGTTCTTATTTTCTGGATTTATTAGTTGGTGGTTCTACTGGAAATTAGGTATTGATACAATTAATTTACGGCCATTCGCTTGAGAACTATATCTTTGATTCTTTATGCCTATACTGACATTTTTTGGAACAGTAATTATAGTCAATGCAATAAACATAGCTGACTGACTTGATGGTCTCGTAGGATGATTATGATTGATTGTGTTAGGTAGTCTATGAGTTATTACGTTTATAACACAATGGTACCTTGCTTCAACTGTTATTACCATTATTGCTGCAACACTTATAGCATTTTTGCGATATAATATTAACCCTGCAAAAATCTTCTTATGAGACTCATGAGCGCTGGCTTTGTGATGAATTATCTCAACAATGATCTATTTACTCAATATTAATTTTGGTATTCTTATTCCTGCAATTATTCTTATGCTACTATTTTGGATAGAGTTTGCTTCATCATTCCTACAAATTACACGAAAAAAACTCTTCAAGAAAAAGCTCTTTCCAATCGCACCGTATCATCATCTTCTGGAATATTTATGACAAAAAGAACATACAATAGTAATGAGATTTTGGCTCATTCAATGAATTCTTGCAATGATTGCACTCCTTTCAATTTTATATCAACTGTTTCTCTAAATCATGGAACGTCTTCGTCATTGGGCTGTTATTTTATATAAAGTGTTTTTTATCTGATTATTACTACAGTTTTTTTTACATACCTTTGTAACGTTTCAGTTAGGAATTGATCATCCTGTTTTTAACTATATACGGTTACGAAAAGAGTGAGTTATTGTATTATTTGGTTTATTGGGGCTATTATGATTACTACGACAGCGTCATCGAAGAGCACATTTTGGGCATAGATACTATCCGTATTTTTTTATAGGATTTCTTGTAGCTGTAGGTTTATCACTTATCGCTCATTTTTACTTTGTCGGTGCAGACCTCACAACGTATCTCGTCGCGTTTAAGTATGATTTTTTATGATTTGCTATCTTTTTGGTTTGTTTTCATAGCTGACTCCTCCTCAACCAAGAACAACGCGTTGATCTGATCAAACGATATGGGAAAGTGATCAAACGAATGTTACTCCTTGCTCTGATTTGGTATTTTGTGATTTTTGTAAAACCATGAACACTCAAACTGTTTGGATACAATAATTTTGTGTTTGAATGAGTTGTATGATCTGCTCCACCTGCAGCGTATTATACACTAATAAATTATGGACTTCCTCGTAACCAATTCCTCTTTGAAAGACCGACTACCTGGTGATTTTTCCTAACTGCGTTGTGGCCGTTTTTTTATTTGTTGTTTCTCCACAAAAAACCAGCAAGCGAAACACGACTGCGATGGGTAATCTATGCGCTCAATATTATTGTCACATTCTCAAGAGCAGCTCGATGAACATGGATTATCTTGTTAGTAGTCATGCCTTTTATTCTTTATAGAACGCAACGAAAACGTTTTATTATCAAGATATGACTACCAATCATCGCATTAATTACTCTTATAAGTATCGTTTGATTCGAAAAAATTATCAATAGATCATATTCAAATTACTGACACCTGACGATGGTCAAAATATGATGGGAGATGTTTAGCCAATCACCGCTACGATGAGTCTGATGAGCAACAGCATGACCATGATCACATCATGGTGAAATGGTTCCGTTCAATCCGGAAAATCAGTTCCTCCAAGTAATGATTGAGTTTGGTCTTGTCTGATTTATATGATGGATGTTTTTGTTTGCATCGCTCTGTCGAATATGAATACACGTCTACAACAAACACCATGGATGAGATCTCTCACGCAAACTTCTGCTCTGAGCAAGCCTAGGTATGCTTGGACTTGCAATTTCATGAATGGTCCTCCATAGTTTTGCTGACAGAATGGTCGTCTATCCGTTTATGGCATTATTTGCGTTGATAGTAGTCTATTGGAAAGACGATGAAGCAGAAAAAATGGGAGAAAATTCTATCTTGTAATTCCCAAGCAATTTCCTACTATTCACTCATACGTCTTTTATATTTTTTTGTCATTATCATGAAACGTTTGTTAGGATTACTTACTCTTGTTGTGAGTGTATTCAGTTTTATCGCTCCAACACATGTTGTTGCTCAAGCTGACAATACAGTGGTAAGTTGGATGTATGAAAATGGATTGACTATTTTCGACACTAGAGAATCATTTGGACGAGATCGTCCAGTCACCAGATGAGAAATCGCAAAGTTCTTTACTGAATTTGCAATCTTGTACGGAAAGCAAAAAGTAAGATCTGCAAGTGAGTGTCAATTTAATGACATTGATGGCTATGACTATACGCTTGTTCCTTATATTCTTCAAGCATGCGAATATGGATTGATGAGATGAAGTAACGGAAGCTACTTCCCAAATCAGAACCTTACGCTTGCAGAGTGACTCACGGTGATTATTAGAACAATCGATGGGATGCAAGACGAAACAGGAAATCCACGATGGAGAGAAACATACAATACAGCACAACGACTCTGACTTCTTGATGGTGAGTGAGTATGGGATCTCGATACTCCAGCATCAAGATGAAAGATCGGGCAACGACTCTACAGAGCAAATACAGCTCCAGTCGAACTCCTCATCAAAGAGTGATCAGACAAAGTCAAAGAACTCATGATAGAAATTTTTGGTCAAGATTTCTGGGATAGTATATAGTATGGTTGTGTAGTATAACTTTTAAAAAAACTGCTAAAAAACTTTCATTTTACTAGTCAGATAAAAAATGTCATATAATACAATTATTGATACAGTATATATGACTGTGTCAATTAAAGATGAAACAATATTACTTGATCGAAAAGATTATACTTCGCATCTTAATGATGATGGTTTCAAAAGTGAAGCATTAACTTTTATAAATATAGTACAAGAAAAAAACATAAAAAAAATCATTGTTGATATGCGTAATTTCAATTATCAATTAAACAATGAATTGATAGCACGAAGAAATACTAATATTATAGATATATACAATAAAATATGAGTTGATAAATTTGCGTTTATTATACATCAAAGTGAGAATACGCAAAGTATTAAACAAGATGATGCTAAAAATTCATTCAAGACACAAACGTTTATCAGTATAAATGATGCTGAGAAACGATTAACAGTAAATGTACAGCAGTAGTGTACACAGATACATTCATAATGCTATTTAATTCACTTCACAGTATCATGGATCAAACAATTATTCAAAAAACTGTAGAGTTTGTGCAAAAAACTCTAGATAATGCTGAATGATGACATGATTGGCGACATATATATCGTGTACGAAATACTGCGAAAAACATCGCTGCTCACGAGGATGCTGATAGGCTTGTCGTTGAACTTGGTGCGTTACTCCATGATATAGCAGAACCAAAATTTCACAATGGAGATGAAGAATTATGATGTCGTATAGCAAGAGAATTTCTCACATCGATTGGTGTAACAGAAGATGTAATAATACACGTCGAAAATATTATTGCACATATATCTTTCAAAAACTCATTTACTCAAGATTCCCAGACATTTTATTCAAAAGAGCTTGCTATCGTACAGGATGCTGATAGACTCGATGCTCTTTGAGCAATATGAATCGCAAGAACTTTCAACTATTGAGGATACGCTTGAAGAGAGTTATATAATCCAGCTATCAAACCAAATCTCTCTATGACGAAAGAAGAATATAAGAAAAGTACAGCTCCCTCTATCAATCACTTTTACGAAAAATTATTATTACTCAAAGATAAAATGAATACCGATACAGGAAAACGTATTGCAGAAAATAGACATAGATATATGGAACAGTACCTAGAACAGTTTTTCAAAGAATGTGAATGAATCTTATAAAACCACCCAAAAAAACCTGACATCATTCGTCAGGTTTTTTTGTAGTGTAGAGATCTTACTGGTTACTGATTCTTTACACTCTCGACCAAGGCTTGCGCAAGTGTTGGAGCAACGGTTTTATCAAGTGGTGATGGTAAAATTTCTCATACGGTAGGAGTTGCGACTATTGATGCAAGCACCTGCGCGCACAAGAGCTTGTGATCCATACTTATCTGAGGGATTCTTGCATCAAGGACTCCTCTCAATAATCATGGAAAGACCAGTAAATTATTTACTTGATTGGGAAGATCACTCCTTCACGATGCATAGACCATTGCTCATCATAAACGAGCGTCCTCAAGCGTAATTTCTGGATGCGGATTTGATAATGCAAAGACGATTTGATGCTCACGCATTGACTCAATATGCTCTTGAGTGATGATTCATGGTTGGCTAACTCAAATTACTACATCAGCTCAGACCATCGCATCAGATAACGTTCATGAAATATTGTCACGATTGTATGCAGCAACAAGTTCTTTATAAGTGTTGAGCCCTGCTCTACTCGTATGAATCACTCATTGTGAATCGACCATTCTGATGTTTTGGACTCATGCAGCATGCAACAAACGCGCTGTCGCAATTCATGCAGCTCATGCACCCGTAATCGTGACGCATATGTCAGTTATATTCTTTCACACTACTGTGAGTGCATTATATAATCATGCCAAGACAACAATTGCTGTACCATGCTGATCGTCATGAAATACTGGAATTGGCAACGATGCTTGCAACGCTTCTTCAATATAAAAACACTCAGGAGCTTTGATATCTTCCAAATTGATTGCTCCAAACGTCGGAGCGACAGCCTGTACGATCTTGATAATTTCATCTGGTTGTTGTGTAGCAAGGACCAATGGCACTGCATTGATTCATCAAAATTCACGCATCAATATTGCTTTTCATTCCATCACAGGCAGTCATGCAACTCATCAGATATTTCACAATCATAAGACTGCACTCCCATCAGATACCACAGCAACGGCGTTTCACTTCCAAGTATACTCATACGCAGTTTCAACATCATCACGAATCGCCAAACATGGCGCTGCAACTCACGGCGAATACCATACCGATAAATCATCAGTTGTTGCTACAGGCACTTTGCTTTGGACAGCAATTTTCCCTTGATACTGTTTGTGTGCATCCAATGCACGAGTTGTATAATCTTGCATACTATTACAAAAATACATAAAATTCTACTATACATATACGCTCATAGTATGCAAGAACGAAAAGTTGTGTTGCATTATGCATCAAAATAAATAAAACCTAATCCGTAATGCCTAGGTGGTGGAATTGGTAGACACGCACGCTTGAGGGGCGTGTGAGCGATTATGCTTGTGGGGGTTCAAGTCCCCCCCTAGGCACCATACACATATTCAGTAGATTCTAGCAGATGCTAGAATTTTTTTGTTAATACGATGAAAAAATGTCTGAAAAAAGAATAAATTATATGGAATAAGATTTGCCCCACATGAAGATCTTCTAAAGTATTATTAAATCCAATCATCTTTGATATTTTCTACAATCTTCTGCATGCTCTATCTCATATCTTACTTGCGACTGATGCTTCAGGCTTATAACATACTTCTAACAAAAACATATTTTCAATCCATTTTTTATTGGCAAGCATTGCCTTAACACGTGGCATTGCTTTACTTAATTTATACTTTTGATCAGTATTAATATCTGCATGAATAGAAAATTTTGTATCAGTTGCAAGCAGTATTTCACACAACTCATCTTGCATTTTTTTGAATACTCTCAACGATGCACATAGTTCATATTTCATACGACTTTCCACAGATCGAATGTCTGCCTCTATCCATTTTCTACAATATGTATGGTATGCTTTATGCTCTGTGGCTATATGAATTACGGTTGCAAATGAACACTTTCAAGCACCATTTTTTTATTAGAGCCAGTTCAAATAACAACAGAATAATCTATCCCTTCACTGTGTAACTTCTGTAAAAGATCTGAAATGTGAGCCGATATATTAGGAATCTTTTTACGACCAAATGTTTGCCAACCATCATCAAAAAAATCCTTGATAGCAAGTTTGTTACAATCATTACTACCTACTTTTCATACTACAAAACTAGACTCTCACGACATAACTAACGAGAATTATTACCAAATGTATTAACAAAAAAAGCACGACTATGTCATGCTTTTCGGATGTTATTATTCTTTGAGTTGATAAATTCATTTATCTACTCTCTCAAACAATTCTTTATGCTTTTGGAGGGTCAATACAATAGTATTTGGTGAAATCATTTTTTCTTTGAGTACTTCTTTTGATATTTCTTTAATACTCATTGGTCTTTGCATTTTTTTCAAAACTCTTTCAATAATATCTTTCACGCTTCATCATTGGAATCATCGTTCTTTGAGTCAGTAGATTCATAATCCCATATTTACAAAAAATTCATTGTTTTTTACGAGTTCATTGTGTACTGTATTGACCTTCACAGGCTTTTCTGGAAACCATTCCATAACTTTTGATGCCATCTCTTGATAATGTAATGGTTTGTTGATTCTTCTAAGAATATACAATACTTTTTGCTTAATTGTTTTTGGATTTACTTCTGTAAACGTACTCAATCACACTTTTCCATAAAACGTTGAAATACCTTTTACAGACTTAAAAAAGTTTGTGTAAAACAAGTTGTTTTGTAGATAGTGCACCTCTTCGTATTCAGTAGCAAACTTGTTTTTTAATTTGTCAACAAATTCGTACAGATCTTCTGCCTGTCATTTCTTTTCAAAATAATGCGTAATGTATTTTCATATATCAGTCAGTAAATCTTCAAAATGTGGATCAATATAAAATCACTTCCATAAGCGTTTGTTTCTTTTTAGATAGTAGATATCAAAATCTGAGACAATAATCATTTTTAATTCTTGAGCATTGAACTTACCGATACCTTTGTTGAACAACTTAGAAATGAAGTCATCTTCAATAAGAAATCAACCGTTTGCATCTAAAATTTTCTTTGCTTCTTCTATAACTTTTAGATATTTATCATTTCCAATAATGAGCCTTCTAAATCTCATTAATCATTGATTTTCTATCTGTCTTACTCTTTCTCTTGTCAGTCAGTAAAGTTCTCAAATTTTTTGTAGCGGTGTTTCCTTCCCTGTCGTGAGTCCAAACTTTCTAAATAAGACAAGTTGTTCTTTTGGCTTACAGTATTGTAGAATATCTTTTACGTTTGTTTCATCAAGATTTACTTTAATCTTTTTATCGTCCATTTTTACACGAAATCACATTTTATTTTGAAATTGATATAAAAATATTATCTAATTATTAGTCATTAGTGTTTGTATGTCAAGGGATTTTTGTAAATTTCATATGTAATAGTAAAGATATTTTTGATATTATAAAGTTTCTAAATACTCTTCAAGCAGTTTCATTGCCACGATTGTGTCCTCCTCTGGAGACTTTTTGAACTTTCATGCGATACTAGCAGCAATAACACTCGAATACTCCTCATCGACTTTTTTTATATCCAACGTATTTTCTATAAATAACAACTGCTCTATAAATGTATCAATTGATTCCTGCAATGCTTTTTGTTGTTTAGGATATCAAATAATAACTGTTGTGATAAAATATCTTTGCAAAACATCACCTACAGCAAAAAATAAAGATTCATCGTTGTACAAAGAACCAATGGGATTAATTGATTGTGAACGTTCATTTCGATAAGCAGTTCATAAATATTTTGTTCATCGATCGATCGCAAGAATATTTCACATAGTAACAGCAGATAAAATTATTAAAATAAGAGATAAGAAATTTCTCATGCAAAGTTCCTTACAATGTATAAGGTAAATCTACACTATAGCAAGTTGAGATAAACAAAACACAATACATCTCCAATAAATACAATACCAACACAACACAATACCGTTTTATCTTCCACGTTGACTTATGTGACAAGCAATAACTCAATCTGCATTCAAAAAACTACTGCGCACGACTGACAAATATATTACTATTTTGTGCGAAAACTGATTTCAGCAACCGCAAAATCTCTTGCGATACTTTCCAAGAACTTATGAGGACAGAAGAAATATCAAACCTATCAGTCACTTATTAGGTGACGGTAGTACAGAAGTAACAAAAGCTAAAATAGCAAAAAAATGAATGATAAGAACACCAACATGAAAGCTCCTTATTGAAGTGATAGGTTATGATGAAGAAGAGCAAGAAGTGCGTATTTCAGTACTAAATAATCGTTTTTTTTTGAAGAAAATACAGACCTGAAAACGATATTATATTGTATGAAAATTACAAAAAGAAACGTGAAAAAATCTCTTTCGACATCCTGATGTTTTTGAGGCAACAGAAACAACACACATGCAATGACAAGTTGGATGTATCTATCCAATTTATTCTGATCTTGCTTGAATAAAAGCAGCACGATTTAGTAAAAAAATACCACCTCTTGTTGATCAACTCTTGGAAGATATTCACGAACAATATCCTGCTTGATTGTATAAACAATACAACCTGCTCCCAACAAAAACCATGCTCAAGGCATTGCACGTTCCAGAAACAATAGAAGAAACAAAACACGCAAAAAAAACCTTATTTTTCAAAAGAATGCTTCGTGTACAACTACAAAGTCTGTTGAGCAAAAAAGAGTATCAATGATCTATTCATCATCAACAGAAAACAATCGATCGAGATATTCTTAAAGAATTCTTAAAGACGCTCTCATTTACACTCACCTCTGCTCAGAAAAGATCACTCAAAGAAATCATAGAACATATGCACGAGCCACAACCAATGTTAAGAATGCTGCAATGAGATGTTTGATCATGAAAAACGGTAGTTGCAGCAGCTGCAGCATGGTACTGCATCAAAAAATTTTGATGACAAGTAGCATTTTTAGCTCCGCTAGAAGTACTTGCTCAACAACATCATAAAACACTTGCAGCACTTTTTTTACCTTTATGAGTACGTATCTTTTTGCTCACAGGATCAACGAAACCAAAAGAAAAATTACTTATAAAAGACCGTCTCAAAAACTGAGTCTGTGATATAATTGTATGAACGCATGCACTGCTACAAGACGATGTTCATTTTGATGGTTTATGATTAGCTATTATTGATGAACAACATAAATTTGGAGTTAGACAAAGAGCGCAATTACAACGTCATGGATCTCCTCATCTTCTACAGATGACTGCGACACCTATTCCAAGATCTATGGCTCTTGCTTTTTTTGGTGAGTTTTCAATAAGTACGATTGATCAACTCCCTGTGTGAAGAAAAAAAATTCATACTAAAATCATAACTGAAAAAGAATTTCTTGCATTAAAGCCATGGATACTCACTAAAATACAACAATGACAAAAAGTGTTTTTGATTACACCACTTATCGAAGAAAGTGAAATGTTGGAGTCAGTAAAAGCAGCAACTGCACATTTTGAAGAGTTGCAAACCACATATCAAGAAATCAAAGAACAAATATGACTCCTTCACTGAAAAATGAAACCAGTAGAAAAAGAAACAATTATGGGGAAATTCAAACAATGAACATATACAATGCTTGTTTCTACAACAGTTATTGAGGTTGGAATTGATATACCAGAAGCAACAATAATGATTATTTATAATGCAGAACGTTTTGGCCTTTCACAACTTCATCAGCTTCGTGGTCGTGTATGAAGATCATCGCTGCAATCATATTGTTTTCTTCAAACACCCAAAAAATCAGGAGAGAGCTATAAAAGACTCAAACATATGGAATCGACAAATGATTGATTTGCTCTCTCTGAAATAGATTTACAATTTCGCTGACCTTGAGAATTTCTCTGAGTCAGACAATCATGAGAAACTGATATTCCACTAGAAATACTGGGTGATACAACAATGCTTCAAGATGTTCATGAAGCTGCTCAATGGCTTCTCCAAACTCATCAAAAAACTGCACACAAACTCGTCAGCGATCTCTGAGAGCAATCATTACTTGTATAAGGAAAATTATTTGAAAATTACTTACTATATGTTTTATGTTTCACCAGTCTATACACCTCTTCAATTCACAAAAATCATTTAATCATCTTAAAGACACCATCTCTTTCAAGATTAATCATTCATTTTTCTTCTAAGGCATATTTTTCTACTGCAAGTGCTTTTTCTCCATCCAATATCATTGTTTTCACCTCATCATCAAATTCAAGCATTTCATATAATCACACCCTTCATTTAAAAGCTTTATCTCAATGTTCAGGATTTGGAGCAACACACAATCATTGATCTAAAAACTTCATCAACATTTCTTTGGTAATTCATCTAGATAGTGCCTCTTTCTCAAGAAGTTCCGGTTTCATAGAAAGGAGTGCTTGCTTTGCTGACTCAAATAAATGTGGAAACTGCTCTTTTGCATTGATTTCAATAGCACTTCAATCACGAATTCTTCTCGCCAATCTTTGAGCAATAATGACATTAAATGTACCAGTCATCATATAAGGTTTTGCTCATAAATTCATCACTCTGGTAATTGTTTCTGAAGCAGAATTAGTATGCACTGTAGAAAACACAAGATGTCAAGTCATCGCAGCTTCCATACCAGTATTTAATGTCTCAAAATCACGCACCTCTCAGACCATAATAATATCAGGATCTTGTCTCAGCGCAGCTCTCAATCATGATGCAAAAGTAAATCATATATCAGTTCTTACTTGAGACTGATTGAGTCACTCTAGTTTTATTTCCACAGGATCTTCATATGTAGTTATATTTACATCTGCTTTATTGAGAATATCAAGCGCAGCATACAACGTTGTTGTTTTTCATGATCATGTTGGTCATGTCACGAATATCATTCCATTTGGGAACCCAATATTCCTTGTTAAAATCTCACTATTTATTCATTCAATTCACAAAACCGATAATTCTGGACGTGACTTTGATTTATCCACCAAACGCATTACAAGCTTTTCTCATCGTACGGTAGGCAAGGTACTTGCACGCAGATCAAGTTCTTTTTTATTGAGTGTTGCAGAAGACACACGGGCATCTTGGGGAAGTCTTTTTTCATCTGGACGCATCTGTCCTGATTCAATTTTAAACTTTGCTATAATTTTGATATGTATTTTTACTGGAAACTTTACAAGAATCTGTAATACTCCATCGACTCTCAATCTCACCCTACTGTACTCTTCAAATGGTTCAATATGTATATCTGATGCTCACTCCTCAGCAGCAACTGTCAATAGATTATCAAAAAATGCTATAATGTTATCATTATCGATAGCATCTTTGAGTCACGTTATATATTCTTTGGCTGATTCTGATTCAGGTGTATACAATACCTCAGCTTCTTTAATAAATTGATTTGCCATAAAAAAAGAAAAATTAAGAAATGTTTTTACGTCAGTAATAAGATATTGTTGCCAATATATAATCTGTACGCACTTTAAGTATACTGACTCCTCTTTTTTTTGTCAAAAAATTAAAGTATATACGTTACTGCTCTTTTAAAAAAATAAGTATGCAATACTCATTAGTCTCTATGTATATTTTTGATATTTTTTTAGAATATTTATAACGTTTTTAGTTGATATGCTCTATAAAGTTGTAACAACAGCTCATATCTTGAAATAAGATAATTGACATATGGTCATGGCTCACGTGTGATGATACCAATTTCATTTCAAAACTCTATATACGGCAACCAAAATTCTTCTACTTCAGGAAATTCTCTTGCTGGAAAGAGTCATCTCATTAATGCAACCATAGATGTTCATTTGGTCATATATGACAATGGTTCAAATGATCAGTTACTTCATGAGAAAAATCAGTACTGACAAGACAGTATAATATTTTCCTGTTCTTTGAGACTCACAGTTCCAATATCAAAAAATTCACAACTACTACGAACAGGTAACATCTCCAACACTTGGCCGAGTCTCACATATAATCACACAGCTTCTGCTCTTGTGATCCCAGTAAAAGGATATGACATTGCAGTCTCTACACCAGGAAATCAGTACTGCTCTGCCCGCTCCAAGGCTGCAACATACTCAGCATCACGCAAAATTGGTCAATATCCTACTCGCATCAATACCATTGATCCAAGTATGACGACTATTGCTATACAAGCAACTAACTGTTTCCACGATTTCATATGATTATATATATATATTCCTGGCACCTTTTCAAGGAACGAGTGAATATGCTATCTTGTATTGTTTTAGTGCATAGATACACTATATTATATTCTATATCATAAAACTAAGATTGCTCAATAAACTTACTTTTAAACATATAAGCACAGTCAATGAAGAGGACGATCACACCCCAACGAGAAGATCTCATAACAGTTTTTCTGGAACGAAATCAGCAGATCAATCTTTCTGCTCTGAGAGATCGTGACAGTGTTTGGCAGAAACATATTATCGATTCACTCATCTGATACGAAATTTTCTCAGAACTTTTTACAGCGAACAAAAATATAGTAGATATTGGAACATGATGATGATTTCCGTTGCTTCCTCTTGCGATGCAATGCCCTTTATGCACATTTACCTGAATAGATGCAAGAAAAAAGAAAATCATTGCAATCAATGAGATGATAGCAACACTGAAGATTCCAAACTGCACAGCCGTTCGATCAAGAATTGAAGAACACAACAAACGCTATGATCTTGTTACTGCAAGAGCAGTCACCTATGCAGATCAGTTGCTTGAACGGTCACTCCCTGTTCTCAAAAAATGATGACATATGCTCTTTTGGAAAATGTTTACCTTCGAAGAAGATGCAACAATACGCGAGCATCTCTATAAGCACAATCTCACTCTAGTTGCAACACATACATATACTCTAACAGATGATACCACACAAAGAATGCTCTACTTAATAAAAAAATAATAGACTCTGTCTTGAAACCACTGTCAACATTACTATTCTAGTATTATGGCTAGAAGGACTAGAAGATCGTCTACGATTGCACTCAATAGATATAAACTTTGAGCAATACTCCTTACTGTTGGAGTGTTGTATTTTTTTGCATATTTTAGTGCTCAATGATCTCCTATCTACACTGTTTTATCATATCCAACGAATCAAGCATTTGGTG
The DNA here is from genome assembly GCA_007115995.1 of candidate division SR1 bacterium. Classification (GTDB taxonomy): domain Bacteria; phylum Patescibacteriota; class Gracilibacteria; order Absconditabacterales; family Absconditicoccaceae; genus SKJI01. The sequence goes on from SKJI01000032.1 coordinate 25,471, forward strand.
CACAGTGAAGTTTTGTATTTTATGCTCTCTTTATCTTGCTCTGATGATTGATTCTCATTGATGTAAAATACTATACAAAGTGATTGTTTAAATTTGCTCTTCTGTTACAGTTTATTATTTGCGGAATACTAAACTTTTGACTTTTGGAGTGATGATTCCCTACAAGTGTCAATCAAGCGACAAGAGAAAGTATTGAAGGAATGTGATGACGGCTTTGATATCTCGTCTTATGGGGTGCAGACTATCTGCTCTGAGGAGCTACAACAGCAACAAAAATTTTTATGATTGCTCTCTTAGTCTGAATTATCATTGCAATTGCAGTTTATTACAAGGTGAAACTGCCAACCATCAAAATAGAACAAGTAAGAGATCGTTACAAAACAGCTAAAAGGTCTGTAAAAAAAACCAAAAAATCAGCACAATCCACTATTGAATCTGATGAAGAAAATACTCAAGACAGTAAAATAAATGAAAAATGATCAACACATACAATGAAATCACTTATCAAAGAACAGTTCAAAAAAACTATCCAAAAGAAAGAAGATGAAGCATCACTCAAACAACTCCACGTCTCATTTCCATCTGATAAACCAAGTTTTGATCTAGGCATTTTGACACCATGAAGTAATGCGTGACCAGATATCTCTGAAGAATGGTTGCTCACCAAGGCAGAAGCAATTAGAGAAAAACTTGCAGAGTTCAATATTGATATACTTATCGATGGATTTAATGTGTGACCAACCGTCGTGCAGTTTAAACTCACACCAGACTCTGGAATCAAAATTTCCAAAATTGAAAGTTATCAACAAGATATTGCGCTCGCACTCAAAACTAAATCACTCAGAGTGATTGCACCAATCCCATGAACAGACAAAGTATGAATTGAAATTCCAAACCCAAAGCCACAAATGGTAAGACTCAGTGAAACGTTATGATCAAGAGAGTTTACAACAGCGATGAGTGATAATCTCACAAATTTAGCAATTGGTAAATGAATTGATGGACAGCATATCGTCAAACCATTGGAAAAAATGCCACACTTACTTGTTGCATGAGCGACAGGTTCTGGTAAGTCTGTCTGAGTCAACGATTTTATTAGTTCGTTGATTTACCAAAATACCCCAAGTGAACTCAAGTTTATCATGGTCGATCCGAAGCAAGTCGAGCTTGGAATGTATGAAGGTATTCCATATCTTCTTGCACCAATCATTACGCAAGCAGACAAAGCTATCAAGGTATTGAGACGAGCTGTCGATTTTATGGAAGAACGTTATCGCTTACTCAAAGAGTCCAAAGTAAGAAATCTCGATGAGTATAACAAAAAAGTTTCTGATGAACAAAAAATGTATCGTCTCGTTATTATTATCGATGAACTTGCAGATTTGATGATGTCTGGAAACAAAAAAGACACCGAAACATATATCGCACGTATCGCCCAAAAAGCGCGTGCTGTGTGAATTCATCTTATTCTAGCAACACAAAGACCATCAGTCAATGTTATTACTGGTATTATCAAAGCAAATATTCCAACACGTATAGCATACGCAGTTGTCTCTCAAGTCGATAGTAGAACAATACTAGATATGAAAGGTGCAGAAGATCTCGTTGGAAGATGAGACCTCCTCTACTCGTCTGCAGAGTACAAATACCCAATCAGAGTACAATCTCCATTTATCGATACTGCAGAAACAGAAGATTTAGTTATGGCGATCAAGCAAAAATACATGACCGGTATCTCAGAACAAGATATCTACCACCCAGAAATTATGCGTATTTTGGAAAGCAAAGGAGAATTTGCATGAGCATCATGATGACTCAATGGCGATGACGAAGATCTTATCGAACAAGCAATATGAATTATTATGGAAAAACAAAAAGCGTCAGCGACGATGCTCCAAAGATCCCTCTGAATCTGATTTCCTCGTGCAGCGAGACTGTTGGACGTTCTTGAAGAAAGATGAGTAGTCTGACCACAAGAGTGAGCAAAACCAAGAGAGATTTTGCTGTAAATGTTTGATACGTATATAATCAACATAATTCTTGCATAAGGATACTCCTCAAAAGATGTATCTTCTCAAGCAAAAAAGGAGATCACATACACCTCAACAATACTCCACGGTATGGAGTATTTTTTTGATAGAAAGCACGAGTAAGTATTTTATCGCCGATAATTTGACAAATCGTTAACGTATCAGTACACTTATCTATGAAATAGATTTTTTATATATTTTATAGGTATGAATAAAAAAGAATTTTTATTGGCATTGTGTGAAAAATTTGAGAATACTCGACTCCCAGCAGTATGACTCAAATGACTCATCGAACAAGATCAGCTTGATGAGCAACTCCTCGACACGCTTACGCAGGCGTTTTTGGATGCCGCAAAAAGCACACAAGACAGTGAACTTCAAGAAAAACTCCATAAAGCAGCTGATACGATAGAACATATTAGACAACTTGAACAAGACGAGAGACTGCACGAAATCGATGAACTCAAAGAATTAGAAAAGATGCTTAATGCAATCTAATATAAAATATATCTTTACCACATAATTTGTCCTACCAATGCCATTAAATCAGATTAGCAACAAAGATCAGCATGAATTACAAAAATCAGATTTTCTGCTCGCCCTCAATAAATTAAATGGGAACAATGTTCATGAAATCAATCATCATATTGATAAATTAAAGCCTGAAGCAAAAAAAGCAATTCAACAAAAAACAACCAAAGAAATCATATCAGTTTGTAAGCTGATTGATGGGAATAAAGATACTCAAAGAATTATCAAAGAAACAATCAAACCTGTTAATACCCCTGCTCGCTGATCACATGAAGCATATCTCTATGGACTTGTCTCATTACTAATTTTGAGCACATGAAATAAGGAGTGACGAAAAAAAGGAGTTGTAGAAAATGTGATACATAATGAAGTATCATACAAAGAACTCATGGGAGTCATGGCTGATAAAGATAGTGAAATAGTTGATGCTGATGATGTTGATACTGATGCTGATGATGTTGATACTGATGCTGATGATGTTGATACTGATGCTGATGATGTTGATACTGATGCTGATGATGTTGATACTGATGCTGATGATGTT
>SKJI01000017.1 GCA_007115995.1 candidate division SR1 bacterium
AACAAACCTAAATTATAAAATACTTCCTTATTAGTTGTGCTCCATCCTTAAATCTGTATATTTATGTCAATTTAACTTGAGTTATAACTACTGACATTTCTACTGAGGTTTAACAATAAAAAAATATATTGACATAAATTTATATTATAATTTATAAGCATATTTATATGAAACAGTTGCAAATATTTATCTATTACGTATAGTTTTATTGTTTTTTATTCTTTATATTATTCTCAATGTGATATTTTGAAATACTCTGAGAGCAAGCATGATGGTCTACTGAGCTCATCAATCTTATTGTTTGATTTTTACCAAAATTATTTTTGGCACTAGTAATTTGGGTCATGGCTCGAGCTATTGCAAAAGCTGTTGCATGATGACTTGAGTTTGTCCTCAAAAAAGTATGACTTGATAGTCTTGCTGATAAAGCAAATATCAATAAGTTTCTCAAGAGCGCAAGTTTTTCAATGAGTTTTTCTGACATTGTCGTAAAAATTATTTATTGGATTATTTATCTTGTGTGAATCAATATTGCTTTTGAGACATTGTGATTAACAGTTATTTCAGATCTCATTGCACAGTTGATAGCATATATTCCAAATTTATTTGTTGCAGTGCTTATTATTCTCGTATGAACATTTATTGCTGAGTTTGTAAAAGATATTACTGATGCAGCTGTTGCTACGAGTAAAAAGTCAATTAAATGATTAGGACGCATTACATATATTATTGTGATGGTATTTACCATTATTACTGCTTTGAAGCAGGCGCAGGTTGATATTAGTTTCTTAACTGAAAACATCAATACCATAGTAATGTGAGTTATGTTGGCAATATGATTGGCTTTTGGTCTCTGATGAAAAGACAAAGCAAAAGAGTTATTAGATAAAATGTTTAAGTAATCATTAGATAGAATATCTTGTATCATATCCATAAAAATACCTAGATTATTTTGATTCTAGGTATTTTTTTGTATATACAGATTTTACACGTTGACTTCAGAGAAGAAAAGAACTAGCTGATCAAGCAAGCATTGTAATCATCCATTGTGGTATACGTATCCAAGGTTTTTTCTTAAATGTTGCGGCTTTTTGCGTGATATATGTTTTTTGTTGGAGAGTTTGAGTAACGAGATTAATTGGACCAGTAAATGATTCGTCATGGATGAGTCATACAACACACCTTACTCGATCTTCTAATTTAATAGTTGAAAGATATTGACTTCAATCTCCTAATATTATTCCTCATAATAGACGAGCTTGTGTATCCATAGCTTTTTCAAACTTACCAGGTCATAAAATAATTCATGAACGTAACAGTACTAGGCGACCATGAAACTTTGTAGCTTCTTGTTCCCGTTTATGGACAACATGTTGTAAAAATCATTGACGAGTATCTGTGTCAACTATAACATGTTCATCAAATATTTTGGTATCATCATATGGATAATATCCAATTGCAGATGCATTTAATAATGTGTGTGTGGATGAAGGGAGCATCGATATGAGTTTTCTAGTTGTCTCTATTCTTGAATCATAAATACGTTGTTTTGTACGTGATGTCCATGGTAGATCATCAATTGGATGTCATGATAAGTTTATTGCATGAGTAACAGTGGAAACTTGTTGAGTAGTGAGTCAGTCTCGTTCAAGATATTGTACCGATCAGAGTGGTTGTACTACTTTTTTGATTGATCTAGTCAAAAGAGTTACAGTAATATTTTTATCAAGTAATTTTTGTATCAGAGCAGTTCATGTAAACCCCGATCATCATGCAATCAAAATATGCATTGTGCTATATTATAGAGATAAATCGATATAGAGAACTTTAAATATTTTTTTACTACAGAGTCAGCTGGACTTGTATAAGTCTACAATACTCATATATATATTCATAACTTTATAAGACGCAACACATTTAGTTATAGTAATTTTTATCTCATACAATAGTGTGCAATGATTATCGTTTTTCTTTTGGCTGTTTACTTGATAGTTTTTATCGGAACTGTGCCTATCGTAGCATTGTTGATAAGACGACGTTATCCAGAATCAAAACGTATCTACAAAACTGCACTTTTATATAGTGCTTTCATTACTTTTATATACTTTGTTTGTATATCTATTTTTAGGCTCTATAGTTTTGAAATTTTAAGATTTTTCTATTTTTATTTATGATTTATCTCAGTTGGATTTTATATAGCACTTATCTATCGAATTGTTGAAAAAATTACTCAGAGACGTTTTAGTGTAATACCATATTTGGTACTCATTGTAGCTTTATGTATTTATTGAATATGGAATTTTTATAGGCCTATTCCGATTACAACATTAGATATTGTTTCAGAAAAAATTACAGCACCAGTGACGTTTACGTTACTATGAGATATTCAGTATTGATCAACAACGAAAGCATACATGAATCGTGTTATAAAAAGAGTTAATGAGCTTGCTTCTGACTATAGCATACTCGTATGAGATTTAATAGATTTTGATCTCTATAATCGTGAAGACTTTGAAATATTGCATACATTACAAGCACCAATGTTTTTTGTGACATGAAACCATGAATATTATCATGAAAGTAGTAGAATACTTTCATATTTATCAGACTATGAACAACTTATTATTCTTGATGATGAGCAGTATTTTTTGGATGATTACAACATTGTACTGACATGATTAGATTATAGACACCATAATGCATCTACTTTTGAGGATACTGTGATACGTTTACGTCCAGAAGAAGATAGATATGCTATTTTTTTAAACCACATCCCTGAAAAAGTACGTTTTACTGCTGAACAGTGATTTGATCTCTTATTATACTGACATACACACGCGTGACAGCTGTTTCCATATAATCTTCTTATAAGAGTTATTTATCCATATGGAATATGAAAAAGTCGCATAGGAGAAAGTATTGTCTATACGACTGCTTGAGCATGATTATGGTGACCAAGAATGAGAGTATGAACGAACAATGAAATTGTAGTTATTCGTTTATTCCCAGAGTAGTTTATTTAATGACTTCAATGAGATCATTCAAAGGAAATCTTACTTTGGGAAGATCTTTGTATGGATCATTGTCAGATCTTTTTCATAGAGCACAAAGGACTGTTGGATAGACTTTGTTTGTATCAATTTTTAAGATATCTACAACTCATGCTCCAATAAATCATTCCATAGGACATGTATCAATATTTAAGAGAGCAGCTGTTTCTAATAAAAATCATAATGCTATATATACTTGTTTATCAGCTCGAATTCTGCGTTGCTCGATACTCATACCATCAAGTGTCTGTTTCATCATATCAGCAAATCATGTGAGTGATGCTGTTTCTATACTTCTTGTAGTTGCAATACTATCTATATAGCGATCTACATCATTATGCGTGAGATTATTATTGCGACAGAGAACTACTAACGCAGCACAATCAACTACTTGTTTTTGATTATAACATTGTGCAACAAGTTGTTGTTTTTTTTCTTTATTGGTAACAAACAAAAACTTCCAAGGTTGTAGACCATATGATGATGGTGTAAGAATCAATGATTGTTGCAGCATCTGAATATTTTGTTCAGAAAGCGTAAAATTTGGATCAAATGCTTTTGTAGCATATCTTCGTTGCAAGGCATTATGGATAGTAGTATGCATATGGTGATTTTATAAATGAATAAATAATTTCTTATTAGAGTATTTTTGTAACTTTTCCTCTAAGTAGTTTCTCACTATTGTATTTATAGTGTATCAATAATCTTAACTATTGCAATCTTATAATGAATCCCTATATTTTTAGAGAATTGTTTTAATAGGTATATAATATTAAATGCGCCATTTTTATATGACGTTAATGAGTTTGATTTTTGCTGCTTTATTGATGTGATGAAGTGTGTTTGCTGGCATTGAGCAACAATGATATGTACCATTTATCAATCATAAGTATTTTGAGAATAATAGAAATATAACGAATCAGTGTGAACTGCTTGAGGAGACTATTTTTTGTTATAGTACTGATCACCAGGAATTTGTAAATGATGTAGTTTTTGCTGTTTCTTTGTTTACAGCATATACTGATTCGTTGCAGCAAGAAGTACTCTTATGAGTGAAAGAGCAAATTAATGTGACTATTGCAGCACTGACAAGAAAACTTATTGCGACAAATAATGCACAAGATAGATTTCAGCTAAGTTTTGTAAGAGCAATCTTACAGGATCTTAGAGCATTTTATGCTCTGCAAGAGGGTAATATAGTAATTGATCGTACTGATCGTTACGGTAACAAGAAAAGTCATGCACAGTTGAGACGTGAAATTATTAAGCATCTCCTAACAACATCTTGAGTAACTTTTGTAGGAAGACCGTATATATGATCACAAAAAGTTTTAACAACTAATAGCGAGAATCGAGAAGAATTACAGATGATTGAACCTGTATATGTTCAAGATGATCTTGATAGATTTATTGCTCAACAGTATTTTCAAGCAACGCAGAAGATTTCACTGGATAGATCAGAGATTAAACAGTTTGGATCTTTATACTTATTTAAGAATATAGAGGACTTACATTATTTATGATATGAAGTTGTATCGCATAGAACAAGAATAAATAGAGATTTAGACTATAGAAGATTCAATATTGCAACGTGATTTGAGATGATCTGAAATGTAAGAGTATTGAATCCGTGAGAAACAGTATCATTTTTACGTGATTCTCAATTTGATATGGTAGAGCAACAAAGGTATCGTTATTGAAAAATTATCTTTCTTGATGAAGAAATAGATTGATATGGATGATGACTTTGTGGTGGAAGTACAGCTTTATATCAGTGAGTTTTATTAAATAGATGATTACAGATACATTCAAGAATACACTCAAAACGATATACTTCACTTTATAGTGCTCTGATAAACTGAGAACGTATTACTACACCTGGTCTCGATAGTACAATATATTATCCATGGATAGATTTGGAAATAACTAATATAACCGATCAGCCTATTATTTTAGTGAATAATTTTGATGGATGATATTGATCTGTTGAAGAGATTTTTACTCTTGGTGATCGTACATTACGTTGATCAATAGAATTTATCTGATCACAAACTACTCAAACACTTATAGAACAGCAAGATTGAGAAGTAAGAGAGGCAGTTTGATGATGCTACCGTTGGAATATTAATGATGAAGAACTAGTAAGATGCTATAAAGAAATTTTGCAATAGTAATCAGATCAATACATGCTAGCAAATAAGCTTAACTATAAAAATTTGTGCTTAACTTAGAATGTCATAAGGAAGAGGACTATACCAATATTTACGAGTGTGAAGAGTAAAAATCAAAGAGCAAAACGTTGTTTTTTGTAAGCAAGTTTATGCTTTTGTGAGAGAGATGTTATATAATCTTCTACGTTTTTAATATATCCTTGGAGTTTTGAGTAGAGTGTGTCGATATAGTGTTTATTTTCAGTATTCATTTGCTTAGTATATAATGCAAAATCATTTGGAAGGAGATTGATTTTTGCTTGTAATGTTTGGAGAGTAGTGGATAATTCATAAAAATCAGGATTTTCTTTTAGTGAGACGCTATGGATATCAAATCATAAATCAGATGGTTGCTGTTGTTTGTTTCATTCCTTGCCATTACTTTGTGAATCAAGAGCGTCTAACTGTGGTTTTTCTCATACATATCATCATAGTGTACGTTCTATGTCTCTTACTGAAAGATATGATTTGTGATGAATTTTTTTTGTAGCTATTACTCATTTTTTAATATAATTATAGAAAGTCTGCCTAGATTTTCAGTATTTTTTGATTGCTTGTGTCATAGATATATATGAGAGATCTTTTTTCATGACCGTATATCTTAAGCGTATAATGATAAAAAAAATTTACTCTGGTGACGTATGTGTATCTGTGATACTTTTAATCTTTTTATAGAAATAGTATATATTTTTTTATAATTACTGTTTTATAATTATTTATATATAAAAAGTCAATATAATATTATTAAAATATATATTGTATGAAGTTAATATTTTAAAAATATGATGATATATAGTTATTTTTTCATGCAGCGAGTGATGTAATCTATACGCTCTAAACAACACTACTACACAAGCTATAAGGAACCTCTGAAAAATTACTTTATTATGCAATAATTATCTATCACCGTATTTCTTGGATTATAAATAAAAAAGTGATTTTTTGAGGAAGATCGTCATGCGTGGGAAATGTAATGTTATCAAATTTTATCCCTTTTTATACCTTCCATAAAAAAGAACAAAAAATAGTTTGTTTTTGACTTGACATTTTATTCAAAAAAATTATTAATAGTTTAAGACTATGAAATACATCATAGAAAAAAATAAAATAGAATAGAATATCAAAAAACAAAAATTATTTATACAAGTGGAGAAGTTACACTGATCAATATGATCTATGTTTAACGGCAACATTATGCACATTGTAATTTTTCTTGTTTAGTGTAAAACTACACTAAGAAAGTACTTTGGTTTTTGTGCTACACTTGATTACTTTTCGATAGATCACTATCGTTACACTTTTTTGTATATTTTTATTGCATAATATTATATTCACATGCAAACTACATTTTTTTCAGGAGCATTTCGTATCATAGTATGAATGTTGCTTCTTCTTAATACAGCTGTCGGTCCTGCAGTTTTTGCTTTAAGTAGTAGAACTGACTTGATTGATACGCAACAATTTATCGAAAACTTAGATGTTGATACTCAAGCAGCTCTGTCAACTCATCAATGATTGGATTATATTGATAATCAGATCCAGGAGGAGAGTAAGTTTGAGAATACTCAAGAATGAGAACAACAAACATGATCTGAACAATCTCATGATTTTGATTTCGATTATCCAGATTATGATGAACTCGTACCAGAGGATGAAATGATGACAGAAGGAAATAGTTGATTATGACAATCAGATCCAACTATATTGATTTCTTGTATTCCTCAATGAGAACAATTTGATCTAGATAATTTAACACCACTCTCTGAATTCTCATGTTGAGAAGCTGTATTGTGTGCAGCATGGTTTAAAAATGAGTGATGATATGACACTGAGGATTTTCTAGGAACATTTACAGTCAATTGATGAACTATAAATCATCAATTAACAGCAACAACTCCGTGAATTACTTGTGACCAAACTTCTGACACATCGTATAGTTGTTCTGGTGTTGTTACACCAACGAATCCTGAGGATATCTTTGTATTTGTTGATTTACCAGATTGCGAATGTGATGAGTCCGGTTCATTCACAGTAGAATGATCAGTTTTTGCTAGCAATGATAGTAATAATTCAAATAATAGTGATACGCATACAGTGTTGTTCGAATGAGAAGTTTGTGAAAGTGAAACAGTTTGTTTAGAAACAATAGTCAATCCAGCTGAAGTAGTTTTAAACAATGATGATTTTCAAGTAACATGTATTTGAGAACATGCTGATAGTTTTACAGTGAGTGTTACCAATACACAGACTGGTCAAAATATCGCAACAAGTCCAGAATTACCTGCAGTAAATAATCAAGCAACTTGGACATTTATCCCAACACAAACTTGATCATATGAATTTATCTGTGAAGCAACATGATCTGAAAATAGTGATCAGTGTCCATGAGCTCTCTGAAATGTAATTCCATGTTGAGTAGTTTGTGAGTGTACAGATCCAATATCTTTGAGTGTGACAAGTCATACAAATGGTCAAACTGTTTTCACTTCATCTGTAATATTATCGTGAGAAATTAGTCCAGAAAATACGCAAGTGTTTTTAAATGGAAATCCAGTACAAGTATCATGAAATAGTTGGTCTACTGAGGTAACATTGCAACAGTGAGTAAATATACTTACGTTGAGCGCATCAAACGATGATCCTTTGTGTGATGTGATGCAAACATTTGTTTTGTATCTTGGTACACAACCTGAAACAGTATGTTTAGAAACTATTGTTACTCCATCGCATGTTGTTTTAGATCAGTGAAATTTTCATATAACTTGTTTGGGTCAAAATGTAGATAAGTTTATGGTGAGTGTGTTGGATGCAGATACTCAACAAGAAATTGCATTAAGTCCTGACTTAATAGCAGTAAATAATCAAGCATCTTGGACATATATTCCAACACAACCTTGAAATTATGAGTTTATCTGTCTTGCTTGGTGACCATACGATGATGTAGCATGTCCGTCTGGATTTGGTACAGTTATTTCTCCAAATGTTTGTGAAGATCCTATTCAAAATCTTACTCTTGATAGTCATATAGATTGGCAGACTGTAAATACAGAAACAGTAAGTTTATTTGGTACTGTTACTCCGTGAAATATATCAGTTACAGTAAATTGAGTGCGAGCAACAGTAACTTGAACGAGTTGGTTTGTAGATCTTGACTTGACGGTGTGAGCAAATCTTATAGAGGTTGTTGCTCTAAGTGACGATCCTTTATGTGAACCTGAATATATTACAATTATTTTATATTATCAGCCAGATGAGGTGGTATGTATTGATACTGATCTTACCCCATCTGTAGTTGAATTATGAGATGGCAGTTTTACAGTAACATGTACTTGAGCAAATGCAGATTACTTTACAGTTTCAGTAACCCAAAACGGTCAACAAGTTGCGATGAGTGACCAGTTATTTGATACTGACTGAGATGGTCAAGAGTCATGGGTATGGACTCCATCTGTATGATGAGAATATAATTTTACGTGTACTGCGCATAACAATTTTGGACAAGAGATCTGTCCTACAGTCGGATGAACAGTAGTACAATGAGATATATGTGAAGCACCTATCACTACTTTATCAGTGGATAATTATCAGTCATGAGTTACTGTACAAACAAATACTATCTTATTACAATGAATTGTTAATCCTTGAGATGCAACAGTACAAATACAACTACCTAATGGACAAATTATTCTTGCAAATATTTCTTGACTTAGTTGGACTGCGGTTATTCCACTACAACGATGAGTAAATAATTTGGAAATAACTGCGTTGCCAGCTGATCAATTTTGTGATCCAGAAACATTAACATTTGTAGTTATTGCAGAAGAACCAGCGGTACCTGAATGTGTTGCTCCGATTAGTGTTTTGACAGTAGATTCACATGTTTCATGAGAGACAGTAATTGGAAATTCTGTACAATTAGCATGAACAGTAGAACCATGAACGGCTACAGTCTTTATAAGATTAGCAAACTGACAAATTGTACA
>SKJI01000005.1 GCA_007115995.1 candidate division SR1 bacterium
ACATCAATTGAATAGAGAGTTTTTGGTCTTTTACAAAGAAAAGATTGAGTAAGTTTAACTGAGATTCTAAAGATAAGTTCCTGTTACATTTTAAAGAATGTGAGTATAGATTTAACTGTAGATTATGATCAAAAAATATGTATAATGAATTATTGAAATTGCTTAGAAATTTTATTTTAGAGTAGCTTTGCTAGTCTAGACCCTTATTTATTTAGAAGAAAGTCCCCCGCAAATGTTTAATTATTGTAAAAATATTTTCTCAACTTGCTCCGTTTCACTACGCACCACGCTGCGCTCTCACTACACTTCCTTTCGTTCGGGTCATATAACAAGGGATAAAAGGAAAATTGCTCGGCTCGCAATTTTCCCAAATTTTCTCCGCTACGCTACGAAAACTTCTTTTATCCCTAACGCGATATGTGGAAAAAACGTTACAGTAAATTACTGCTATACGTTTCTTGTAAGAACATCTTTTTATAAGATCCTAAAACCTCTGTATGATACAAATAGAATGTATTTATCAGAGGTTTTTTAAAATATTTATTTATATACAAAACACTTATGGTTCCTAAATATTTCAAGCATGGGTTTGTGCAGGCTATGGTGACTCTTTGAGTACTTATTATATGAATATTTTACCTTAATAGTAGGTATGATTGCTTTTTATTATGTGAAAGTGAGCTATGAAATAGAGTAGTATTTCTACAACAAAATGAGGTTCTTCAGGATCCATATGAATCAATGTTTCAGTATAGAACGTGAACATTAACACGTTATGATTTTTCTTATGATGAAAAGTTTTATATTCATATGTGTCTTATGTGATGATGAGAGTATTGTCATATTGTAAGAGATCCTCAAAGAGCACAAACATATGCAGATGCAATTGCAGAGCAATGTGAACTTATGCCTTGAATGCCGGACTGTGCTATGTATTTTGATATATTATGAATGTTGAGTAATTAAAGAATATGTTCTAAAAATGTCTTGCATTCAAAAAATTTTTTCTTATAGTAATTTTAGAACATATTCTTTAATAGAGTATGAGTAAATAGAGATATTTTTTTTATGTCTTAACGTAAATGTTTCTTGTATACTAAAAAAGTAATACTTACTGATTTTTTATTTGCTCATTAGTTATGAAAGTTGGAAGAAAAAAACGCCAAAGAGTTGTATGTATTGATCCCAATACTCTAATTTGTTCTTGTGTCTGACCATTACAGCTTTCTCGTAAAGCATTAGAAAAACTTGAAAAAGTCGTCTTATATAGTGATGAACTTCAGACATTACAATATAAAGATATTGATGGGCTGACTATGCAGCAAGGTGCAGAACGTATGGCTATTTCCAAAACGGTTTTTGCTTGAATGTATAAGTCTGCTCGCAAAAAACAAGCTGACTGTTTAATCCATTGAAAAGTACTATTAATTTCATGTGACCAGCATCCATAAATATAAGTGTATAACATCAGTGAAGCATTGTACTTAATTATTTTTATATTCTATAAATTCTATTATGAAATATCTTACAGATGGAGATTTTACTCAAGCAATTGCATCATGAGTGTCATTGGTTGATTTTTATGCTGATTGGTGTGGTCCATGTCAGATACTATGAAAATTGATACCTCATTTAGCTGAAAAATATCAATGAAAAGCACTAGTAGCAAAAGTAGATACTGATAAGCAGATACTAGTGACGCAAAAATATCAAATTTCTGCTTTACCTACAGTTATTCTTTTTAGGGATGGTATTGAAATCGAGAGAATAAGATGACTACAACAACCAGAAGCTTATAGCGCTGCAATCGATAAAGCACTTGCTCTTCAGTAATTACCGATCTAACACACATATCATTTTAGGCACTTTGAGCAGTTTCTAAGTGAAAATAATTTTTAAATTTATCATAATCAGCTGGTGGAATTCTTCATTTTTTGTATTGATCGAAAAATCATAATACGCATAATGCTTGGTTTGCTAATTGACTATTAATTTTTTTTATTTGTTTGCCTGCTTCTATATATGCTGAGTCATCATATGGATTGATAGGATCTATTGTTCAGAGTTTTAGTAGTGTATAATCAACTGTTTTGATTAAAATATCAACAAGCGAAGTGTTGTGATGGAGTATTAATTCTTGATCTACTTCTGATGGTGATTCTTGAATTTCTGCAATTTTTTCTCAACATTGAAAATCATAAAGTATACGAAATTTTAATGCAGTTCAATGTTTAATTAATGGTAAATTGCTTTTTGCATTTTTGATTTCACCAACTATTCAAACGATTGTATTATCATTAAAGCATCATGTATATCAACTTTCTTCTTTGAGTTCTCTGAGAAAGGCTGTTCTAGGATTTTCATTAGTACTATCAATGATATGTTCTTTTAATGAAAATAATTTTTGTTGTTCTTCGTTCATTACTTTATTAAATTGTTTTATGAGAAATTCTTTCCCAGATGTACCATATTTATTCCAAATCTCTTTTATTTTATCTTCTGCTTCTTGAGTAGTTGCAGCATATAATGCATCTAGTCGTGTTCAATAAATAGAAAAAATATCCAATGAATCCGCTAATTTTTTATTTCAGTCATCAAGAGTAACTATAACATCACTGTTTATAATTTCCTTTTTTCTAAATTCAGATAAAGTTGCAAACACTGTCGAAGGAGTTCTGCACTTAAATATATCATGAAGATTGTTTTCTTTATAATATTGTCTTAAATCTGTGAGAGCATATACAAATTCTTTACTTGTAGCTTTTCATCATGGTAGTTTTAACGTTCTGTATATTTGAGATTCTTGAATAAGTACGTTATTTCAATAATGACATATACCATATCATCACACAATTGATAATAATCATGTGGTAATTCATGGATTCTTAGATTCTTGTGTGCTATCTCCTTTTTTCTTATCATTTTTGAAAGGAGCTATACTTGAATGAAAATATGGTGCAATTCATTTTCATTGAGTGAAAAAGTTTTTTAATAAAAGTGTCTCTGTTTTGGTAACTTTTCAATCTTGTTTTCTTATTTCTCATTTATCAATTATTCAAAGAAAATCTAGACTATTTTCATCTCATAAGAGCGTATTAATGTGATTATTTCAATAATTAATATCCATATTGTTGTAAAAATAATTTGAAAGTTTTTAGTTATGAACATGTGATACATACTCAATTATTTATATTATAGCACTATTGTAGGATGTTTCAATTTTTTTGAATAGTATCTTTTGTTATTGTTGCTTTTCAACTATTAGGATCTCGATTTTCACTGCAGAGTTGATCAGGATGATCATATAAGTAGTTCATGTTTTCTATAGTCCTACAAAGTTCATTGATACTTCTTCATACGTTATGTGGATAGACCGCACTATAGTAAATTGTTCAAATATTTGATGTGATTAAGGTGATTCTACTAAAGCTTTCTTTTTTATGAAAAAGATTGAGAGGCTCTAGTAGGTCTCCATCTCTATCACTAAGCATTTTAATCTGAAATCATGTTAGTGCTGGATCAGTTTCTACTCGTTTTTTGTGACTTACAATGCTATCACGACTAATAACATACACCTCAGTATTTGCTCAAAGAAATCTCTTATAACACTCATTTAGTTTTTTTAATTCTGTTGGACAAACAAATGAAAAGTCTTCTGGATAAAAGAAAAAAATGTTAAATGTATTATTTATAGTCATGTCCAATAATTCTTTTTCAAAAATTTTTTGTAAGCTTGGATCATAGTACAGTAAAGTAATATTGGGAAGTTGTCCAATACTTCTACCAAAAATTCAGTATTTTGAAAACGATTCTTCCATGATTACTGTGAGGAATTTAAAGAATAGAGGCTTCTTAGCTATAATATACTGTTTAACGTTTTTATTTCAAGATATACTCTGTTGAAAGGATACAATATTGTATTGACTTATATTATTAAAACATTATAATAATCATTATGTGAAAATGAACAAAAACGTGCAAAGCTAAATGAATAATACTTATTGATGATCCAGATCTTGGATTATCAATTTTGATGTGAAAGGAACGTAAAGAAAATGGCAAGCTTGGTTTATTTTGAGGAAGAAGGAAAAATGATGAAAAAATTATAGAGACACTAAAAAGGGAGTTGCAAGAGGAATTATGATCGCAGATAGAAATACAGATAATGAGTAAAATTTGAAAGCAATTTCTACCATATGAACAGTGAAAAAAAACAGTAAAGTCAGTACATTATATTTCATTTCTTGTAAAAATTTCATGATCTTTAGAACTGGATACGAATGAAATAGCTTGACTTTGATGGTATCCTATTAGTGATAGTAAGGAAGCTGAAAGAATAAGAAAGAAAACGATAAAGCAGTTTGAGATGCTTAATTATGCGCAACAAATTATTAAATTGTTTTGAGAATATAAAAATAAACACTCTAAACTTATAGATGATGCTAAAAGTCAGATTGATTTCTGAAAACAATGAAAAAAGTTTATTAAACAATATAAAGAAGAAATAAATAAGAACGTATAATTTCCGTTGCATATACTCAGTCGATCAGTAGAGTTGTCCTATGAATAAATCATATGTAGTTGTTGATATCGAAACAACATGACTCAAAAGAACTTACCATAAAATTACTGAAATTGCAGCAGTACGTTACGATTGATCAATGATCGTTGAGCAGTTTCAATCGTTAGTTAATCCTCAGGTTCTTATTCCATCATTTATTAGTCGTTTGACTGGTATTACCAATGAAATGGTTGCTCATCAGCCAACAATTGATCAGTTGTTGCCTGATTTTTTTGATTTTTTAGGTGATGATATTTTTGTCGCGCATAATGCAACTTTTGATAGATGATTTCTAGAATATAACGGTGTTGTTCACACGGGACATATATGGAAAAATAAAACATTATGTACTAGAAAATTAGCAAATAGAATGTTTTCACAACTACCTAGTAAGAGTTTATGAGCTCTCTGTGAATATTTTTGTATTCAGAATGAACAAGCTCATAGAGCAATGGCTGATGTACAAGCTACTGTGAAACTTTTACAACAATGTATTGTTCACTATCAACAAATTACTTGACATACAAATGTGGATGAGCTACTAACCATACATGATAAGCCAATATCATATGGAAAAAAACTCTTTTCAAATATATAATGTTGATTATAAAATAAGTAAAATACAGTGATTATATTTATTTTTTTACTCTACTATTATGGCAACAGTTACTTCAGTAAATCCTTATACTCAACAGGTCAATGCAACATTTGAGACACTTTCCGACAACGAGGTTAATATGATTATTGATAGAGCACATCAAGCATATCTATCACGAAAAAATCTCTCATTTACTGATAGAGCTCAATACTGCTTTCAGTTAGCAGATCTTCTTGATAAACATAATGATGAGCTTGCAAAATTGGAAACTATGGAAATGGGTAGACTTTTGTCTGTTGCAAAAAAATGATTGACGAGTACTGCAGATCTTATTAGGTGGTATGCTCATAATGCAGAATCCTATCTTGCACCAAAACAGTTCAACGAGTATTGAATTCAATGAATCACACAGTATGATCCATTATGAGTAATATTTTGAGTTGCACCTTGGAATTTTCCGTTTAATCAACTTCTTAGAGCAGCTGTTGCTAATATTATGGCATGAAATACAGTAGTGTATAAACATGCTTCAAATGTGCCATTATGTGCACAAGCAATACATGATCTCTTTGAAAAAGCTTGATTTCCAGAGTGAGTGTATACTAACTTATTTGTTCATTCATCTCAATCTGAGTTTATTATTGCACATAAATATATAGCATGAGTGAATCTTACTTGATCAGAAGGTGCATGAAGTGCTATATGATCATTAGCATGAAAATATCTTAAGCCTTCAGTATTGGAGTTATGATGAAACGATGCGTTTGTATTATTGGATCATAACGATACCGAAGCAATGGCAAACGTAGCAATGCAATGTCGTATTTCAAACTGATGACAAAGATGTAATGCATCTAAAAGGTTTATCGTATTAGAAAAGCATTATGATCAATTTGTAGATGCTTTAGTATCATATATGGAATGACTAGTATTAGGAGACCCTATGCATACAGATACTACTTTGCCACCACTTGCAAAAAAACAACTTGTTGAAGAAGTGCATCAGCAGGTTACAGATACAATTGCTCAATGAGCGATATGTAAGACATGATGATCAGCTCTTATGTGAAACTTTTACGCTCCAACTGTTTTAGCTCATGTGAAGCCCGGTATGGTATCGTTTGAACAGGAAATTTTTGGTCCAGTAGCATCAGTGATTTTGTCATGATCAATTGAGGAATCTATTGCACTTGCTAATCAATCAGAATTTTGATTAAGTGCAGTTGTATATTGAGATAACTCAAAACAGTGTCAATCAGTTGCACATCGTTTGCAATGATGAATGATTTTTATAAACATGCCCGCGTGATCGCAAGCAAGTCTTCCTTTTGGTGGTATTAAAAAGTCATGATATGGTAAAGAAAATGGCCCAGATTGACTCAGAGCATTTACAAATAAAAAGGTGATTATATTGAAAAAAGAGTAATGCAGTAAATTAATTGTTTATGCATTTTATAGTTACAGTTTTATGATTTTATTTATTGAATAATGAGAAAAGTAGTATTCTCCTTTTTTATAAGAGAATAAACTGTATAATCAAAGCGTACATAAACACATTCTTGACAGGAAATAGTTTTTTTATATTTCTCCTTGCAAAGTATAAAGGAATAGATATGTTTATAGAGTATCAATTAATTAAAAGTTTTTTGATACTTATTTATGTATAACCTAATTACCACATGCAAGGTATTATTAAATTCTTTAACACCGAAAAATGATTCGGTTTTATTGTTCCTGATGACGGGTCAGCTGATATGTTCGTACATATCTCTGCTTGTGAAGAAGGATGGACACCACAAGAAGGTGACCGCGTAATGTTTGAAATTTGAACATGAAATGATTGACGTTCAGCTGCTTCAAATGTTAGACTTATTACTGATGACGAAGATGCTCAATCTGAAGACGCAGATGATGCAGAACCTAGCGAAGAGTACGCTGATGCTGCATAGTCACTAGTAGTAATGTTTCAAGTGATAGTGCTGAATACCTACATATTCTGAAAGTTATTAAAAATAAGTTGTAAATACGTAGTAAAATCTTCTGTATTGTTAATCTTCTATATATTGTGTATTCAGTAACTTACTAAACTTACATAAAAAATACCAAATCAATTTTGGTATTTTTTATTTTTTAAAAAATTTATCATCTCTTTGACTTGCATTGTATATTATCATTTTTATAATAGCACAGTATTGTATTTCGTGCTATTTTTTATTTTTTTATCAAAATCATATTATGGCAACAATAAAAAAAGAGTTCTGAGCTGATGTTGCTCAATTAATTCAGCTTGTAACTCATTCGATTTATTCTAACAAAGATGTTTTTTTGAGAGAATTACTTTCTAATGCAAGTGATGCAATTCAGAAAGCGAAAATGTTTGCAGCTCAACAAAGTGATTATTTATGAGATGAGCTCGATCTACACATTATAGTTGATGTCGATGAAGAAAAAAAGATACTTACTATCACAGATACATGAATTTGAATGAGTCGTGAAGATATTATTGAGCATTTATGAACCATTGCAAAGTCATGAACCAAAGCATTTTTGGAAAAGATGAAGCAGACCAAAGATGCCCAGACATGATCTCTTATCGGTCAATTTTGAATTTGATTTTATAGTGCTTTTATGGTTGCTAAAACAGTGGAAGTTGAGTCAAAAGCTCCGTGATCAGAAGCAGTTCTACGGTCGTCTGATGGTTCTTGAACATACGAAATAAAAAATTCTAAAAAGAAATCAAGATGAACAGTAATTCGTCTATATTTGTCAGATGATGCAGATGAGTATCTAAAAAGAGACCGTCTTACTAGCTTAATTACTCGTCATTCAAATTATGTGCCAGTTCCTATTATGATGTTTGAGATGAATGAAGATAAGAAAACAAAAAAATTAGAACAAATTAATGCAATGAAATCAATACGAACAAAACAAAAATCTGAGGTATCTCAAGATGAATATCTTGGGTTTTATAAAGCACTTACTTTTGACCAGTCCGAACCACTTGATACTATTCATATTAGTATAGAATGAATGGTTAATTTTAAAGCATTATTATTTATACCAAAGAATCCTCCTGTTTTTTGATATATAGATCCTGAACAAGATTATGGACCAAGTCTATACACGCAAAATGTTATGATCATGGAACGTTGTAAAGATCTTTTACCAGTACGATTAAGGTTTGTGAGATGAGTTGTTGAAACTCCTGATTTACCGTTAAATGTTTCAAGAGAACTTATTCAATCAAGCGCTGTTTTACAAAAAATTCAAAAAACTTTAATTAAAGAAATAATTAAGTCTTTACGTTTTGTTATGAAGGAACATCGTGATCAGTATAGTGATTTCTTTTCACACTATGCACGTTATATAAAAGAATGAGTACATTATGATTTTGAACATAAAGAAGATATATGATCATTATTATTGTATAGTAGCTGGAAGCATAAAAAAACTCTCTCTCTGGATGAGATTATAGATAATCTTCCAGTTAGTGAGGAAGCTAAAGAAAAAACTGATACAAACCAAGATACAACAAATGAACAGGATCAACAGGAAGAAACGCCAACAAGTTCAAAGAAATATCTCTATTATCTTTTATGACAGACAATGGCACAGCTACAAGCTAGTCCATATTTGGAGCAATTTCAAGATACTGATCATGATGTGATATTAATGGATGATCCAATAGATGAACGAGTTGTACAAGCCATGCAGTCGTATAAGTGACGAGATTTTGTTTCTGTAATGCATGCTACAGATGTTTCATCACAGCAAAATGATCAACAAGATAATACAATAGATAAGAAATCATGGGATGATTTTCTTACTCATGCACAATCAGTACTACCACAAGATCGTATTGAAAATGTGATAGTTTCATCAAAACTAAAAGATAGTCTTTCTATTCTTGTTACCAAAGAGTGAGCAGCATCAGCACAAATGGAGCGTATTATGCAATCTATGGGTCATGATATTCCTCAACAAAAGAAAACACTTGAACTTAATGCGCATCATCCTCTTGTCCAAAAAATGCTCGCACTTTTTAATAAAAAATGATCACAAGATACGACCAATGAGCTTATTCTTTATGCATATCAACAAGCTATTTTTCTTGAGTGATGAACAGTCGATGATATGCATTGATTTTTACAAAGGATAAATAAATTATTGACTCAATAGTTTTTTGTATTAAAATATTTGACAAATAGTGTTTATGTATTTATAATAAAAATATCTACTTATTAAACACTACAATATGTCAAAAGTATCATCAAAGAGCTCTTCTCAATCAGTAATTATGATCACGCTTACACTTATTTCAGCGATTGCTGGTTATACATGGTGAGTTTACACGCAAAATAATCCTGATTTTGATAAAATATTTTTTCCGCTCACTGTGGGTGAAGAACAAACTGCTATAGAGAGTCAATTATTAGTTCGTAGACCTACAACGGACCGTATTGTATGACAGAGCAGTAGCACTGAGCACTGATCTGCACCTATTGAATTATATTGATGATTTACAACAAAAGTAACCTATATCGATTGAGGAGTTGATATTGTATTGGGTGCAATTGATCATTTACCAGATTGAGTAGTATTTATTCTTACTCATAATGATACACTACTTGGAAATTTTTCTTCTAATACAGCAAGATTTGAGTGAGTTTATCTTGATTCATGACAGAATAGGTTTATAGTACATGTACTTATTGGGCAATGAGATGTACTTTATTGAACTGAAGGTACACCTTTAGTTGCGATTGCTGACATTATAAATGACTAATGAGTTTTTGTATATATTCGTTTAGAAAGTAATTTTTCAGAGGTTTCTTGAATTTTAAAAAGTCTATTGATCATGAAAAGAATTGGTTTCTGCTTGTAATATTCGTAACAATATATCATCTACGTACAAGGTGTAAAATAAAATATACTCTATTGCATTTATTTTTTAGCAGTTACTCTAATGATATATTTAGAAGTTCTTTATATTGTTTTGTTTATTCAGTTTATTTTTGCTTTTTTAGCTATTCGCTTAAAAACTGATACATTTACAGATATCTCATATGGAGGTACATTTGTTCTTATTATGTTCTATCTCCTATTTACTTATACTTGATGAGTTGTGCATTATATCCTCTTTCTTCTCATTACATTATGGTGAATAAGGCTTGCTGCATATTTGTTTATGAGAATATTAATTATCAAAAAAGATAAAAGATTTGATTGAATTAGAGAAAAAAAGGTTTCATTTGCAAAATTTTGGACGCTCCAAGCGATTATAATTTTTTTCTTATTACTTGCACCGTTAGTTGTATATACTCAATCTAATGCACTTTCTCTCTTTACTTTTTTTTGATCATTGTTTTCAATAATATGATTACTGATAGAATCAATTGCTGATTACCAAAAATTTCAAGCAAAACGTCAGCAACCTCATCGTTGGGTTGATAAGTGATTACGAGCAAAAGCAAGACATCCGAATTATTTATGAGAGATAATGATGTGGCGAGGAATATATATTATATGCATACCTTTTTTCCAATGATGGCAATTTTTAACAATTATTTGACCATTTTCTATAACGTGGCTACTTTTATTTATAACTTGAATACCTCCATTGGAGGAACAGCGAGATAGACAATATGGAGAGAATCCTGAATATATTCATCGGAAAAATAATACCAATATGCTTATCCCAATCAAGAGATAGATAATTATGATGTTTGACGTGTAGTATTGTTATTATGTTCCTTTTCAGAGGGACATAAGTGATTAAAAGTCTCTATGAATGCTTTAATCACTTTTTCGTCTGATGCTCATTTATCAAAAGGAGGATTAGTAAAATTATCTTTTTCCTGTATTTCTCATCATATTTTGATTATTTTATTCATGATTATGCTCTTTGAGTGGATAAAATATTAATTAGCTCTTGTGTATAACACTCAAGTGAGTTGTCTTCTAGTCATTTCATTTGTTTTTGCAATATTGGGCATTGATAATTAATAGTGCCGTATTTCTTAATACTATCAAATGCTATATCAAAAAAACGTCACATAGTTCTTTTTCAAATATGAAGTTCTTTTGTAGGTACATTATTTTTTCTGGTAGATAGGTTTACATTTACTGTATATTTTCAATAATAAGTTTCAAGTTGTTGATAGAATGCTTCAAGATGTTCTATAATATACTGAGTATTTACTCATCACTCATCTTCTTCTATATCATCTTGTAAGAGTTGATCTTCGAGATGTTCTAGTAAGTTATTATTGAATAGCATCATCTCATCTATTTCTCTTGATTCTATATAGTAACTAATAGTACTATTAAGTTCTTCTATAATTCATCAAAGTCTGTCCAGTGTATTAATAATATGCATGTTTATTCATTCTTTGTATGGTGTTTTTGATTTGCTGTTCTTTTGTTCTTTTATATGGTTGATTCCTGTGAGAAGAGTATGATGTATTCTTTTCATGATTTTTGATTGCATGAGTCAGTATGTTCATAAATCTGTATATAACTTTTGCTTATATACTTTATTATTTTTTTCAGATGATGTTCTTTCCACTATTTTATATCACGATCATGTATGTATTTTTAAATCGAGTGGTAATGAAGTAAATAATCTTTCTCATTCTATATTTTCATATTCTAATGAAATAATAAAATCAGTCTTATTTTTTATATCTACATATTTATTTGTTTTAAAAATTCTTATAGAGTTGACAGTAGTACGTATATTTGATATTTCTTTTAATATTTTTTTTTGATTTGTAGTAATAATATATTCAATCAGTTCTCTTGCAAGTAATTCAGTGAGTTCTATTCTTATATAATTAAAGATATTGTTACCATACAAGATTTTTATTATATGATAAAATCATTCTTTATCTTGAATATGTTTTTGATCTGAAATAGTTGTATGATTCGCGAGTGCTGTAGTATATCGTGTAGCTATGTTTTGAAATGCTTTTTCTCATAAATATTCTTTTATTTTTTCCATAGATTCCTTATTTCTATACAAAGAAAGGGAATAAGGATGTATTTCTTGATTTTTTTCATATTCTATTAGTTGGTGTAGTGATAGTGTTCTTTTGAGTTCTTTATCCATATATTTTTTTCAAACCCCAAAAAGACTACTTGTAAGATGTCTATTAAATGATCCGATAAAAGTACTGTAGATAACTTTATGAAATATATCTAATGCAACAACACGTTCTTTGATTTCATTGAATTCTAAACGATTATTGATAGCATAATGTTCAGAAAAGTATTCTCATAATGATTTTTCACGCATTGGAAACTGTTGTCTTTGTAGCAATTGTTTTAGTTCATAAGTATTATTTGTATCTTCAAATTGTGATGGCATAGTTTGAGATAAATATTCCTGAATATCTCATGTCTTTTGAGTATAAGAAACTCACTGCCTTTCTCGCTGTTTTTTTTCTCAGGCAAATGGAATACAATTATACTCATTTACGAGTAAAGCGTTGACTAATCAGTACGGTCACTCATTACATGAGCAAGATTTTTGTAATTGTAAAATTCAACCAGATGGTTGTCACTCTGAATTATACGGTGTATATTCACTCTCTCATCAATATCTATGTTTCATACAATAAGTATACCGACATATACAACATTTGTAAAATTCTTATGCTTTATAGAAGAGTGGTATATTGACATGTATGATGCTTTAAAGATTCTCTATCTTTAAGAGAAATAAATAAGGTTTATAACTACTACATGCTCAATAGTAGATTTTATAGATGGACATACATAAAACCTTCCTCAAAGCTCCATTTTTATATAAGGTAAATCTAGTAGAAAAATACGAGTCTACTATTCGAATATGTTTGCGTTACTTCATTACCATATGAAATGATTCTATTCAATGGGTTATAATGCTTGTTGCGTGTTTGGAATTCTCTTAAAACATATCATCCATATTCTTCGCTGCATTAATTTCTATTGGTGATCTTGCATCATAGTATTTTACCATTGCACTAGTACTATGACCAGTTGCATTCATAATTTCAATATCAGTAGCATTTTTATTGAGTGCAATTTTAACAAACGTAGTTCTAAATGAATGTGGAGTAATATTTTTATTTTTTTCGATAAGTCATTGACCTTGTAGTAAGGTAGTTATTTTTTTGATGCAATTAAAGATATAGGTGCCGGTAATAGGTTTTTTGCTATTTCATGTTCTATTCGTGTTTATAGGAGAGAAAATATATTCTGATAGATATCAGTGTTTCTTTTTTAATTCTTGAAAAATTTCTACATAACTATTTATTTTTGATGGTAGGGGGAGGTATTTTATTTTTTGTCATTTTCCATATACTGTGATAGTGTTTTTGTTTTTATCTCGATCTGTCCACTTTAATGTTGCTACTTCATTTCTTCTCAATGATAGCATTAAAAATCAAACTATAAGCATTTGTTGCCGTAAAGAGAGGAGTGCTTTTATTTTTAATCATTCACTATGAGCTTGTGTTTGTACATACTCCCAAATGGACTGTAATTCTTCATTGCTCATATCATCTGTTGAAGTGCGAGAAGGAGTCGAGTAGGGTGTAAATACTTTTACAGGATTACGAGGATAACCATATGTTCATACAAGGAATTCAAAAAAAGAGGAGAGTGCATATGCTTTTCTATTGACTGTACGTGGATTTTCAATTCTATCTTTACGGTACTCCTCTGATTTTTTAAAACTCTCAGTAAAATCTACGATAAGTTTGCTGAGATTATATATTGGAATCGCGATTAAATCTCAGGCGCTAGAAACGTTTATGGATGTGAAAAATGAACTAATATCCATCTCGTATGCTTTTTTTGTCTGTAATGACTTTTTGGTGTTTAAAAATTCATAAATAAGGGTATTTATTGTCTTGTTTTCTAAACGTTGAGCATCACTCAAGTGTCATCAATTACTATTTGGTGTTATTTTATACATTGTATAGAATGCTTATAAAAGCTATATTGGAAGATAAGACTTTTTAGAGATTATTGTGCTTATTGTTTTCATTTCTTTGTCTATACGTTTTTTAGTTCATTTTCATAATCATCTTCTAGTTTTTCAATGAGGCAGCGCAAAACGTATCGTGAATTTATTTATGAATTCATCATATTCTTTGGGTGTTTGAATGTACTGTTCTGTAATTAATATTTTAGCAATTTTCAGTCATGTACGAAGAATAAATGTTCTATGTGATCATGGTTTACAGTCCGCACGAACATATCATGATTTATACAGTGTATTAATTATATTTACTTTATTTGTCATAGTAAATATTTAATAAATAAATATATTTGATTACTATAATTCATATTATAGTAATCAAAAGATGAATTACAAGAGCGGTTCGTTGAATTCATTGTGATCTCTTAGTTCTATATGTAATGATTTCCCATAAATAAGCGCATTAGAGACTTTCTTAATTGCATTATTATATATTTGGGCAAAAAGACTTTTTGAGATTCACATTTGCTTTGATGCTGATATGACTCATAAATTATTGAGTCATTTGAGTCTTAGCGCTTCAATCTCATCATGACCTATAGTGATTATCTCATCGTGTTTTGCTCAGTCATTTGGTTCTCGGATGGTAAGAGTAGGGGTATAGTTTACTTTTCTAGGTTTTTTCTTTCTTCAGCGTTTCGTAAATAGTCATCATGATTTTGGAGTAAATGTTTTTTGCATAGAATGAATTTCTGACATGACATATATAGACATAAATAAATGGAATATTCCAAATTTATATTAAATGGATATTTCCAAAAAAAGATTTAATACTACTCTAAGTGATTTATATAATTTTTCAAGTTATTTTTCATTTCTTCTTTTCCATATAAAAAGTAATTACTGTTTATGTCTATGTATTACTATACTATCTACTACTCTCTTTTTTACATACATATTAATAGTTTGACAAAAAATTATATTTATGTATTATTGTATTAAAATATATAACTTTAAGTGTGTATTGGACTTATATCATGGTTTAAAACTCATAATTCAATGAAATAATATGTTCTTTTTACTACGCAATTGACTCAAATTCTTTTATAATACTAAGTAATATAGGTAAATGAGTGATAATTATTGAGGAATAACAGATTTATTTAATCAAGATTGGCCTATTACATATGTAGATAAAAAGTCTACATTCAATAAAGATACGATGTGTACTCTTACTCAATTAGATCATATTAACCAATGAGTAAATCTTTTACAAAAACTTTTAAACGAATTTATTATGGATGATCATAAAGATTACCAAAATAAGTTTTTTATGCTGAAGCATATTGTGAGACTATCAAGTCAATTCCTTCCTGATCCACTTTGACCAGTTGATTGACGATATTATGATAATTGTACTGAGCTTACAAATAACATTAAAAGAATAAATACTTATAATCAATCAATATTTAGTAAATCATGAAAAAATATTAAAGAAATTAACAAGGATCATATTGATGATTTAATCTCAGTGTATGTAACATTTATGGATAAAGTATTTGCTCTTATTCCTTCTGACTTTGAGCATCAATCAATGCTATATCACTTTATACAATCATTTGATACTTTTTTTGATGCAACTCTTCTGTTTACTCCTCTTATGTCACCACTAGCGCGTAATAAAGATTGATTTATTGATGATTTGAAAAACAAATACAAAGAACATTTTTCTAATGTATATAGTATTAAAAGATCTAACCAGGAATATGTATCAATTATAAATGAAAGTCTGAACAGATCTTTTTCTTATTCATATCCTGATAAAAATGACCGTAATGAATTGGTCATCAAAAATTGAAAATCTACTTTTAAAGAAATGATAGATCGATTACAAACATTGTATAATTCCTGATAGATTTGTTTATAAATTATTGTAAAAATAATACTCACAAGACAATTGCAGCAAGAATTATTAAGCACAGATAGATAACATTGAGAAGTTTTTCTTTGCGTACTTGTGATTGTAATTTATCACTAAACTGTTCAAGTTCTTCTAACTGTTGTGACAACTCTTCTTTTTCTTGATTATGATGAGGTAGTGCAATCATACTACTCATTTGTGTTTCTACTTCTCAAATTTTACGTTGAAGCATGTAGATGAGTTGATTTTTTTCTTCGATTGTCTGATCTTTTTGTGTAATTATTGATGCAAACTCAGCAATTGCATGAACATAATCTCCATCATCAATTGATCCGATTGCATTACTTTCTGTCTTGTTTTGTTCGCTTTTTGATGAAGATTCTCTAGCAGTTTGTAATGCAGGTTGATGAAGTAAATCAAGCTCTTTTTTTACTTTTGCTAAATCTTCTTCAGATAAAAGAACTTTATTGGCAACCTTTTTATACGATAAGGTTCATTTTTTTACATATCTATCTACAGTTCTTGTAGATACACCAAGATAGTCAGCAGCTTGCTGTCTGTTCATATTATAAGTCAAAGTCATCGCCCATATCATTTGAAGAATTAAATTTACTTATTCCGGATGAAAGGAATACTCATGCAAAAAACGATAGTATAATAACTGTGCTAATATAGAGACGGATATTTACTCGTTTTGCAAACATAGGTACTTGTACGTATATTCATGTAAGTAATTGAAAGAATAATACTAGCAAGAGTACTACACACACGATTCAAAGAAACAAAAGAAACCATTTCATATGTTATAGATGTTTAATAATTAAACCAACCAGCGAAAGGATGAGTGCCATAATAGTTACTTCTAAAACTGCTCACATGCTTACTGTCATTCATATGTTTAGCAGTTCTATC
The DNA here is from genome assembly GCA_007115995.1 of candidate division SR1 bacterium. GTDB lineage: Bacteria > Patescibacteriota > Gracilibacteria > Absconditabacterales > Absconditicoccaceae > SKJI01. The sequence goes on from SKJI01000005.1 coordinate 16,961, forward strand.
ATATATGGAACTAAATATAATACTCACACATTAATGATAAGATGTACTCATCAAAAGCTTAGAGCATTTAGAGGTATGGTAATATACCTAAGTACATATCTTATCACATCATATATCAACCAAAATACTCATCATAATATTAGGAAGATAGGTATTTGTCTTATAGAATCAGCTGGTTGAATATGTAACGGATAGAAATCAAATCATGGTCAAAAGGTCAGTATACTATATACTAGTAATGCATAAATCAGTATTCAACCAAGAATTTTACGAACCATCAAGATACTTCTTTAAAATAAACATATTGTTTTATTGCATCATTCATTGTTTTTGAATGTCTACAATTGTTACTTCAAACGTCAGATCCATACCAGCTAAAGGACTATTGAAATCTAATGTTACAAACTCTTCGTCTATAGCATAAACAACTCATGGTAGCACTCATCATATAACATATGTTTCTCATAATGCTGGTTCAATTCAATCTGCAATAAACTCAGCTAATGGATAAGTCTGTAAGTACTCCTCATCCCGTTCACCATATGCATCGTGTGATGGAATGGTAAATGTTTTGGTTTCATTAAGACTCATTCATACAACTCCGCTTTCCATTCATGGTATTACTCTTCATTCTCATACTACAAATGCTAATGCTTCATATGGCCTGTCTGGGTTAAAAATTCCTTCTCTTTCTGCAACATCAGGTAAGTTTGTATCAAATACTCACTCATCTGTTGATCAAATATAATTGATACCTACAAGATCTCATTGCTCTACAATATCAATATTTTCAACTCTTTCTCATTGTGTATTGACTACTTCATTACCGGTGTCAATAACAGTATCATTTCTAAAACATCATGAGAGTGTAATAATTGCTCATAAAAGAACAGAATACATAAAAATCTTTTTCATCATTTACCTAAAAGAATAAAATATTATACTTGTAACTCTAGTCATTTTTTGTCTACTTTCAAGTAAAGGTTTCTGCTTGCTTTTTCTTTCTATATGCATTTGCAAATCTATGAGCCTCATCTCTAAGTAAAATGATCAACCGGTCTGCTTCATCATAGACAACTGGGAATGTTTCTATAGAATCTCATTGTAAGATACATATATACTCTACTGCTCAAGATTGTTTTGCAGCTCTCGACCTCGCTAATCATTTCCCAATACTTATAAAAATAGTATTTTTTGCGTTTTTATGAAAAAGTTTATTGTTTTTTTGTAATGTTTTTACTACTCATAGTTGTCATTTTCATCAGTCTATAATCATAAGATTTGGTGGGAGAACATTTGTCTTTTTAGTAAATCTTCTTATCAGTACCTCTTCGATTGCTTTATAGTCATTATTGTCTGCTATAGTTTTTATAGCATAGCGTCTATAGTTGTTTTTTGCTAACACTCAATAATAAGAGGCTGATAATCATCAGACAATATGTTCTCATCAAAAATGTGATATATCAATACATTCAATTGAGATAGGTGTGTTTGCGAGTGAGTATTTTTCTTGTAATTTTTTTAGTAAATTGAGACGTTTATCTGCTTCTTGACCTGCAAAACGAGAAAAAGTGTATCATTCTATAAATGCTGTAGCATTTTCATGAATATTTTTGAGAATATGTTTGCCAATAGATTTTTGTTCAAAAAAGTATCGACTTTTATCTGCTCATATATTTTGTTTGAGTGTGATAGAATATTCACGCTCAATTGATCAAAGAAGTTTGTTTATAGTTGTATCTTCATGGTGTTCATGATTTCCAATGATATCTATAATTCTTCACTCATTTATTGTAATTACTACTCGGATATATCGATCTCACTGTTCTTGAATAATACAATAATATCAATGAATCATGCGATTTACAATAATTGTTTGTTTGTTTTTAAGATGTTCTGCATAATTATGCAAGTCTCTAAGTTTTGTAGCCCATTCAAAGTGTTCTTTTTTAATTGCATCAGTGATCTTTTTTTTGATATGGGTTTGAAATTCTGTTATTTTTCATGAGAATAATGCACGGATAATACGAATCATTGTACGGTTTTCTTCAAGTGCTTGTTCATAGGACATGAGCTTTATTGCATTTTGATCTTTTTTATTTCAGTGTGCTATCACACACCATCATCCACATTGACCAAAATAATAATCAGAGCATACATGACCACTCTGTAACGTTTGTTGTGAACATGATCTTCGTTGAAAAATGTATCTTGCCATACGTAAAAAATCCTTGAGATGACGATGCATTACTTTAGGACCAATGTATATTGCTTTGTCTTTTGTCTTTTTTCTGACAATACTAATACGTGGGAAGGGACTATTTTCTATTCTAATGTATACATATGCGTGTGATCATTTGATAAGATTATTGTATGGTGGAGTATGATTTGCTATAAGTTCAGTTTCTAGTAAGAGTGCTTCTTGTTCAGTTTTTGTGGGAAACCATTCTACAGATCAAGCTTTTTGAACCATATCTTGTTTCCAAAGTGAGTTCAGAGAAAAATACTGCAAGAGTCTTTTTTTGATATTTTTAGCTTTTCAAATATAGAGTAATCTTCATCAAGGAGACTTAAACTGGTATACTCAACTTGATTCTGGAATTAGTGACCACTGGACGTTACTACGTAACATAGATTATTTGACGTCAATAATAGTAACAGTATATTTTTTATTTGGTGCTTTTACAATTACTTTATCACCTACACCTTTTCATTTGAGTGCATAGCCTAGTGGAGACTCAAACGAAATAGTGTTTTTGAGTACGTCTACTTCTCAAGTTCAAACTATGGAATATGTAAACGTTCTTTCTTTTTCATCCTGTACAGTTACAGTCGATCCATATCTTATTTCTGATGAATCTTGATGTTCAATAATTTCAACGTTATCTAGAATATGCTCGATTTCACTAATTCTCGATTCTATAAGTTCTTTTTCGTTCATTGCAGTATCATATTCTGCATTTTCAGAAATATCTCATTGCGATATAGCTTCTTTTAACCTTCATAGTGCATTTGGTAGTTTTATGTCTTTGAGCGTATGAAGTTCTTCAAGAATTCTATCGTGTCACTCTTTAGTCAAAAATGTTACATTACTCATGGATTATATTAAAATGAAAATAAAAATAAAAATTAGCTGTTTGCGAGATGTTCTTTGAGATGTTTAAATGCATGATTAACGACATCAAATGGTTCTTTGAATGGGATATCGTTACTTCGATAGAATTGATTACCATCATAAACGATTGTAGTTTTACACTCGTATTTTTCTTGTTTATTTTTTTCAATACGAAGATGCATGTGCACTTCCGCATCTGTATTTACATATTTTTTGAAATAATTTCATAATAGTCTACTCATATTTTCATGCGCAATTTTATCAAGATCTACTTTTAGATTATCCGTTACTCATACATACTCTGTTTTTAGTTGAAAGTTGTCTGGAAGAATAATGTCACTCATATTGTGTAATATATTACCAAAATAAATCAATAAATAGTATATTGAATATGGTTACTAATTGCAATTGATTTTTAATTATGTCATTCTCAGTATTTCTTCATAACTTGTTACTCATTTGAGCATTTTGAGATATGCTGCATCTTTTAGTGATAAAAATCAATGCTTTTTTGCAAGCATTTCTAGCTCATGAATTGACTTGTTGCTTAAAATAGCATCTTTGATTACTTGATTAATTTGTAGAATTTCAAATACAGCAGTTCTTCATTGATATCAGCTATTAAATTTATTGACTCTTTTATCTGGCTGATAGATGTTTCAATCATAGTTGATTTGTATTCATGGTTGAAATTTTTTGATATGATCTATAGCTTCATTAATTTCATATTCGATATGTTTATCTGCTTTTTCTACTTTTGGTTTTGCAATTTTTCTGAGCAGTCTTTGAGATATAATACAGTTGAGTGCTGATGAAAGCATAAATGGTTTTACACCCATATTGAGTAATCTCGTAATTGCTTCTGGTGCTGAATTTGTATGGAGTGTCGAAATAACAAGATGTCATGTTAGTGCTGCATTTACAGCCATTTCTGCACTTGCTAATGTTCTAATTTCTCATACCATAATAATATCGGGATCGTGTCTCAGCACTCACTTGAGTCAAGCTTCAAAACTATATCATTTTTTTTCATCAATTTGAGACTGCTCTATTCAAGGAAGTTCGTACTCTACTGGATCTTCTAAGGTTATGAGTTTTTTTTCTGGCGCATTTACCGCATTGAGTAAAGAATATACTGTGGTAGTTTTTCACGATCAGGTTGGTCATGTGACTAAAATTAATCAAAAATTTCTTTTTATTTCTTGATTGAGTAGATCAATATGAAATTTTTCACATCATAACTTATTAAATTCCATAATTCATTTGCTTGCATCTAAGAATCTTAAAACAATACTTTCTCATCTGAGTCAAGGCATCACTGAAACTCTTACATCAATTTTTAGTTGTTTTCATTTAAAAAATATGGGGAAATCGAACCTTCAGTCTTGGCTTGTATATCAAAGGTTCATCTTGAGACCTGAAATGTACTTTATTTTCATAAGGTATTTTTTGAACTGTATGTGACCAAAGACCACTGCGGTTTGTAATATACCATCAACTCTTATACGCATAACTACTCAAACTTCTTCGGCTTGAAAATGAACATCTGATGCACCTACTTGATATGATAATCTTATCAGCTCATTGATAAAATCATTTTCAGAATAATGCTCTTTTTGAGCAAATGTATCCTTTATCATTTCAAAGGCATCCTGTCAACTCACAGTATGTCTTATTGAATATTCTTGTTTTTTTCACGCTTCAGCAGCTTCCATTTGATCATACCATTCCAATGCAACATCTATTCAATCATCATCTGTAAAGAAACTTTCAATGGTATAGTTTTGTGCTTCAAGTTTATCTACGACTTGATGATAGAGATTTGGATTATTATTGGTTGTCAGGAGTGCGATGTTTTTTCATTGTTTATTGAGAATGACTGTTTCAGTTGTTTCAGCTATATTTCTTGATAGTATTTTTAATGCAGAAAAATCTGGCTGCATTTTTTTGATATCTTTGGTGTAGAGAATTCTGCTATCTGACATGTATGAGTTGGAAGAAGAGAGTAAAAGTTCTTGTATCTGTACTCTGTAGTCAATTGCGTGTGCTCTTAATTGACTAGATATACCTCACTTCTAGTATATCGAAAACGTATGAATATGTCAAAAAATACTAAGATATCTCTAAAATTTCCTTGCTTTACTTTATTGGGTATTCTCTCATTGTTGTTTATCTATTAGAGATTTTTTTACATTTGCTGCTGTATGAGATTGAATGTCAGAAATTGTAGTATATTGTTTGCGACTACAGTCATTGTGTTGAAAGAGAATCTGCGCAATAACTGGCGTAGGGTAAATGTGTCAATTAATGTAAAATTGACTATTAGTAGGAATAGTTCACTGAATAATTCAAATTTTTGGATCTGTGACAAATCTATATTTGTATCGTCATGAAATATTTTCTTTGTTGATAATATCATCTAATTGAGGAAAATCATATTCTGTTTTGATTTTTCATGACGTATCAATTCATAATGTTTTTAGGTCATTGTCATATGCAAATCTGACAAGGTCTCATCATTCAATAAGCTGTTTCATATGTACAGTAAAGAGCTTTTTAATAACAGCAGTTGTGTCTCATTTATGTTTATCAAAAAATTCATGGAGCTCATAATCCTCTCAATCTTCTCAATCCTTTCAATCAATATGAAATTTATTTTCTATGTCAAATTGTTTATCAACATATTCTTTATTGTATCATGAATAATCTTCATTTTTTCGGTTTCGCATTTTATGAACCATTTTGCTAAATACTCATTTATACAAATTCCAGCAGTCATCTAATCAAATATTTGATTTTTCTCTTGAGAATGCACGTATATATTTTACTCGATCAAAAAATATATGGCTTGCTTGGTGTGACTCATTAGTATGATTATAAAATCAGATTTGTAATTCAATTCATCAGAGCGATAATTCTTCTCATACGGGGTTATTGTCTATGCTAGTGTTTTTTTCATGTTTTTTCTGTAACGTATATCAGAATTTGCATTTTAAGTGTTGATAATCTCAATAGTCTCATGGTTTTTTTTGACTAATTGAGTTGATAATATTCATAATTTCTTGATCGTCTAATCATGGTATACTACTACTCATTCATTCTTTGTGTGATTTCTTATTCTCTGATTGTTTGTTATGTTTCTTTTCTTCTATCTCATGATGTGCCTGTATTTGTAAATTTGTGTACATTATTTCAATCATCTCACCTCGATTGATATCTTTAATATCCCTAAGAGTATTTTTAGTATCTAATTTTGTATAGTTTGCTGTGTAATATGATTGTTCAAAAATACTATCAATAACCGGTTTGATATTCGCTAAGAGATGTTTTGTGGCTGTTTTTTTGTCATCATTTGTTCTGTATAGATCACTATTGAGATATATTCTGAATCAAATTAGATCTTCTAGCTTGACTATTCTCTTATTGAGCATTTTAGTCGCAATTGATATATCTGATTTTGGTCTAATCTGTACAAGACAGTTTCATTCATTAGCAGGATTCTGTCTTAATTTATTGAGTATCTCATTGCATTTAGTATGCATTGTTTCAAGCATTTCATTATTATCTTCAAAAATTTCTTTGATGATATCAATGTTATATTTTTCATATGCATAATGTAAGGTGTATACATAGTCCAAGAGGATGGCTTTTTTTGAGTCTATGCTATTTGCTATGTTTTTGAGATTTTCTTGGCTGAATTGAGCATAACATGGATCTTCACCCAAGAATGTGGTATCAGTTTTTGTTTTAAGATAATTAATAATAGCTATGATATCATGTGCTGCTAACATTTTAGTTCATTTGTTATCTTTTACAATTTCATCGATAAAGGATCATCAAAAAATCTCATATTGTTCTAGAATTCTAAGACTTTCTAATCATTCTAAAATACTATAGAATTTCTCAGAAAATGACTTTCTTCATATCTCATTCATTGTTCGCAATCATTGTTCATTGCATGAAAAATATTCTTCTTTTTTTTCTCATGACATATGATAGAGTGCTTGAAAAATTGCTTTTTCACGGTTATTGTATGTATGATTTTCAGGTGTAATATCTTGTGCTTTATTGTTGAGGTTCCATACAGATTTTTTAATATATCTCATAGCTGTCAGCAGAATTTTCTTGTGTTCATCGTATCAATGTTGTTCAAATATTGTTATCAATGCATTTACTTTTTCTTTGAGTGCTTCTATTTCAAGATGTTTGAGATCAATAATACTTGCAAGGTTATCTCATTCAATGAGGAGAAATTCTGTCTGTCTGTTGGTTGATGAGTCAGTAGTTCATTTCGTTCAATAAGGAAAATACGGTAAGTGTCAGCGGTATAAGTTGTATATTCAGCTTATCCATGTCATTACCCTTACTAATTCATAGTCCATCTCTGCTTTCTGTAAAAAATCTTTTATATTCTTTTCTTCTGAAAGCTGAGGAATTTTATTTGATCAGTACTCTGTGTTCATTCTTTTATTATAATTATTTTATATTATATGTCAATAAATATATTCACTGGTCATGTATTCGTTGCTGTGATTTCCATATATGCTCAAAATTCTCATATGAGTATTGGGTGAGGATAAATAGTTTGGATATAGGTGCATAGTTGTTTGAAGAGTGATTCAGCTTCTTGAAATGGTGCAGCATGTGTATAGTCTAGTTGATTTCATTTCTTATTTCTTCCATAAAGCGTAAAGTTAGGTACTAACAGGAGTGATCATTGGTGTGTGCTGAGTGAGTGTTTAATTTTTCCTGTTTCGTCTTCAAAGAACGGAAGCATGACGATTCTTTCTGCTGCTTTTTGAAGCTGGGCGCTGCTATCTTCATGAGTAAATCAGACGTAGACAACAATTCACGAATGCATCGTTTGAACTCATCAATCGTTGATACGTATTGATGCCTTATTGACACGTTGTATAAGGAGTTTCATGATATTATTGTTTGACAGTAAAGGTTATTGATCATTCTGGTACTGTTAAGGTATCTTGTGCATCTCATTCTCTGAGTTCTTGTGTTTTAACGCATGAACGTAATAGTGCTTCTTGTTGGAGAAATGTAGTAAACTGTTCCATACATTCTGTGAGTTCTTGATCATTAGTCATATAGTAGCAGTCTATTTTTTGATCAACGGTATAATCAGCGACTTTTCTGAGTTGGTTGAGAAATCTTGAGATTTCACGTGCTAGTCACTCTTGTTTGAGTGCAGGTGTGATCATTGTATCGAGAGATATAATGATGCCATCATTGATAGTTTGATGTGTTGGATCAATTCAAGCGTATCTTATCTCATATTGATTTGCAGTCAAAGTCCATGATTGTGTTCATTGTGTTACTATGAGGATCCCGTCTTCTCATTCTTGATAGTTTCAAGCTTTTGCTGCCGCAATTATAGCTCATGTGTCTTTTCAAAACTGTTGTGAAAGTTTCGATCACAGTGGAATGTATGATTTTTCTACTGAAATTGTGTCTTTGAGAAGAGTAATATCCTTAACATTCACTTCTTCTTTGATGATATCTCAATATTTTTCTAGTATTGTTTGCTCATTACTCATTTTTTGTTAAAAAAATAATTAAAAACACATTATTAACCTTACTATAAAACAAACATGTTTGAAGGTGTTTTTATGAAAAGTTCTTTATGAAAAATTTAATGTTATCACATCATTTTTAGACCTTCAAAAATCTTTATAGTGAAGATCACTACATATATATGTACTGTTTCATTGTAATTTTGCAACAAAAAATGTGTGAGATATATATTATACTGTTGTATGTGACACCTTACTCATTGCTTGTTGTTTTTTTGCAGATGCTTGTAAAATTCTTCTATTGATGTATTCTTTCATAGTTAAGATACATAAAACACTGTATTTAGTATACAGTGAGACAGACTGTTTTTTGGTAAGATTCATAAACCATCATTCTTTTAGTAGTTTATTGGTCATAAATTGTTGAAAATACAGCTGATTTGATTTTTTTTCTGTTTGATATGTTGTGATCTTTTTAATGTCGGCATTGTACTTTCTGGCTACTACATAGAGATATTCAGTATACTGTTTTATATTATCGTATAAATTAGAAAGTTTATAGTAGTTTAACTCATTAAGCGAGCTATCAATTTGTTCAAAAATAAAACCAGGTAGATCTACTTCTGCTATATGATCGATAATTTTTATTCTTGTAGCTGCAGCCAATGCTCTTTCTGAACGAACTCTTTGTATCATGATGATTATCAACAAATAAAATTGGTAGTTTAAGTATACGAGTAGTACGGTCTTTTGTCAAATTTTTTGGGGCTCTATTCTATAATAATTGTTTGGGTTGGATGTTTGCTTTGGATATGTTCTATCAGTTGCATATCTTCGTATTTACTCGATTATATGTAAATATGAGGTTTCTAGGGGAATGTCCTCATGAGTGAAAAAATTTTATTTCATCAAATTTCATCTCTTTTTCAGACCTTGCTTACGAATAGCGCTGTTATAATCTGCTTTTATTATGTTTCTGTATAAATTTCTTTGAAGAAACGATCATACTGATCATTACGTTTTGCAAAATCTACCAGATCATCAAAAAGGTGATAGAGTTGTTCTTGGGGTGGTTTATCTTTCATGTATGCAAGGGTATCAAGTGGTGTATCTGGTTTCGGATCAGGTATTGGATCACCAAAGACAGTCACTTTTTTCTGATCATGATCAAGTGTGATAGCGATCGTGCGCGCATCTTCTTCTCAACCATTGAGAAGATTCGTCAGCACATTGTTGATGTTATGCAGGAGCATATCATAAGGTGACCATGTTCTGCGTAGATCACGTCTATTTTCTTCTGCTAAGAGTTATCTTACTTATGTTTCTTATATGCTTTGATTAGAGGCATTTCTTGATATAAATCACGAATATCTCCATATTTATATTTTGTTGTACCATCTTTTGGATCTATATACTGTCAGTATTTTTTATAATTATGATTTGGAAGTTGAGAATTATATTCAATCGGTTTAGCAGTAATTGGTCACGCATTAATTTGTTTATCGTAAACACCAAAAGAGTTTACCTTGGCATCACTATAAACAATGTTTGTAACAAATACTTTTTCAGGATCATTGTTTAGTGCACGCGCAAAATGTACATCTACATTATCACCCTTCCATTGCATTTGTACGACATCAACTTTAATAACTCATAAATAATCATGTTTATATGAGTATCATTTTTCTTTATTTAATTTCATAGATCATAAATTCAAAGTCCTGTCATGGTAGTTAAGACTAGCGTAAGCAGATTTGATTTCATTAACACTCCTTCATTGATAAAAAGATACTGCTCCATGGTCCAATCATAGATGAGGAAACATATTTTCAATAGTTATAGAATTAGCCATTTCTTGATTATTTATATTGGGTCTAGACTAGCAAAGCTACTCTAAAATAAAATTTCTAAGCAATTTCAATAATTCATTATACATATTTTTTGATCATAATCTACAGTTAAATCTATATTCACATTCTTTTAAATGTA